>NZ_JBFAAL010000005.1:0-98513 GCF_040639715.1 Micromonospora sp. NPDC023737
CCCCTTTCTTTTTTTCGTTTTTCCTACTCCCCCCGGCGGCGCCGCCCGGGGGGGGGCGCCCCCCCCCCGGCCGGGATGAAGCGGCTGCGTCAGCAGTCGAAGTACATGGCGAACTCGTGCGGGGTCGGACGCAGGCGCACCGGGTCGACCTCGTTGGCCCGCTTCCACTCGACCCAGGTCGAGATCAGGTCCGGCGTGAAGACGCCACCCTCGAGCAGGTAGTCGTGGTCGCCCTCGAGCCGGTCGAGCACCTCCGGCAGCGAACCCGGCACCTGCTTGACGTCGCCCCATTCCTCCGGCGGCAGGTCGTACAGGTCCTTGTCGATCGGCGTCGGCGGCTCGATCTTGTTCTTGATGCCGTCCAGGCCGGCCATCAGCATCGCCGAGAAGGCGAGGTAGACGTTGGCCGACGGGTCCGGCACGCGGAACTCGACGCGCTTGGCCTTCGGGTTGCTGCCGGTGACCGGGATCCGGGTGCAGGCGGAGCGGTTGCGCTGCGAGTAGACCAGGTTGACCGGCGCCTCGAAGCCCGGCACCAGGCGGCGGTACGAGTTGACCGTCGGGTTGGTGAACGCCAGCAGCGACGGGGCGTGGTGCAGCAGACCGCCGATGTACCAGCGGGCGGTGTCCGACAGACCGGCGTAGCCGGTCTCGTCGTAGAAGAGCGGCTCACCGTTGAGCCAGAGGCTCTGGTGGGTGTGCATACCGGAGCCGTTGTCGCCGAAGAGCGGCTTCGGCATGAAGGTGGCGGTCTTGCCGTGCGCCCACGTCTCGTTCTTCACGATGTACTTGAAGAGCTGCAGCTGGTCGGCGGCGTGCAGCAGCGTCGAGAACTTGTAGTTGATCTCCGACTGGCCTGCGGTGCCCACCTCGTGGTGCGAGCGCTCCACCGTGAAGCCGTTGTCGACGAGCCGGCGCACGATGCTGTCGCGCAGGTCGGCGTAGTGGTCGACCGGGGGCACCGGGAAGTAACCACCCTTGTACGGGGTCTTGTAGCCGCGGTTGCCGCCCGGCTCCTCGCGGCCGGAGTTCCAGGCGCCCTCGATCGAGTCGATGTAGTAGAACGACTGGTGCGCCGAGGTCTCGTGCCGGATCGAGTCGAAGATGTAGAACTCCGCCTCCGCGCCGAAGTAGGCGGTGTCGGCGATGCCGCTGGCCGCCAGGTAGGCCTCGGCCTTCTTCGCCACGTTGCGCGGGTCCCGGGTGTAAGCCTCGCGGGTGAACGGGTCGTGGATGAAGAAGTTCAGCGCGAGGGTCTTCTGCGCGCGAAACGGGTCGATGAAGGCGGTGGCCACGTCCGGGAGCAGGAGCATGTCCGACTCGTGAATCGCCTGGAAGCCGCGGATCGAGGAGCCGTCGAACGCGAGGCCCTCGGTGAAGATGTCATCGTCGACGGACTCGACCGGCAGGTTGAAGTGCTGCATCACACCCGGCAGGTCACAGAAACGTACGTCGACGAACTTCACGTCCTCATTCTTGAGGTAGCGCAGAAGTTCCTCGGGGTTGGCGAACACACGTCCTCCTGGCACGTCCACTTGGTGGCTGGGGCTTCTGGCGACGCTATGGCGGGGCGGTTGCCCGGCCGTGTCTTGAGTGTTTCTGCTGTGTTACGACCCTCGCGGAGCGTCATCGACGCTGGTCATCCGCGCTGGTCAGACGGGCAGGTGCCACCGGTATGAGCCATTCTAGTAATGTGAATCCCTGTTGTCGGAATTGGCGGAGACGCTACTCCGGTCCGCGCCGGTCGGCGCCGGACCCGCTGGTTACCCTTGACCGCTGTGACCAACCCGCGTGATCCGCACCTGGTGCCGCCCGCCGCCGACCCCTCCTTCACCCCGCCCAGCATCGGCCGGCGATTCGGCGCACTGATCATCGACTGGGTGCTCTGCCTGCTGGTGGCGCGGATCTTCGCCGACCCGATCAGCGACGGTTGGGCCCCGGTGCTCGTGCTCGTGCTCGAGTACGGCTTCTTCCTCGGTCTGTTCGCTCAGACGCCCGGCATGTACATCACCCGGATCCGCTGCGTGTCCTGGTTCGACGGCGGTCGGATCGGGGTGTTCCGCGGCCTGCTGCGTGGTCTGCTCCTCGCCCTGGTCGTGCCTGCCCTGATCATGGACGCGCACCGCCGCGGCCTCCACGACCGCGCGAGCGGCTCGGTCGTCACCTCCGTCTGACCCACGGACCGGCTCAATCGTCACCTGCGTCTGACCCACATGATCGACTCGGGGTCATTGGGGTCGGGGTATCCGCTTGCCCGGGACACCCCGACTTCCAGGAGCCCGAGTCGATCAACCGTCCGGTGATCAACCATCCCGCCGGAGCCGCTGCTTCCGCGCCGGACGCCTGGCGGCCACCGGCGTGGAGCCCCACTGCACGAGGCTCGGCCTCGCGCCGGGTGACCGGGTAGGTGCCGTGCCCGGGCAAGGACCGGGACCAAAGCAAAGAGCCGGACCCACCGGGTCCGGCTCTTTCGACGTACGACGGGGGTCAGCGGCCCCGGGTCTGGCGGAACGCGCCCCGCGGCGGCCGCATGTTCTTGGGGATCGCACCCTTCGGCATCTGCGGCCGCGCGCTGAGCGCCTTGAGGCGCTTGTCCAGCGCGTTGACGTCCTTGCCGCTGAGGCTGCGCGGCAGCCGCATCAGCGTCGTGCGCAGCTTGCGGATCGGCAGCTCGTCGTCGCCCTGGCCGATCACGTAGTCGTGCAGCGGCGCCGAGCCGATCACCTTGGCCAGCCGGCGCTTCTCCTGGCCGAGCAGGCCGCGTACCCGCTGCGGGTTCCCCTCGGCCAGCAGGATCACGCCCGGCCGGCCCACGACCAGGTGGACCATGTCCATCTGGGTGGTGGAGCTGACCGCCGGGGTGACCCGCCAGTCGCCACGCATGCTCTCCATGATCTGCGCCGCCGCTCCGGGCTGCCCCTCGGCGGCGTTCATCATCGCCTTGTTCGAGCGCAGGTTGAGCACGATCAGCACCGCGAGCAGCGTGAACAGGATGCCCAGCGGGATGAAGATCCAGCCCCAGAAGATCGTCGCGACCACGGTCAGCGCGATCGGGATCAGCACCGCCGCGGCGACCAGTGGCGCGAACCACCGGTCCTGCTTCGCGGTGAACTGGAACACCATCCCGATCTGCTTCAGCCGTTGGCCGAACGAGACCTTCTCCTGGGGCTTTGCCATGCCGCAGAGTCTAGTGGTCGCCGTCGGTGAGCGTGATCCGCGGCCGGGCCCAGCACCTTCGCGGGCCGTGCCGCCCCGTGCCGTGCTGTTCCCCCTTGCGCCGTCCGTGCCGTGGCGTGCCGCGTTGCGCGGTGCTGCGTCGTGCCGCGTCGCGCGTTTCGGGCGGGCTACGCCGCGACGAACTGGCAGACCCGGCGCGGTGACGGCGCTCCGTTCCCCTGTCCCTGTCGCGGGCGGCGAGCCCGCGTCGGCGGCGCGCGACCGCAAGATCGTGCTCGATCCTGGATCCAGTGGCCTCAGCGCGGCCGGAATGCCACTCGATCCAGGAAACAGCACGATCTTTGGGCGTGGGGCCAGCGTCGTTGGCGCCTGCCCGCAGTATGTCGGGCGGGGCGGCGGACGTCAGGTGTGGGCAAGGTAGATGCGGTAGCCGTCGACGCTGACCAGATCGAGGGTGCCTGGCTCGACGCGCATCCGCTCGTCGAGGCGGGCCGCGAGCGGGGAGCCGGTCGGAGCGACCCAGGCCGGGGCCGCCGACGCGGCCACCGCCCGACGGTACGGGGCGTACCGGTCGAATCCAGGCCGAAGCTCGTCGTCGACCACCGCGCAGACCACGTCCTCACCGCTGGCGAAGGTGAGCCGGTTGCAGGTCCAGTAGCCCCCGTACACGTGCCGGACGCCGAGGTCGCGCAGCGTGGTGACCAATTCGGTGTGCCGGGCCTCGGCGGTCCGGGCGGCGGGAGCGGTACCGATCGCGCGGTACGTCGCGTAGCCGCTGCCGGCCACGGTCGCGGCGAGTACGGCGGCCGCCACGAGCGCGACGGTCCGGGACCGGAGTCCAGCCGCCTCGCGCCGCGCCGCCACGCCCCGCGCGGCCTTCCGCGTCGGCGGAGCCGGCGGTTCAGGCCGTACTGCCCTGAGGTGAGGGGCGTGGCGGAGCGGCAGGTTCCGGGCGGCGCGCCACAGCGGCCAGAGCAACGCGGGCAGCGAGACGAGCAGGCAGGACAGGTAGCGGGAACTCTCCACCGGGGTCCGCCCCGCCGAACTGCTCAGCGTGTACGCGGCCAGCGTGGCCACCCCCGCGGCGACGAGCGCGAGCCGGACGGCCGCCCCGACGCGGCCCGCGTGGTCCGAGCCGCCGCCGTGCGCGCCGTCGACGCGAGGCACGCCCAGCGCGCGCCAGGCCGTCACCGCGCCGACGACGAGCAGCACCGGCAGGGCGAACGCCCACCAGAGCTGCCAGGTCGCGCAGTCGCCGGGGGCGCAGAAGCCCATACCCAGCGGCGGACCGAGCAGCAGACCGCCGTGCAGCCGGTCCGCCCAGCCGGCCGGCACGCCGGTGCCGCCGGAGGCCGCCGCCAGTACGGCCGCGAGTGGGTTCCGGCCGGACACCAGGCTGTGGCCGAGCAGGGGCGCGGCGCCGACCAGGACGGCGATCCCGAGCACCACCCCGGCCCGGCCGCGCAGCTCCCGCCACCGGAACGCCACGAGCACCGCACCGGGGCCGACCACGTACGGCAGCACGAGCGGGTCCACCCAGACCATCAGCCCGGCGAGGAGACCCCAGGCCGCCCAGCGCGGCAGCCGGTGGCCCGGCCGACCGGTGCAGAGGTCGTACGTGAGCAGGGCCAGCGCTACGCCGGCCGGGTTCATCTCGGGATAGCCGCCACCCGCGATGAGCTGGTTCTTGACGATCCGATCCGAGCCGAAGGCGAGCAGCACCACCAGCAGCAGCGCGAACCAGCGGTCACCGGTCAGCCGCAGCGTCAACCGCCAGGCGAGCAGCACGAAGAGCGCGTAGAGCGCCACCGTGACGAGGCGCAGCCCGAACACCGACGGCCCGGTCAGCGCGAGCACCGGCGCGGCCAGGTACGCCTCCAGCGTCCCCATGTAGGACTGCCCGTAGAACCAGATTGGGAAGTCCTGCCCGCGGGCGATGTGCAGCGCGGCCAGCCCCATGGTGGCCTCGTCGCTGTTCGTCGGCGGAGCGTCGAAGGCGAGCAGGACGATCCGGTAGCCGACCCCGGCCAGCAGCGCCACAGCGGTGAGCACGTCGGCCAGCCGCGCCCACCGGGGGCTCGGCTGAGCACCGGGTACGTCGCGGAGTTCCTCGCGCACGCCGGCCGTCATCACCCGATCATGGCACCTGCCGGTCGGTGGGACCGGCAGGGGCTCAGATCAGCCGGCGGTGGCGACCGGGGTGGCCTCGCGGGCCGCGAGCGCCTGCTGGTAGAGCCGGCCGGCCCGGTACGACGAGCGCACCAGCGGCCCGCTCATCACACCCGCGAAGCCGATCTCCTCCGCCTCCTCGCGCAGCTCCACGAACTCCTCGGGCTTGACCCACCGCTCGACCGGGTGGTGGCGGGGGGTGGGGCGCAGGTACTGGGTGATGGTGATCAGCTCGCAGCCGGCCTCGTGCAGGTCGCGCAGCGCCTGGGAAACCTCGGCCCGCTCCTCGCCCATACCGAGGATCAGATTGCTCTTGGTCACCAGTCCGTCGGCGCGGGCCTGCCGGATCACGTCCAGCGACCGCTCGTAGCGGAACGCCGGCCGGATCCGCTTGAAGATCCGCGGAACGGTCTCGACGTTGTGCGCCAGCACCTCGGGACGGGACCCGAAGACCTCGGCGAGCTGCTCGGGAACCGCGTTGAAGTCGGGGATCAGCAGCTCGACGCCGCAGCCGGGCTGAAGCGCGTGGATCTGGCGGACGGTCTCGGCGTAGAGCCAGGCGCCGCCGTCGGGCAGGTCGTCACGGGCCACGCCGGTGACGGTGGCGTAGCGCAGGCCCATCGACACCACGGACTCCGCGACCCGGCGCGGCTCGTCCGCGTCGAACTCGGCCGGCTTGCCGGTGTCGATCTGGCAGAAGTCGCAGCGGCGGGTGCACTGGTCACCGCCGATGAGGAAGGTGGCCTCGCGGTCCTCCCAACATTCGTAGATGTTGGGACAGCCGGCCTCCTGGCAGACGGTGTGCAGCCCTTCCCGCGAGACGAGCCCGCGCAGTTGGGTGTACTCCGGCCCCATCTTGGCCTTGACCTTGATCCACGGCGGTTTGCGCTCGATCGGCGTCTCGGCGTTGCGGGCCTCGATCCGCAGCATGCGCCGCCCCTCTGGGGCGGGCGTCGCGGTACGCGCGGCCTGGCCGGTCGTCGGCGCGGAGTGCTCGATCGTCACGAAACCGAGCCTACGCCCGACGGTGCCTGTCGATGTACCTCAGGCGACCGGCGTCACGTCAAGAAGTCTTGTGACGCCGGACACCGGCCCGGCGGAAAACGTTGTCACATCGGACGCTCGTCGGTGTTAGCCTCCGTGCGCAGTTGCGACGACGGAGCCGAGTATCGGCCCGACCCGCCAGTGCAGAGAGCCGCCGAAGTGCTGTGAGGCGGTCTGGCGACGGGCGCGTGAAGACCCTCCCGAGCTGCGGGAAGAACGGCGTGCCGCAGGCCCGATCGACGGCCACGCCCAGTAGAGCCCGCCGGCTGGCCCACGTCACGGGCGACGAACGAGGCCCCCGCCGAGGCGGGGGCGAAGGTGTGGTGGCACCGCGAGGACCCGCTCGCCCGCACCTCCCGGGCTGGAGTAATGCTCCGCCGCACGCGGCGGAGGCGTTGCGACTCGACGAGGAGGTACACCGTGCAACGCATCCTCTCCACCCAGCTCCCCACCCACGTCGGTGCGACCGTCCGGATCGCCGGCTGGGTGCACCGCCGCCGGCTGCTCAAGTCGGTGGCCTTCCTGATCGTCCGGGACGCCGCCGGCCTGTCGCAGGTGGTGGTCACCGACCCGGCGGCCCGCGCCCAGGTCGAGGCGTTGACCGAGGAGACCGTCGTCGAGGTCACCGCCACGGTGGTGGCGAACACGACGGCGCCCGCCGGGGTCGAGCTGACCGCCCCGGTCGTACGTCCACTCGGCCCGCCCGCGGTGCCGCCGCCGTTCGACCTGTACCGGCCGGCGCTCACCGCGAGCCTGCCCACCCAGCTCGACCACGCGCCCACCGCGCTGCGCCATCCCCTGCGCTCGGCGGCGCTGCGCGTCTCGGCCGCGAGCGTGGCCGGATTCCGGGCCGCGCTGGACCGCCGGGACTTCGTGGAGATCCACACGCCGAAGGTGGTGAGCTCCTCCACCGAATCGGGCGCGAACGTCTTCGAACTGGACTGGTTCGGCCGTCCGGCGTACCTGGCCCAGTCACCGCAGTTCTACAAGCAACTGATGGTCGGTGTCTTCGAGAAGGTGTACGAGGTGGGGCCGGTCTTCCGGGCCGAGCCGCACGACACCGTCCGGCACCTGGCGCAGTACACCTCGCTCGACGTCGAGCTGGGTTTCATCGCCGATCACCGGGACGTGATGCGCGTGCTGCGCGAGGTCCTCGCCGGAATGCTGGGCAGCGTGGCGGAACGCGCCGCGGGCGCGGTGGCCACCCTCGGGACCGCGCTGCCGGCCGTGCCGGAGGAGATCCCGGCGGTGCACTTCACCGAGGCATTGAAGATCGCGGGCGCGCCCGCCGACGAGCCGGACCTCGCCCCGGCACACGAGCGGGCGCTGGGGGAGTGGGCCCACCGCGAGCACGGTTCGGACTTCCTCTTCGTCACCGGGTACCCGATGGCGAAGCGGCCGTTCTACACCCACCCCGACCCCGCCCGGCCGGGCCACAGCAACGGCTTCGACCTGCTCTTCCGGGGCATGGAGCTGGTCACCGGCGGGCAGCGGTTGCATCAGCACGCCGACTATCTGACGGCGTTGGCCGCACGGGGTGAGCCGGTCGAGCCGTACACCGGTTACCTGGACGCGTTCCGGCACGGGATGCCGCCGCACGGCGGCTTCGCGATCGGCCTGGAACGGTTCGTCGCCCGCCTGACCGGCGCGGCCAACATCCGTGAGGTCACCGCCTTCCCCCGCGACCTGCACCGGCTGACTCCCTAGGTACCCGGAATTGGTCCAGGGCGCGGGTGAACCTGCCCGCGCCCTGAGGCCTGTTTCGTAAGACCGTGCCCGGCTGCGCCGGACTCAGGCGATGACCGGCGGCGTTGTCGGACCGCCGCCTGGGTCCCGGCTCGCTCGGCCGAGCCTTGTGAAACAGGCCTTGCACCCGGACACGACGGACGGGGTACGCCGGTTACCGGGTCGCGTGGCTGCGGAGGAGATCCTCACCGGTGGCCGGAGCGGCGACCCCCGACTGGGGCGGCGCGATCGGCAGGCTGCGCTTGTGTTCGGTGGCCCGGTAGCGGGCGACCAGCGCCTCCGCCGCCTCCGCCGGGACGGGCCGGCCCTCCAGGTACGCGTCGATGTGCTCGTACGCCAGCCCGAGCGCGTCCTCGTCCAGCTTGCCCGGGGCCAGGCTCTCCAGGTCGGCGGTGGGCGCCTTGCCGACCAGTTCGGCGGGGGCGCCGAGCGCCGCGGCGATCGCCCGTACCCGCCGCTTGGTCAGCCCGGTCAGCGGTACGACGTCCGCCGCCCCGTCGCCGTGCTTGGTGAAGAAGCCGGTGACCGCCTCGGCCGCGTGGTCGGTGCCGACGACGAGTCCACCCATCGCGCCGGCCACCGCGTACTGGGCGATCATGCGCTGGCGGGCCTTGACGTTGCCGTGCACGAAGTCCTGCTGAGCGGCGTCACGGAAGGTCAGCCCGGCCGCCAGCAGCGCGTCCAGCGCGGCGTCGCTGGCCGGCTTGACGTCGACCGTGAGCACCCGGTCGGGCCGGATGAACTCCAGGGCCGCCTGGGCGTGATGCTCGTCGGCCTGCACCCCGTACGGCAGGCGCATGGCGACGAAGGTCGCCGGGTGGCCGGCCGCCCGGGCCCGTTCGACGGCGAGCTGGCAGAGCCGCCCCGCCGTGGTGGAGTCCACCCCGCCGCTGATGCCGAGCACGAGTGTCGACAGCCCGGTGTCGACCAGCCGGTCGGCGAGGAAGACGGTCCGGCGCTCGATCTCCGCCTCGGCGTCGAAGGTCGACGACACCTGGAGGTCGGCGGCGATCTGCTGCTGCGTCGACAGCGCCTCGGTCAACGGGACTCCTTCGCGGTCAGGCGGGGCCGAGCAGGTCCCAGCGGTTGCCGGCGAGGTCGCGGAAGACGGCCACCTGGCCGTACGGCTCGGTGCGCGGCGGCCGGACGAACTCGACCTTCGCGTCGACCATGCGCCGGTACGTGGCGTCGAAGTCGTCGACCTGCAGGAAGAAACCTACTCGACCCGCGACCTGGTTGCCGATCGCGGCGGCCTGCTCGTCCCCGTCGGCGCGGGCGAGCAGCAGGCCGGTCCCGCCGCCGGGCGGTCGTACGACCACCCAGCGCTTCGGCCGGCCGTCGTTGGTCAGCGACGGCGAGTCCTCGGCCAGTTCGAAGCCGAGCACCTCGGTGAAGAAGGCGATCGCCGGGTCGTACTCGGCGATCACGACGGTGACGAGGTCGACCCGCATCCGGGTCAGGACGCGACGGCGATGAGGGTGGACAGGTGACGCTCCACCACCGGCAGGACGTCGGCCACGGTGATCGGGCGGCCCAGTTCGGCGGTGAGCGACGTGGTCCCCGCGTCCCGGATGCCGCAGGCCACGATCCGGTCGTAGTAGCTCAGGTCGCAGTCGCAGTTGATGGCGAAGCCGTGCAGGGTGACCCCGCGGGCCACCCGGATGCCGATCGCGGCGACCTTGCGGGCCGGGCCGCGGTCGTCCTCCGGCACCCAGACGCCGCTGCGTCCCTCGACTCGACCGGCCGTGAGCCCGAACTCGGCGCAGACGTCGATCAGCATCTGCTCGGTGCGCCGCACGTAGGCCACCACGTCCACCGGGTCGGGCAGCCGTACGATCGGGTAGCCGACGAGCTGACCCGGACCGTGCCAGGTGATCTTGCCGCCGCGGTCCACGTCGATGACCGGGGTGCCGTCCGTCGGCCGGTCCCACGGTTCGGTGCGCTTGCCCGCCGTGTAGACGCTCTGGTGCTCCAACAGCAGGACCGTGTCGCCCTGCTCACCGGCAACCACCGCTTCGTGCAGCCGGCGCTGCTCGTCCCAGGCGGTCTGGTAGTCGAGGAGACCGGCGCGGACGGCCGTAAGGCCGGAGGTCATCGTGCTCACGCCGTTCAGCGTAGTCCCGCAGCGGGCCGATGGCGCTGGTGAGCCGCCTCACCGCCGGGTACGTGCGCCGGCCGGGCCGGCCAGGCCGACTGAGCCGGAAGCGTCGGCGGCTCGGGCCGACTGAGCCGGAACTGCCGGCGGCTCAGGCCGGCGGGATCCGCCAGAGCCAGACGTCGTCCACCCGCTGCGGCTCGCCGAGCAGGGCGGTCGCCGTGCGCCGGACGGCGTCCTGGTCGACCTCGAACTTGGCCCCGTGCACCTCGTCGGGGAGCACCACCGCCTCGACGTGCCAGTACGCCAGGTCGGCGCGGACCTCCCGCACCGTGCCGTCCGTGACGATCGGCACCAGGCCGGTCCGCGCGGCCTGGTCCATCAGGGCGCTGAACGGGCGCGGCACCGGGCCGATCCGGCCCCGGCCGTCCGGACCGCCGGGGCCGAGGAAGAAGCCGGCCGGGATGCGGAACTCACCCTGCCGGTGGGCCAGCGCGTACGCCTGCCAGCGCTGCCCGTCCGGGTAGATGTCCACGGCCGTCGGCACCGGGGTGAGCACCCCGCCCTGGGAGACGTAGTCCCGCCAGGTGCCGGCGGTGATGAACCGGGGTATCGGCTCGCGCTCGTCGGTGAGCAGCGGGGTCGGCAGTAGCGGGAGCAGCGCGACCACGAAGCCGAGCGACCAGGCCGCCTCGGTCGCCCGGTGCCGCGCCGGTGCCGCCCGGAGCTGGTCGAGGGTGTACGCCAGCAGCAGCCCGATCACCGGCGCCACCACCAGTGCGAGCCGGGCGGGCAGCGCGGCGTTCACCACCGGCAGATGCCCGAGCAGGTCGAACGGCATGGGCACGTCGGTGCGGTCGCCGTCGAACTTCGCCACCGGCCCCCAGGAGAGCACGCTGAAGACGACGGCGACGGCGGCCAGCGCCCAGAGCGTGGCACGCCGGGCCGGATCGGCGCGCCGCCAGAGCGCCACGAAGCACACCACGGTGAGCAGCAGCAGGGGGATCCCGAAGAACGAGTTCTCCTCCGTCGGGTTCGGGGCCAGCGACGTGCCCAGTCCGGCCTCACCGGCGAGGGACCGGCGTGGGTACGCGCCGAACGCGGCGATGTCCTCCGAGTGGGTGACCGGGTCGAAGCCGGTGCCGTGGAACCGTTGCGGGCCGGCGAAGTGCAGCCACAGCGGGTACGCCAGTAGCACCCCGGCGACCACGGCGGTGACCGCGAGGCCGCGCAGGAAGTTCGGCAGCGCCGCCCGCGCCTCGGCGCGCCGGGCCGGGTGCAGCGCCCAGACGACGACGAAGAGTCCGAGCGCGAGGGCGGTGAAGAAGAGCCCCTCGGCGGCGATGGAGAACGCGATCGCCACGAGCACGCCGAGGATGACGCCGTCGCGCAGCCAGTGTCCGGGGCGGCGCAGCGCGAACGCGCGCCAGATCAGTAGCGGCACCAGCCAGCCGGCCGTCCAGTTCAGGTGGGCGTTGGCGTGCGAGACCATGCCGGGGGAGTAGGCGATGAAGAGGCCGCCGACCGCGGCGGCGAGTCGGCTGCGCACCAGTTGCCGGGAGAACAGCAGGTACCAGGCAATCGCGGTGGCCGCCAGGTTCAGGGTGAGGATGACCAGGAACGTCACGGGTGGGCCGACCAGGTAGGTCAGCGGCGCGAAGACCACCGCGTACACGGTGATCGAGGTGTTGACCGCGAGGTTCACCCCGTCCGGCACGTTGATCAGATGGGTGAAGAGCGGATCCTGCCCGTGGGTCAGCGCGTGCCCGCCGAAGGCCAGCAGCCACTCGAACAGGGCCTGGTCGCTGGAGTTGACCGTGATCGTCCGGACGTTCGGGTCCCGCCACAGGCCGCTGGTCACCCAGACGGCCAGCGCGAGCGCGGCCAGCACCACGATCAGGTCGGCCCGGCGCCCCCGGACAGTGCGCGGCGGTGAGGCGGGTGCGGGCCCGGTGGCCACGGACGGGGAGGTCGGCACGCAGCGGACGTTACCAATCGGAACTGGACGTGCCGGTCATACATGCGAGGAGTGGCCTCTTCTTGTCGTCTCCGGTGGCGAGCTGCCCGCTCGCCCCGGCGAGTCGCGAGCGCCGCTCGCGATGAACACAATGGTGGGCGTGAATGTGTGATGGCCGCCCATGTCGCGACTCCATCATTTCGTCGTAGCGTCGCGGCAATCGCAGGTGACCCAGTTCACATCTTCCCTGGGAGGCTGCCGTGCGCCGCTCCTCATCTCCGCTCACCCGGCTGGCCGCCGCGGTCGCCGGGCTCGTCCTCGCCGTCGCGGGCGCGGTCACCCTCGCCACCCCCGCCCAGGCCGCCACCCTCACCCAGGTGACGAACTTCGGTTCGAACCCCGGCAACCTCGCCATGTACGCCTACCGGCCGGACAACCTCCCGTCCGGCGCGCCGGCAGTGGTGCTGCTGCACGGGTGCACCCAGAACGCCTCCGCCTACTTCACCAACTCCGGCTGGCGGAAGTACGCCGACCAGTGGAACTTCGCCCTGATCGTCGCGGAGCAGAAGTCCGCCAACAACGCCACCAGCTGCTTCAACTGGTTCGAGACCGGCGACACCGCCCGGGGTCAGGGCGAGGCGCTGTCCATCAAGCAGATGGTCGACCACGCGAAGACGAACTTCGGCACCGACGGCAGCCGCGTCTTCGTGAGCGGCCTGTCGGCCGGCGCCGCGATGAGCGCCGTCATGCTCGCCACCTACCCCGACGTCTTCGCCGCCGGGTCGATCGTCGCCGGCATCCCGTACCGCTGCGCCACCAGCATGATCAACGCGTTCAGCTGCATGAACCCGGGCACCGACAAGAGCCCGGCGGCCTGGGGCGACCTGGTACGCAACGCGTACCCCGGCTACAGCGGACCCCGGCCCCGGGTGGCCATCTGGCACGGCACCTCGGACACCACCGTCGCCCCGCTCAACGCCGGCGAGGCGCGCGACCAGTGGACCAACGTGCGCGGCGTCCCGCAGAATCCGACCAGCACCTCGTCGCTGCCCGGGGGCACCAGCCTGGAGGTGTACGGCAACGACGTCGTCCGGCTCTACCGCGTCTCCGGGATGGGTCACGGCACCCCGGTCGACCCGGGCAGCGGGGCCGAGCAGTGCGGCAGCGCCGGGGCGTACTTCCTGGACACCATCTGCTCGGCCTACCGGGACGCGCTCTTCTTCGGCCTGGGCGAGGGCGGCGGCGACCCGACCGACCCGCCTCCGACCGACCCGCCGACGACGCCGGTCTGCACGACCGCCAGCAACTACGCGCACGTGGTCGCCGGCCGGGCGTACCAGTCCGGCGGGTACGCCTACGCGAACGGCTCCAACCAGCGGATGGGTCTCTACAACACCTTCTACACGAGCACGCTCAAGCAGACCGCCCCGAACTACTGGGTGATCGGCTGCTGACCCCCACCGCCCCCGCCCCGCCCCCCTGCCCGCGGTCCGCCCGCCCCCAACTCCGTTGATCATGAAGTTATTGCGACGACACGCCGAGCCGGCGGGCAATAACTTCATGATCAACAGGGCGGGTGAGGGCGGGTGAGGGTGGGGGTGGGGTGGGTGGGTGGGGTTAGTCGGTTAGGGCGCTGTGCAGGGCGGAGGGGAGGTCGGGGTGGCGGTAGGTGAAACCGGCGCGGGCGAGGGCGCCGGGCAGCACCCGGGAGCTGGAGAGTGCCTCCACGGAGAACCCGCCGAGCACGATCTTCAGCGCCAGCGCGGGGATCGGCATGATCGCCGGCCGGTGCAACTGCCGGGCCAGCTCCCTGGTGAACTCCGCGTTGGTCACCGGGGCCGCACCGACCATGTTGACCGGTCCGGCCACGTCCTCGCGCTCCAGCACGAACGCCACCGCGTTCAGGAAGTCGACCATCGACAGGCACGGCCACCACTGCCGCCCGCCGCCCAACTTGCCGGAGACGCCCAGCCGCATCGGCAGCAGCTGCGGCTTGAGCATCCCGCCGTCGCGGTGCAACGGCAGCCCGATGCGCAGGCGGACCACCCGTACGTCGGCGTCCTCGGCCGGCCGGGTGGCCGCCTCCCACACCCGGCACACGTCGGAGAGGAAGCCCTCGCCGGCCGGCGCGTCCTCCTCCACGGCCCGATCACCGGTGTCGCCGTACCAACCCACGGCCGACGAGTTGAGCAGCGTCTTCGGCCGGTCCTGTGCGGGCAGACCCGCGATGGTGATGGCCAGCGTGGTGGTCGAGTCCACCCGGCTGCTCCGGATCAGCTGCCGGTACTCGTCGTTCCACCGCCGGTCGCCCACGCCCGCGCCGGCCAGGTTGACCACCGCGTCGGCGTCGGCCACCACGGCTGGGTCGAGCTGCGCGGCGGACGGGTTCCACTGCCGCTCGTCCGGGGTGCGCGGCGGGCGGCGGACCAACCGGGTGACCTGGTGCCCGTCGGCGGTGAACCGGTGGACCAGCCGGGTGCCGAGGAAGCCGGACGCGCCGGCCATGAGGATCCGCATGACCTTATCTTCGGGTACGCGCGGCGGACCTGACACGTCGAGCCGGTAACGACCGCCTCACATCACCGGAGTCGGTCGCAGGTCGGCGAGGAGACGCTCCACCTCGGCGAAGGCGTCGGCGGGGAGCGGGCCGAGCGCCAGCGTCGCGAAGTTCTCCTCCGCCTGCGCCACCGTCCGGGCGCCGGGGATCGGCACCGTCCGCGGGCTGCGTGCCAGCAGCCAGCCCAGCGCGCCCTGCGCGAGGGTACGGCCGTCGGCGGTCAGCGCGGCGCGGACCTGTTCGACCCGGGCCGCCCACTCGGGCGTCGGCCGGCCGTCGGTGAACCAGACCAGCCACTCCGGCGTCGACCCGCGCACGTCGTCGCGGCCGAGCGTCCGCTGTGCACCGGTGAGCAGCCCCATGGCGAGCGGCCCGCGGTTCAGGGCGGCCAGGTCGTACGTGTCGCAGACCGCCAGCATCGGCGCGTTGTCCCGCAGCACCGACTGGTCGTGCTGGATCGCGGTGCAGTGCGTACCGGCCTTCGCGAACGCCTCGGCCGAGTCCGGATGGTCGGTGCTCCAGCCGTACGCCCGGATCTTGCCCTGGGCGACGAGATCCTCGAGCGTGTCGACCAGGTCGAGCGCGACGGGCACCGACAGTTCGTTGATGTGCAGCTGGAACAGGTCGACGTGGTCGGTGCCGAGCCGGCGAAGCGACTCCTCCAGGCTCTGCACCGCGTACGCCGGGCTGGGGTCGACGGCGAACCAGCGGCGGGTGGCCTCGTCGGCGCGGTTGCCGAACTTGGTGGCGATCACCACGCGGTCGCGGCGGCCGGCGAGCGCCCGGCCGAGGACTCGCTCGCTGTGCCCGGCGCCGTAGTTGCTGGCCGTGTCGAAGAGGGTCACGCCCGCGTCGAGCGCGGCGTGGATGGTGCGGACGGACTCGTCGTCGTCGACCTCGCCCCAGCCGAACGGCTGCCCGTTGTCGCCCCACAGCGGACCGCCGATGGCCCAGCAGCCCATGCCGATCGCGCTCACCTCGATGCCGCTGCGGCCAAGTTCCCGTGTCATCGTCATGCATCCAGCCTTCAACCTGGAGCGCACTCCAGGTCAAGCGCTAGCCTCCGAGCATGTACGCCCCCTCCGAGGCCGCCCGGCGCAGCGGCTTCAGCCTCGACACCCTCCGCTACTACGAGAAGATCGGCCTGCTGAGCGACATCGGCCGCACCTCGGCCGGCCGGCGGGTCTTCACCGACGAAGACCTGGGCTGGCTGGTGCTGTTCCGCTGCCTGCGCGACACCGGCATGCCCATCGCCCAGATGTGCCGGTACGCCGAGCTGGCCCGCGCGGGCGAGCACACCGCCGGCGAGCGCAAGGCGCTGCTGGAGGCGCACGCCACCCGGGTCGTGGAGCAGATGCGCCTGCTCCAGCACCAGTACGACCACCTCCGCGAGAAGATCCGCTTCTACGAGGGGCTGGCCGACTCCGAGTGACCTGCGGGCGGCCGCCGGCCCGGTGACGGGCCGGGCTGGAAGTACTGAAGGACCGCGCCCGGGATCGTGCTTCCTCGCTCGGTCCCGCCGTCGGCAGTGTCGAGGCAGCGGCAGGTGCGGCACTGCGGGGCCGCCGTTGACCTGGGGGCGCGGTCTCACCACCGCCCGCCGTCGGCGCGGCATGTCCGCGCGGGCATGAGCCGCCCACCCGGCCGATGCGGGGCGGCCTCGTCCCGCCAGGGGTGTTGCCGGTGGCGTGGGCGGTTCGGTGGGCACTGGCACGTGCCGTTCCGGGCGGCGGCCCTCGGTCAACTCGGGTTCTGGGAAGTCGGGGTGTCCGACCGAGCGGGACACCCCGACTTCCTGGATGTCGAGTTGATCAAACTGCGTCGATCCACCAGCGGTGTGCCGGGGGTGCGCGCCGGTCCGCCAGGGACCTGTGCGGGTCCGTCAGCGGGCGGCGCGCCGGTCGGTGCGGTACGCCCGGTCAGGCGACCGCGTCGGCCGCTCCCGGGGTGGCGGCGGTCGGTCGGGCCCCGATGACGATGGGTTTGGCGCCGAGGCACTCCGGGGCGAAGTGCGCCACCACGTAGTCCCAGGTGGCCTTCGCCTCGCCGTAGGTGAACGTCGGCTCGCCCTGGAGGTAGACGTTCAGCAGCGTGCGCGGGATGGCCCACCCCCGCCACCAGCTGTTGGTCTTCGGCGAGTACATGATCCGGTCCACCCCGTCGGTGTGGCACAACCCGAAGTAGTGGCCCAGCTCGTGGATCGGCACGTACTTCCAGACCTGGTCGGGCAGGTTGTCGATGAACGTGGCGCCGGAGGCGTTGTGGGCGTCCAGGCCGCACCGGGTCTCGTGCAGGTTGCTAGCCAGCCCGCGCAACGTGTTCGTGTAGCGGAACACGCCGACGACGATCGGGTGGCAGAGGTCGGCGGTGGCCCCCGCCGAGTCCGTCGTGGCGTCGTGGCGATCGAACTCGTCGATCAGGAACCGGGGCTGGGCGAGGCCGGTGTGTACGATGTGGCCGGCCTCGGTCACCTCGTGCCTCTCCTTGTCGAAGTCCAGCATGAGCGCCAGTTCGCGCCCCTTCTCGCTGGCCGTCGAGACCTTCGTGTCCAGCGCGCCGTCTCGCATCGGCAGCACGATGAACGGTGGGCCCTCGGTGCCCCGTGACGTCAGGTACGTGTCGAGGTCGTCAGCGGAGATCGGGTTGTCGAACTCGCCGCCGCCACCGCCGCCCAGCACCGTCTCCTTCTTGAGGGTCTTGTAGCGCTTGCGGTTCCAGAAGCCCTCGTCGAACTCGAAGCCGCAGAGCGCCCGGAGGTTGATCGCGCCCTGTTCGTGCAGCACGACCAGGTTCGGCACGCCCGGCTCGCGTTGCGACGGGGTCTCCGAGTCGAGCATCGTCCGGTACGCGGTGGCGTGCAGGCGCAGCCCGAACGCGCCGTGGTCGAGGCGGATGGCCTCCTTGATCTGGCTCAGTCTGTCACCGGCGTACTTCGCCTCCAGCAGTCCGCGCACGTACCGGCGCAGCCGCTCCTTGTTGATCTCCTCGATGATGTAGTCGATCGTGTCGCCGAGCAGCACGATGCGGCCGAGCCGGATGATCCCCAGCACCGCGCCGATGACGATGCGCAGCAACCCGTCGAGGATGCGGCGCCAGTCGAGCGTCACGATGCCGACGATCACGTCCCAGAGGCCGCCGACGATCTGGACGACCGCCTCGACGACCACTCCGACGAGCTTGCAGACCGTACGGGTCACCCACTTGCCGACGGTGACCACGACCCACCGGATCACCTTCACGAAGACCGTGACGAACCAGCAGAACCAGCCCCGCGGGTCGTACCAGGGATAATCCTTGCAGCGCTTCTCCTGCCGCTCCTCCCATTCCTCGACCGGCTTGGAGACCTCCTCCTCGATCCATTCGGTGATTTCGGTGCAGACCAGTGCCATGAGAGGTCCCCCCTTTGAGTCAGGAGGCGGATCGCAGGGCGCGCAGCCGGGCGAGCAGGCGCTGGCGGCTCCACGCCAGGCCGAGGAACTTGCCGGCGACGGCCGCCGCGACACAGGTGAGGGCGGCCATGGCGTACGCCGTGCCGCCGCTCGGCCGGGCCAGGACGGCCGCCGCCACCGCGACGACGAACGCCAGCGCCCCCCAGGCGCAGCCGCAGTCGTTGAACAGGTGGCGGATGGTCCTGGCGGCTCGCTCACGCTCAGTGGTGTCGAGCCCGGGCATGGTGACGGTGACCCGGTCGAGATGGGGGCGCTTCAGCCACGAGACCAGCGTCTCCACCCGATCGAGATCAGCTGCACGAGCGATCTCGATGTTCACGGTGTGTCACCTCTCCACGACACCTCCAATGTCGGCCTGGTGGATGGCAGCGTCAATGGACCGTTCGGCTACCCGACTCTCGCGGGCGGTGGACGGCGGTGCCGGACCGCGTTCAAGCAGCTGCGAGCGTGCCGGTCAGTCCAGCGCGGCGACCCGGGGCAGCACGGGGGCGAGCGGGTCGAGGGCGTCCGCGCGGACGACGTAACGGGTGACGCCCCACCGGCGTCGGTGTGCGGCGACCGCCGCGACGATCTCGTCCTCGGTGCCGATCAGCACGAACGGGGTGGCGAGCAGCTCCTCGACGCTCAACCCGGTCTCCCCGGCGGTCCGCGCGGCGGCGGCCTCCGCGTCGTCGGTCACCACCACCCGCTGCACCAGCGCCTCCAGCTCCGGCGGATTCGCGCGGCCCTGCGCTCCGGTCGCGACCTGGGCGAGCTGCGCCTCGATCTCGGCCGCCCGCCAGCGCACTCCGTGGCTGTGACCGTCGGGCAGCGTACGCCCGAGCCCGGAGAGCCCCACGACGTCGGCGTGCGCGCCGGCCCAGCGCAGCAGCGACGAGTTCGCGGTGCCGACGGTGAGCGGGATGCGCCGCTGCACCGGGCGCGGCTTCTCCAGCCGGGCGTCGCTCATCACCAGGTCGGCCGTCTCCACGGTGACCTCGTCGCCGTTGAGCAGCGCGCGGGTCGCCTCGATGACGGCGACGGCACGCCGTACCCGGCCTGCCACGTCGGGACGTTCCCGTCCGACCGACCGCCACTCGGCGGGGGTGTGCCCGGCGCCGATGCCGAGCCGCGCCCGCCCGCCGGAGAGCAGGTCGAGCGTGGCCACGTCGGCGGCGAGCAGCATCGGCTCGCGGACCCCGGCGTTCGACACGTACGACCCGAGGCCGATCGTCGTGGTCGCCGTCGCGGCGGCGGCCAGGGCGACGAACGGCGACGACACCACCCCCGGGTGGTCGGCGGTGAGCAGGGCGTCGTAACCGGCGGCCTCGGCGCGCCGGGCCAGGTCGACCCAGCCGGCGGCGTCGGAGGGGCTGGCCTGGAGGGAGAAGGTGATCATGTGGGTCAGCCTGCCGGGTCGCGCCCCCGCGCAGCCAGCCGAAACCGCCGATTCTGCTACCGGCAGAGGGGCCACACCGCCTGGTTCCGGTCCGCCGGCGACCCGAGGTGGCGCACGCGCGCCCGGACAGTCGCCTCGGGTCGACCGGTTGCGGGCGGCGTCGACGTCGGGCATCATGCCCGCTGCCCGCTGCCCGCTGCCCGCTGCCCGCTGCCCGCTGCCCGCTGCCCGCTGCCCGCTGCCCGCTGCCCGCTGCCCGCTGCCCGCTGTCTCATATCTGGGGCAGCTCGACAGGCCGCGCACCGCATCACCCGTGCCTGGTGGGCCCGTTCTCCCCGGGCTCGTGCCAGGCGGCGCGGAAGGCGGCCTCGTGCTCCTCGTGGCTGGTCTTCTCGTGGAAGACGTACTCGCGCAGGGCCTTCCGCGAGTCGGCCATGACCACGACCTCGACCGCCACCAGCCCGACGCAGATCAGGGTCAGCAGGGCGAGCGTGGCGAGCCCCGGCAGGTGCGCGCCGATGGGGATGGCGGCGCCGAGCGCGGCCACCACGCCCACCCGGGTCCAGGAGAGCGTGTGCAGGGTGCGCGCCTGGAACAGCATGTCGCCGCAGAAGTAGCAGATGACGCCGGCGAAGAGCAGCGGCACGCCCGGCCCGTGCGACGGTTCGGCCGGCCCGATGTGTGGATCGCTGATCTGGCGTACGACCTCTTCGGCGCCGAGGGCGAAGATGATGATGCCGGCGATCATCACGAGGTAGAGGTAGGCGTACGCGTCGCGGGCCATGGCCACCCGGCGTCGGCCCAGCGCCTCGTGCTGGGCGATCCGTGCCGCTGGGCCGATCACGTCGAAGTGCGCCCACCAGAGCGCCGCGGTGAAGACGACGCCGCACGAGGCGGCGGCGACCGCCGCCCAGGTGACCCGCTGACCGAGCAGGTTGCCGCCGACGCCGACGGAGATGATCGACTCGCCGAGCGCGATGATGAGGATCAGGTCGTACCGCTCGGTCCAGTGTTCCGCCGAGGTCACCGTCCAGCCCCAGGCACCGGCGACCAGGCCGCTGCCGTACTGCATCAGCACCGTGGCGACCCAGAGCCCGTCGCGCCACATCTGCGCCGAGCCCAAGTCGTCGATGTACGGCGGGACCAGGGCGGCGGCGAGCAGCAGCAGGGTGCTGACGGCCACCTCGGGGGAGTACCTGAGCAGCAGGCGGCGTTCGCCCGGCTTCTCCTTCGCGATGTGCCAGTACAGCAGCAGGTGCACGGCGCGGATCACGAGATAGCTGACCGCCACCACCATGGGCCCGGCGGTGGTCTGCCGAGGGTCGCCGAACGCCTGCGGCAGGGAGAGCGCGAAGCAGAACAGGGCGGCCATCCCGATCACCATGAGCACCGGGACGAAGCCCTCGCCGAGCCGTACCCGGGTGGCGACCACGCTGTGGATCACCCAACACCACCAGAGCACGGCCAGCACGAGCAGGCCGTGCAGCAGGCTGCGGCCGGTGATGTCCATCGCCGTGGTCCGGACGATGATGAAGAACGAGAAGACGAAGACCAGGTCGAAGAAGATCTCGAACTTGTCGACCCGGGCGCCCGGTGCGATCGCGACGGCGGGGCCCAGCCGTCCGCGCCACCAGTGACCACCCACCGGACGAGTCTGTCAGTGCCCCAGGCGGCTCAGGACCGGAATCGGATCAACCGCCGCGCGGTGGCTCAGGCCGGATGACGAGGCGTGACGCGTCGGCCGTCCCCCGCACGTTACCTCCGGCCCGCCCTGGGAAAAGGCCCGTACGGCCCGCCGTCACCGACTAGGACGGATCATGACCAATACCCGCGTGACCACACCCTTCAACCGCGAGAGCACGGCGCTCGAGGTGGTGCACGGCATCGGTCTCGCCGGCCGTCGCGCCGTCGTCACCGGTGGCGCCTCCGGAATCGGCGTCGAGACCGCACGGGCACTCGCCCAGGCCGGTGCCGAGGTGACTCTCGCCGTACGCAACCCGCAGGCGGGGCACGAGGCCGCCGCCGACATCACCGCGACCACCGGTAACGACCGCGTCCTGGTTGCCCCGCTGGACCTCGCCGACCTCGACTCGGTGGCCGCGTTCGTGGCCAACTGGGACGGGCCGCTGCACATCCTCGTCAACAACGCCGGGATCATGGCGTCGCCGGAGATGCGGACCGCGCAGGGCTGGGAGATGCAGTTCGCCACCAACCACCTGGGCCACTTCGCGCTCACCGTCGGGCTCCGCCCGGCGCTCATCGCGGCCGAGGGTGCCCGGGTGGTCGCGGTCAGCTCGGCGGCACACCTGCGCTCGCCGGTCGTCTTCGACGACATCCACTTCCAGAGCCGGCCGTACGACCCGTGGCTGGCGTACGGGCAGTCCAAGACGGCCAACGTGCTCTTCGCCGTGGAGGCGACCCGGCGCTGGGCCGACGACGACATCCTCACCAACTCGTTGATGCCGGGTGCGATCCGGACCAACCTCCAGCGCTTCATCGACGAGGAGGAACTCGCCCGGATGCGGGCGCAGACCGGCGGCGGCGGTGGGGCCGCGTACTGGAAGACCGCCGAGCAGGGCGCGGCGACCTCGGTGCTGCTCGCCACCTCGCCGCTGCTCGACGGGGTCGGCGGACGCTACTTCGAGGACTGCCAGGAGGCTGGGCCGAACGAGCCGCCGGCGCGCACCGGGTACGCCCCGTACGCGATGGACCCGGAGGCCGCCGAGCGGCTCTGGGTGGTCTCCGAAGAGCTGCTGCTCGCCTGAGACGCGAACGGCGAAGGGCGCCCCGGGTGACCGGGGCGCCCTTCGCCGTCGCTGCGTCAGCGGCTCAGAGGCCCAGCTCCGCCTCGAAGTTGCCGCCCTCCAGCCGCTCCTTGACCGCGACCAGGAAGCGGGCCGCGTCCGCGCCGTCGATCAGCCGGTGGTCGTACGACAGGGCCAGGTAGACCATCGACCGGACCGCGACGACCTCGCCCAGCTCCGGGTCGTTGACCACGACCGGCCGCTTGACCACGGCGCCCGTGCCGAGCATCGCCGACTGCGGCGACGGCACGATCGGGGTGTCGAAGAGCGCGCCCCGGCTGCCGGTGTTGGTCAGCGTGAAGGTCGCGCCGGCGATCTCGTCCGGGCTGATCTTGTTGGTCCGGGTCCGCTCGGCCAGGTCGGCGACCCGCTTGGCGATGCCGCCCAGGTTCAGGTCACCGGCGTTGTGGATGACCGGCACGAGCAGGCCCCGCTCGGTGTCCACGGCGATGCCGAGGTGCTCGGCGTCCGGGTAGGTGATCGTCCCGCCCGCCAGGTCCAGCTGGGCGTTGAGGATCGGGTACGTCTGCAGCGCCTCGATGGCGGCCAGGGCGAAGAACGGCAGGAAGGACAGCTTCACGCCGTGCCGCTGCTGGAAGGAATCCTTGGCCTGGGCCCGCAGCTTGGCGATCCGGGTGACGTCCACCTCGATCACCGTGGTCAGCTGCGCCATCTCGTGCAGCGACTCGTGCATCCGGGTGGCGATGGCCTTGCGGATCCGGGGCAGCTTCTCCGTGGTGCCCCGCTTCGCGCTCGGCTGCGGCTTCGCGGCCGGCTTGGCGGGAGCGGCGGCGGCCGGCTGAGCTGCGGCCGGGGCCGGGGCGGCCTTGGCGGCCTTGGCCCGCTCCGCCGCGTCCAGCACGTCCTGCTTGCGGACGCGGCCACCGACGCCGGTGCCGCTGACCGAGGACAGGTCGACGCCGTGCTCGGCGGCCAGCTTGCGGACCAGCGGGGTCACGTAGCCGGCCTCCGCGCCGGCACCCGGGGCGGGCGCCGCCGGAGCCTGCGCGGCCGGGGCCGGGGGTACCGCCCGCTGCTCGGCCTGGGCCGGCTGCTTGGCGGTCTCCGCCTCCGCCGCCGGCTCGTTGTACGACATGCCCGGGGTCGCGGCGGCCGTCGGAGCCGGCTTCGCCTCGGGCTGCGGGGCCGGCTTGGCCTCGGGCTGCGGCGCGGGCTTCGCCTCCGGCTGCGGGGCCGGCGCGGGCTTCGCCTCGGCCGGGGCGGCCCCGGCGGCACCGATCACGGCCAGCTCGGCACCGACCGCGGCGGTCTCGTCCTCGGCAACCTTGATCTCGAGGACGGTGCCGGCGACCGGCGACGGGATCTCGGTGTCCACCTTGTCGGTGGAGACCTCGAGCAGGGGCTCGTCGACCTCGACGGTCTCGCCGACCTGCTTGAGCCAGCGGGTGACGGTGCCCTCGGTGACGCTCTCGCCGAGCGCCGGCATGGTGACCGGGGTGCCCTGGCCCGACGGCGCGGGCGCGGCGGCCGGAGCCGGGGCGGCCTGCGGGGCCGGCTCGGCCGCGGTGCCCTCGGCGGCGGCCGTCGGCTGCGGGGCCGGGGCGGCCTGCTCGGCCGGGGCCTGCTGCTGCGGCGCGGCGCCGCCGGCCTGCTCACCTTCACCCGCGATGACGGCCAGCTCGCTGCCGACCTCGGCGGTCTCGTCCTCTCCGACCACGATCCGGGTCAGCACGCCCGCCGCCGGCGACGGGATCTCGGTGTCCACCTTGTCGGTGGAGACCTCGAGCAGGGGCTCGTCGACCTCGACGGTTTCACCCTCCTGCTTGAGCCAGCGGGTGACGGTGCCCTCGGTGACGCTCTCGCCGAGCCGAGGCATGGTGACCGATACCGGCATGTTCTCCAGACTCCTTCATTTCCCTGGTGGGATCATCGCCCGTCGCCGGACGCCGCGAAATACGTTCTCGATCAGCCGTGTACGTGCAGCGGCTTGCCGGCCAGGGCCAGGTGCGCCTCGCCCAGGGCCTCGGTCTGTGAGGGGTGGGCGTGCACGAGCTGGGCCACCTCGGCCGGGTACGCCTCCCAGTTGTAGATGAGCTGCGCCTCGCCGATCAGCTCGCCGACCCGCGCGCCGATCATGTGCACGCCGACCACCGGACCGTCCTCGACCCGGACCAGCTTCACGTGACCGGCGGTCTTGAGGATCTGGCTCCTGCCGTTGCCGCCGAGGTTGTAGTTGAAGGTCTTGACCTTGTCGGCGCCGTACTGCTCCTTGGCCTTCGCCTCGGTGAGACCGACCGAGGCCACCTCCGGGTCGCAGTAGGTGATCCGCGGGATACCCGCCTCGTCGATGACGGCCGGGTTCTGGCCGGCGATCTCCTCGGCGACGAAGATGCCCTGCTGGAAGCCGCGGTGCGCCAGCTGGAGGCCCGGCACGATGTCACCGACCGCGTAGACGTTCGGCACGCTGGTGCGCAGCCGCTCGTCGGTCAGCACGTAGCCGCGGTCCATCTTGACGCCCTGCTCCTCGTAGCCGAGGTCGGCCGTGTTCGGACCCCGGCCGACGGCGACCAGCAGCAGCTCGGCCTCGATGGTCTCGCCGCCGGCGATGGTCACCTTGACGCCGTTGCCGGTCTTCTCGACCTTCTCGAACGGCTTGCCGACCTTGAAGTTGATCTTCCGCTTGCGGAAGGCCCGCTCCAGCGCCTTCGACGACTCCTCGTCCTCGGCGGCGACCAGGCGAGGCAGGGCCTCGATGATGGTCACGTCGACGCCGAAGGACTTCCAGACGCTGGCGAACTCGACGCCGATCACGCCACCGCCCAGCACGATCGCCGAGGACGGGACCCGGTTCAGGGTCAGCGCGTGGTCGCTCGTGATGATCCGCTCACCGTCGATCTCCAGGCCGGGCAGGCTCTTGGCGTACGAGCCGGAGGCCAACACGATGTTGCGGCCGGTGTAGCGCTTGCCGTCGACCTCGACCGTGTTCGGGCCGACCAGCTTGCCGGCGCCGGCGACGAGGGTGATGTTCTTGGCGCTGCCCACCAGGCCCTGCAGGCCCTTGTAGAGCCGGCCGATCACACCGTCCTTGTACGAGTGCACCGCCGTCATGTCGATCCCGACCAGCTCGGCCTTGACGCCGAACTGCTCCGACTCGCGGGTCTGGTCGGCGACCTCCGCCGCGTGCAGCAGGGCCTTCGTCGGGATGCAGCCGTTGTGCAGGCAGGTGCCGCCGAGCTTGCCCTTCTCGATCAGGGCGACGGAGAGGTTCAGCTGGGCGGCACGCAGCGCAGTCGCGTAGCCGCCGCTGCCACCTCCGAGGATGACGATGTCGAAGGTTGCGTCGTTCGGCTCGCTCACGTCCAACTCCCAGGTCGCGACAGTGCATCGGGGGTCACGGCGGGACGCCTCTTGGGCAGACCCCACCTCGGTCATCTTGTCACCACCCGGCACAGGGTGCGTAGTGAGGTGCCCAACGACACGTCCCCGACACGTACGCTTGGCACCGTCGTCGATGACGGATTGTGGGGGAGAGGTCCGTGGGATTGTTCCGGCGCCGCAAGCCGACGCGCGCGGTGGGCCAGGATCGGGTGGTCGACCGTGCCGATCTGGAGCATCTTGAGAGCTTCATCCGCACCCGGCGCGGCGTCGAGGCGTACATCGAGCCTCGGACGACGGTCACCGAGACCACGGTGATCCTCATCGCCGACGACGGGGAGTGGACCCGCCGGCGGATCGACAGCCCGGACGGGGCGCGGCGCTTCGCGCACCGGCTGGGGATCCCGATCTACGACGTGCGCCTGATGGGCTACCCGCAGCGCATGCGCGACTTCAACGAGCGCCGCAAGCGTCGCCCCGAGCTCTACTGAGCCGCCCCTCGTACACGGAAAGAGTGGCTGTTCCGCGCGGAACAGCCACTCTTTCCGTGGATCTGGGCACCGCCCGTGGCGGGCGGACGGGGGTCAGCCGTTGGCGGCGACGTCCTCCACCAGGTGCAGGAGCGTACGGACCGGCACGCCGGTGCCGCCCTTGGCCCAGTAGCCGGTCGGCTCACCCGAGTGGTAGCCGGGGCCGGCGATGTCGATGTGCGCCCACGCCACGTCCTCGGTGACGAACTCGCGCAGGAACACGCCGCCCTGGAGCATGTGCCCGGCCCGGTCCATCCCCGCGTTCACCTGGGAGATGTCGGCCACATCGGAGTCCATGCCCTTGCGCACGTCGTCCGGCAGCGGCATCGGCCAGGCCGGCTCGCCGGTCGCCTCGCCGGCGGTCTTCACGCGCTCGCAGAGTTCCGGCGTACCCATCACACCGGCGATCTTCTTGCCCAGCGAGATAACCTGGCCGCCCGTCAGGGTGGAGGTCTCGAAGAGGTAGTCGGTGCCGTCCTCGCAGGCGCGGGCGATCGCGTCGGCGAGGATCATCCGGCCCTCGGCGTCGGTGTTCAACACCTCGACCTTCTTGCCGCTGTACATCTTGATCACGTCGCCGGGCCGGTACGACATCCCCGACGGCATGTTCTCGGCCATCGGCAGGTAGCCGGTCACCGCGACGGACGGCTTGAGCGCCGCCACCGCGAGCATGGCCGCACCGACCGCCGCCGCGCCCGCCATGTCGGACTTCATCTCCCACATGCCCTGGGCCGGCTTGATCGAGATGCCGCCGGTGTCGAAGGTGATGCCCTTGCCCACCAGCGCCACCCGCTTGCCGTTGCCGCCGCCCTGCGGGGTGTAGGTGAGCTTGACCAGCCGCGGCGGCGCCTCCGAGCCCTGCCCGACGGCGATGATGCCGCCGTAGCCGCCCTCCCGCAGCGCCGCCTCGTCGAGCACCTCGACGCCGAGCCCGGCCTCACGGGCGGCGTCGGCGACCGCGTCGGCGAAGGCCGGCGGGCGCAGCTCGTTCGGCGCGGTGTTGACCCAGTCGCGACTGGTCAGGACCGCCCCGACCACCGCCGTGGCGCGGGCCACCTCGGCCTGCGCGGTGCTGTCCGTGGCGTCCGGCACGGCCACCAGCACCTCGGCGACCGGCTCGCGCCGGGCCGGCTGCGGCCGGGTCTTGTAGCCGGCGAAGCGGTACGCGCCGAGCAGCGCGCCCTCGGCGACCGCGCGCAGCGCGGCCGGGGCGTCGGCGTCGTCCGGCAGCGGCAGCGCCAGCGCCACCCGGGAGGCGCCGGCGAGGGCGCGCACGACCGAACCGGCAGCCCGGCGCAGGGTCTCCGGGCTCGGTGCGGCGCCGGACGGCTCGGGGCCGAGGCCGACCGCGGCGACCACCGGAGCCGTGATCGTGCCCAGCGTCGCCAGCTTGATCACCTCGCCCGGGCCGCCGGTCGCGCCGAGCAGCGCCAGCGTCTCGGTGAGCTTCCCGTCGAAGGCGGCGGCGATGCTCTCGGCGCCGCTGGCGAGCAGCAGGGTGCCGGCGAGGCCGCTGGTGGCGGCCTGCTCTCCGGTCTGACTGTGCACGCCGATCACGATGGCGTCGACGGCGAGCTCTGCAGGGTCGGTGTCGACCAGGCTGAGGGTGGTGCGGGGCGATGTCACTGAGCTACTCCGGGCGGGCCGGGCCGGCCGCGACGACGCGTACCGGCGGTGAAGGTCTCCGGCGGCGAACCTACCCGCCGGACGTGTGGGTTGTCCCGCCGAGGCGAATCGGCGGGTCCCGCCGATGCTAACCAGCGCGTCCGGCCCCGGTAAGTTGCCACCCATGACCGACGTGACCACCGACGTCGCCGACACCCGGCTGCGTCGTTCCCCGTTGCACGAGCGGCACACCGCTGCCGGTGCCAAGTTCGCCCCCTTCGGGGGTTGGGAGATGCCCCTGGAGTACGCCGGCGGCGGCGTGCTCCGGGAACACACGGCGGTACGCACGGGGGTGGGCGTCTTCGACGTGTCCCACCTCGGCAAGGCCCGGGTGACCGGACCGGGTGCGGCGGAGTTCGTCAACGCCTGCCTCAGCAACGACCTGGGCCGGATCGGCCCCGGCCGGGCGCAGTACACCCTCTGCTGTGACGACGCCACCGGTGGCGTCGTGGACGACATCATCGCCTACCTGCACGCCGACGATCACGTCTTCCTGATCCCGAACGCCGCGAACACCGCCGAGGTGGTCCGACGGCTGCGCGCCGCCGCGCCGGCGTCGATCACCGTCACCGACGAGCACGAGGCGTACGCGGTGCTCGCCGTGCAGGGGCCGCGCTCGGCGGAGCTGCTCGACTCGCTGGGTCTGCCCACCGGGCACGACTACATGAGCTTCTCCACCGCCACGTCGGCCGCCGGCGTGCCGGTCGAGCTGACCGTCTGCCGGACCGGGTACACGGGTGAGCTGGGCTACGAGCTGGTCGTGCCGGCCGAGCACGCCACCGCCGTCTGGGACGCCCTCTTCGCCGCCGACGAGTCGTACGACGTGCGTCCCTGCGGGCTCGCCGCCCGCGACACGCTGCGTACCGAGATGGGGTACCCGCTGCACGGTCAGGACCTGTCGCTGGACATCACTCCGGTGCAGGCCCGCTCGGGCTGGGCGGTCGGCTGGGACAAGCCGGCGTTCTGGGGCCGGGACGCGCTGCGCGCGGAGAAGGCGGCCGGTCCCCGCCGGACGCTGCGTGGTCTGGTGGCCGTCGACCGGGCGATCCCGCGTCCCGGCATGACCGTGCACGTCGGTGAGACGACTGTGGGCACGGTCACCAGCGGCACGTTCTCGCCGACGCTGAAGCAGGGCATCGCCCTGGCGCTGCTGGACACGGGGGCGAACCTGGCCGACGGCGACGTGGTCGAGGTGGACATCCGCGGCCGCCGCGCCCAGATGCGCGTCACCCGCCCCCCCTTCGTCCAACCCAGCGTCAAATAACCCCCACCCCACCCGGTCCCACCCGCCCCCCACCCGGTCCCACCCCACCCGCCCCCGGGTTGATCATGAAGTTATTGCCGTGACACGCCGCTGCCGTGGGCAATAACTTCATGATCAACAGGCTGGGGCGGGGGGCAGGCTGGGGCCGGGGGTGGGGTTAGGGGGTGGGGTGGTCGCCGGCGTCGAGGACGGCCTGGGTCCAGCCGCCCTCGATGACGCCGGTGCCGTCCAGCACCGCCCAGTCGACCACGTCGGAGGCCTCCACCACGACCGGGGAGCCGATCCGTACGGTCGGGTCGGAGGTCGCATCGCTGGCGCTCACCCCGACGATCCGCTCCGGGGTGTCCCACGAGCTGATGCCGGCCCAGACGTACTCGGGGCCGTCCTCGCCGGGCAGGCCGTACTTGACCACCAGCTGCGACTCGCGCGGCAGTTGGCCGGCGACGAACCGGGCACGTACGTCATCCAACCCCGACCGGGCGGTGGCGATCGCCTTGCTCATGGCGTCCCCCGGCCGGGCATAGCGCACGTCCGGCTGGATGCCGGCGAAGAGCGTGGCGCAGGCCGCCGCGTAGTACCGGCCGGCCGGGCCGGGGTGGCCCTCCGGTGGCCGCAGGCTGAGGAACGAGTCCGCGTCCGGGTCGGTCGCCGGGTCGAGTTCGATGCGCAACAGCACCGGAGCCGTCGCACCGTGCTGTTCCGGATTGCCGTACGCCACCGCGATGTCGTGCCCGGTCACCGTGGCGAGCACCGGCAGCTGCACGAACGCCGGCACCTCCTCGCCGGACAGCCCGTCGGTCCAGTCCCGCAGCAGCCGTCGCGCCGCGCCGGTCATCACCGCGCCCCACGCCCGGGTCAGGTGGTCCGGCACGCCCTGGGTCTGCAACTCCAGCAGGCCGAAGCGACGCAGTCCCTTCGTGGTGAACCAGAGCCCCTCGGCGTCCGAGGAGTAGGGCACCAGTACCCAGTCGACCAGCCGGATGCGCCCCTTGTCGTCGGGGAGTGAGCGCAGCGCGGTCGCCGGGTCCAGGAACTGCAACCCGAAGACGTCCACCACGTCACCGCCCACCGAGTCGGCGACCGCCGCCGCCACCGCCCGGGCCGCCCACTCGTGCGCCGGCGGCCAGCCGGGCCGGTACTCGGCCTGCACGACCACGAGGTGGGTGGCCGCGGCGAGCCGGTCCAGTTGCGTCTCGCTGGCGCCGAACGCGGCGAGCAGGTCCGGCGGCAGTTCGGGGAACTCGCCGATCGGGCGGAGGTCCACGCTCATCAGCGGACTCTCCAGCATCTGCTTCGCCAGCCCGTGAACCGGCTCGGCGATCCGGCCGGCGAGCGCCGCCACCGCGCTCTTCGTACTGACCTTCGGCAACCCCTCGACGGGCACCAGGTAGGTCGCGTTGAGCGACTCCGGGACCGGTACGGGTAGGAAGTCGTCGGTGATGAGCATTCTCGTCCCCCGGTTGGCGGTGCCGGTGCTGTCGAGCCGAACGCTACCCGGCGGGCCGTGTCACGTTCAGCCGGACAGCACCAGTCCGAGGTAGACCAGCGTGGTGACGAGCTCGACGGTCGCTCCGAGCACGTCGCCGGTGACGCCGCCGAGTCGGCGTACCACGTGGGCCAGCAGCGCCACCGCGACGGCCAGGGCGACCCCGACGGCGAGCGGCCCCTGCCACGGCCGGCCCGGCACCGCGGCGAGGGCCACCAGGGCGACGGCGACCACGCCGAGCGCCAGGGCCGGCGGGCCGACCGTCCCGGCGACCAGCGCGCCGAGGCCGTCCGGCCGGGCGGCCGGCACGCCCCGTCGGCAGGCCAGCGTGACGCCGAGCCGGCCGGCCGCTGTCGCGGCGACCACCGCCGCGAGGCACGCCGGCCACGACCGCCCGGCCAGCTCGGCGAGCGTCGCGGCCTGCAGCAGGAGTACGACCACCAGCGCGACCACCCCGAACGGGCCGACGTCCGGCTTCTTCATGATCTCCAGGGCGGCCGGCCCGCGCCGGTACGAGCCGAGCGCGTCGACGGTGTCGGCCAGCCCGTCGAGGTGCAGGCCCCGGGTGAGCAGCGCGGCGGCGCCGACCGTCACCCCGGCGGCGACGAGTGGCGGTGCGACCGCGGCCAGGAGCAGCAGCACCCCGGCCAGCAGCGCGCCGAGCAGTGCCCCGACGGCCGGGGCGAGCGCCATCGCGGTGCCCGCCACGGCCCGATCGATCCGGCCGGCGCGCACCGGCAGCGTGGTGAACGTGGTGAGCGCCAGCCGCGCCCCGGCGACGAACCGCCCGTCAGCCGGCACGGCCCGACGGGTCGACCCGTTCCTCGTCCGCCTCGGTACTGGTGGGGCCGGGTCCGGCCGGTGTCGGCTCGGCGAACTCGGGTGCCGCCTGCTCCTCGTCCGGTTCGCCCTCGCCGGCCAGCGACGGGTGCGTGGGCAGCGCGGCGGCCAGCGCCAGCACCGAACGCAGCATCGGCAGCGCGACCAGCGCGTTGGCACCCTCGCCGAGACCCAGCCGCAGGTCGAGCAGCGCGGTGAGGCCGAGTACGTCGGCCGCCAGCTTCACCGCCGGGTCGCCGCCGTGGTCGGCGAGCAGGCACCAGTGCCGGGCCTGCCCGGCCAGGTCCCGGCTGACCAGGCCGGCGGCCAGGCCGACCGGGCCGTCGAGCATCACCGGGATGCGGTGTGCCGTCGCGCCGAGCAGCACGCCGGTGGCGATCGCCACGTCGCCACCGCCGAGTTCGGCGAGCACGTCCTTGGCGGCCCGGGACGAGTTGCGAGTCCGGTGCATCGCGTCGCGCACCGCGGCGCAGCGCCGCATCCAGGCCGCGTCGTCGATCTCGCCAGTCTCGGTGACCACCCGGCCGAGGACGGCCGACGGTTCCGCTCCGGCGGTGGCCGCGAGCACGGCGGCGGCGGTCGCCTCGGTGCCGGCCCCGGTCGCGGCCAGCACCAGCAGTTGCACGCCCGCCGCGGCGGCCTCCTCGGCCAGCTGCCAGCCGTAGCGCAGCGCGGACTCGACCTGCTCGCCGGTGAGCGCCGGCTCATCCTCCATCGCGGCGGCGCTCGGGGCGTCCACCACCTGGAGGCTCGCGCCGGCCTCGGCGGCCAGCCGGGCCAGCGCGCCCCGGCCGGTGCGGGCCTGCCCGGCCCGGCGCGCCGACTCGCCGGGCCGGACACCGGCGGCCGCGCCACCGGCGTGGTCGCCGTTGAGCAGCAGCACGCGTACGGAGTTCCAGGCGGCCGGCGTCGGGGTGCCCTGGGTGGCGGCGGCGAAGCCGACCAGTTGCGCGAGCACGCCCAGCCCGGCGCCGGGCACGTCGAGGGTGGCGAGCCGTTCGATCGCCTGCGGACCGGCGTACTCGTCGGGCATCGGCAGTTCCATGCCCGGCTGGATGACGAGATCCGTGGAGCTCATCGGCAGCGTCGTGGTGGGCGTGGCCCAGCCGGCGCCGTTCTCGGCGGGCAACGGCGGTGGGGATGTGGGGTTCACCACGTTCGACAGGTCGACGAGTTCGGGTGTCGACGCGGCGGCGGCACCGTTCGCGGCGGCGCCGGCAGGTTTCCTGCCGGAGACCGGCACGGCCCCGGCGCCCACGGCCGCCGCGGCGCCGGTGGAGACCGGTGCCGGGCTCTTGAGCCAGGTCGGCTGCCCGGCGATCACCAGCACGACCCCGTCGCAGGCGTCGGCGACGGCCCGGTTCGTCGTGCCCAGCGCGTCGATGAAGGCCCGGCCGACCGGGGTTGTCGGCACCAGCGACAGCCCGACCTCGGGGCTGACCAGCACCAGCCGAGCGGTGCAGTGACGGATCGCGTCGGCCAGTTCGGCGATCGTCCCGGTGTCGTCCGCGGGCTGGTGCGCCGGATCCAGCAGCACCGCCACCCACCCGCCGAGGTCGTCGACGAGCAGCGTCTCGTGCGGCTCGGCGGAAGCGAGCACGTCGGCGAGCCGACGTGGTTCGTCGGAGGTCTCCTCGGTGGTCCAGCTGCCCGGCCGGCGGGCGCGGTGCGCCGCGAGGCGGCCCGCCCACTCGGTGTCCTGCGGGTCCCCCTCGGGCGCGGTGGCCACGTAGCGGACCACCGGCGCGTCACCGACCAGGGACTCGGCGAACTCGGACTTGCCGGACCGGATGCCGCCGAGCACCAGGACCGTGTTCCACCCGTCAACCGACATGCCCGTACCTTAAGGCCGTCGGTGGTGCCGTTGCCGCCCGGCCCGGGCGCTCAGTCGCAGTGTTCGAACGGACTCGCGTAGCTGACGCCTCCGGTCGACCCGCCCCACTTCACGCACTTCCCGGCGGCGGCGGCCCGTACCGGCCCGGCGTAGTACTGGAACGAGCCACTGTCGGTCGTACGGGTCTGCCCCTTCACCTCGAGGTACGCGGACGCCGCCGTCTTCGTGCCGACGGCGGTGTCCTTGAGGGTGACGACGCAGTTGTTGCCGTTGGCCGCGTTGTAGAGCAGGTAGACGCGCCCCCGGCGGCGTCCACCGCCGTCGGTCAGCGTCGCCGAGTCGATCACCTGGTAGCCGGAGCCGCAGGCTTGGGCCGCCGTGTACGGGTTGGGCTTCTCGGGCTTGCTGCTGGTCGCGCTCGGCGTCGGGCGGCTGTCGGTGGTTCCGCCGGTCGGCGCCGTGGATTGCCCGCCGCCGGGCGCTTCGGGAGCGCCGGGCTGGCCGGTCGAACTGGTGTCGGTCACCCCGGGGCGCGCCGTACGGGTGGCGCTCGGGGTGGTGCTGGGGCGGCGGGCGGGGGCGGTGCCGACGGCGTTCGGCACGGGAGTCTGCTCTTCCGCCGCCGCCGACTCGGCGGTCAGCGCCGGCGGCTGGTCGCTCTTGCCGGGCTCGTCGCCGGGACGCAGTGTGATCAGTCCGATCGTCGCGGCCAGCGCCACGAGCACGGCCGCGCCGGCACCGATCAGCTTGCCCCGGCGTCCGGTCGACTCGGCACCCAGCGGGTTCTCAAGGGTGTCGGCCGGGGGCGGTTGCCGTACGGGCGTGACGTCGGCCGACCACCCGGCGGGGCCGGGCTGACCGAGGGGCGTCGACATCGGGACCGGGCCGGCGAACCCGGTCGGGAATCCAGCCGGTCCGCTGGGCGGTGGGGCCGGGAATCCGGCCGGCGGGGTCGAGTATCCGGCTGGTGAGGTCGGGTATCCGGCCGGCGCGGTCGGGAACCCGGTTGGTGGGGTCGGGTATCCGCTCGGGACCCCGGGGGTCGGGAACCCGGGCGGGATGTCGCCCGCCGTGGCTGGGAACCCAGGCGTGGCGTTGAACGTGGTCGGCGCCGCGAACCCGGCCGGTGGAGCAGCGGCGTCCGGGTGCCCGGGGGCCGGGCCGGCGGGTGCCGCGCCGACGATGGTGAGATCCCCGGGCAGGGCCGGCGGCAAGGGATGTGCGGGGCTGACCGGCGCAGGCTGTGCGGGGCTGATCGGCAGGGGCTGTGCGGGGCTGACCGGCGCGGGCGGCGGAGGCGTACCGCCGGGAGCGGCCAGTGCGGCCGGCAGCGGCGGCTGGGAGAGGTCGGCCGGTGCGGGCGGCGCGGTGGGGGTCGCGCCGGTCGACGCCCACGGCGGCCGGGCGGAGTTCGGGCTGGTGGCCAGGACGGCGCGGCGCGCCTCGGTGGCCGCCCTGGCCATCTCGGCGGCGCTGCCGAACCGGTCGGCCGGCCGTTTCGCCATCGTCCGGGCCACCAGTTCGATGACCGCGGGCGGGGTGCCCGGCGGCAGGGGCGCCGGCTCGTCCTGCTGGTGGCGCAGCGCCACCTCGAGCGGATTCTCACCGACGAACGGGGGGCGCCCCGCGAGGCAGAGGTACGCCACGGCGCCGAGCGCGTACACGTCGCTGGCGGCGGAGACCGGCTGGCCGGTGCCCTGCTCGGGAGACATGTAGAGGGCGGTGCCGAGCACGATGTTGGCCGCGGTGAGCCCGGTCAGGGCCGGCGAGCGGGCGATGCCGAAGTCCACCAGCACCACCCGGCCGTCCGGCCTGACCAACAGGTTGCCCGGCTTCACGTCGCGGTGGACGATCCCGGCGACGTGCGCCGCGTGCAGGGCGTCCGCCGCCTGCGCCACCACCGACATGGCGGACGCGGCGTCCAGCCGGCCGGCGCGGCCGATCCAGTGGCCCAGCGGCTCTCCCTCGACGTACTCCATGACCAGGTAGTCGACCGGAGTGCCGTCGGCGAGCGTGGCCTGACCGACATCGTGCACCGCGACCACCCCCGGGTGACGCAGAGCGGCCAGCATCCGCGCCTCGGCCCGGAACCGGGTGGCGAACTCGGCGTCGGCGACCAGGGTCGGCAGCAGCACCTTGACGGCGACCTCGCGTTCCAGCAGGAGGTCCGTGCACCGCCAGACCGCACCCATCCCGCCCGTCGCCACGCGCTCGCTCAGCCGGTACCGATCGCTGAGCACCACTCCCTCAGTCAGCACCGGGCCACCGTACCGGCAGGCGCGGACACGGTTATCGACGCCCGTACGACCGCCCGACGGGCGAGCGAGCGGCCGTCGCGCGCCAGGGCGACTACGCTTGCGAGGGTTCGTCCCATGGGGACCACAGCGGCGAGGGGAGACGCGGCATGGCGTGGAGCTGGCGGTACGAGGGCACGGACGGCCAGCCGGTGCAGGGCCCGGCGGAGTCGTTCGGCAGCCAGGCCGACGCCGAGTCCTGGATCGGTCAGGTCTGGCGCGAGCTCGCGTCGTCCGGCGTCACCTCGGTCGCGCTCGTCGACGACGACCGGGTCGAGTACCGGATGAGCCTGCTGCCCACAGCCGAGTGATGGCCACCCAGCGCCAGGGCGGCGAGTCGCTGATACTCGGCGTGCCGCGGGCGGCGTTCCGGCCGAGCCCCATCTTCGTCGCCCTGGTGGCGCTCTTCGTGACCACCGGGGTGCTCGCCTGGAACGAGGTCGGCAACGTCCGGCTGGACGTCTTCGGGTTCGTGGTCTCCGGTTGGCTGGTGTCGCTCTGCCTGCACGAGTACGCCCACGCGATCGTCGCCTTCCGGGCCGGCGACCGGAGCGTCGCGCACCGCGGCTACCTGACCCTCAACCCGCTGAAGTACAGCCACCCGTTGCTGTCCATCGCGTTGCCGGTGCTGGTGGTGCTGCTCGGCGGCATCGGGCTGCCGGGCGGGGCGGTCTGGGTGGACCGGCACGCCATTCCGGGACGGCTGCGGCACACGCTGGTCAGCCTCGCCGGACCGGCCACCAACGTGGTGTTCACGCTCGTGCTCGTGCTGGTGTTGCGGGTCGGCACCGGCGCCGGCGGGTCGATCGAGTTCTGGGCCGGGGTGGCGTTGTTGACGTTCCTCCATCTCACGGCGAGCGCGCTCAACCTGCTGCCGGTGCCGGGGCTGGACGGCGGCAACATGATCCAGCCCTGGCTGAACCAGCAGTGGCGCCGGATGTACGACCTCTTCGCCCCGTACGGATTCATCCTGCTGTTCGCGCTGCTGTGGAACCCACGGATCAGCGGCTGGTTCTTCGACGTGGTCTTCACCGTCGGCGAGGTGCTCGGCCTACCGTCCTGGCTCTACGCCGCCGGACTCGACCTGATCCGCTTCTGGCAGGGCTGACGGGCCGGTCCGGCCGGGCTGACGCGCCGGCCGGACCGGAGGGCGTCACGGGCGCTGGGCCGGGCTCTCGGTCTTGGCCGGGTCGCGCTCGGTGATCGGGTCGACGATCTCGTCGATCTTCTTGAGCAGGTCGGCGTCGAGCTTCACACCGGCCGCCTTGACGTTGTCGTACACCTGCTCGGGGCGGGACGCGCCGATGATGGCCGACGAGACGTTCGGGTTCTGCAGCACCCACGCGATGGCGAGCTGGGCCATGGTGAGCCCGGCCTGCTCGGCCAGCGGCCGGAGCTGCTGCACCCGGGTCAGCACCGCGTCGTTGAGGAACCGGGCGATGGTGTTCGCACCCGACTTCTCGTCGGTGGCCCGGGAGCCGGCCGGCGGCGGCTGACCCGGCAGGTACTTACCGGTGAGCACACCCTGGGCCATCGGCGACCAGACGATCTGGCCGAGGCCCAGCTCCTCGCTGGTGGGTACGACCTCGCCCTCGATGACCCGCCACAGCATCGAGTACTGCGGCTGGTTGGAGATCAGCGAGATCTTCAGCTCACGGGCGAGCTTGTGGGCCTCGCGGATCTGGGACGCCTTCCACTCGGAGACGCCGATGTAGTGCGCCTTGCCGGAGTGCACGACGTCGGCGAAGGCCTCCATCGTCTCCTCCAGCGGCGTGCTGTAGTCGTACCGGTGGGCCTGGTAGAGGTCCACGTAGTCGGTCTGCAGCCGACGCAGCGAGCCGTTGATCGACTCCATGATGTGCTTGCGGGACAGGCCCCGGTCGTTGCGGCCCGGCCCGGTGGGCCAGTAGACCTTGGTGAAGAGTTCGATCCCCTCGCGCCGCTCACCCTTGAGGGCGCGGCCGAGCACCTCCTCGGCCTTCGTGCCGGCGTACACGTCGGCGGTGTCGAAGGTGGTGATGCCGGCGTCGAGCGCGGCCCGTACGCAGGCGAGGGCGGCGTCCTCCTCGACCTGCGAGCCGTGGGTGATCCAGTTGCCGTACGAGATCTCGCTGACCAGAAGGCCGGAGCGGCCCAGGTGACGGAATTCCATGACCCGACCCTAGCCCTGATCTTCGGCCGACTCCGTCCCGCCGTCCTCCGGTGTGTGTCGTCCCTCGTCCGCGCGGTTTCGCCCTGGTGCCGACGCCCGGCCACCGCGCCCTCGGGCGCATGGTCAACTCGACTTCCATGAAGTCGGGGCATCCACGCGACGGGGACACCGCGACTCCAAGGAACCCGAGTCGATGCCGGCCGCCCCTAGAGCACCGGGTTGGTGTCGGCGAGCAGACGCTCGATCTCGTCGAGCACGTCCTCTGGTGTGCGGTGCACCGGGTCTATCAGCGGATTCCCGCGTCGATCGAGCGCGCCCCACCGCCCGGTGCCCGTACCCACCAGGAAGGCGACCGGATGCACGACCAGCGCCGGGTGCACCGGCTGCACGATCATGTTGCCGGTGTGGTCCACCACACCGTGCCGACCGGCCAGCTCGATCACGGCCAGCCCCTCGTCGGTGAAGCCGTCGATGACCCGACCGTCGGCCATGGCCGTACGGAAACCGTGGTACCTCGTCGGCACGACGATCTGGCCGGACCGGTCGACCGCGCCCCAACCATCCCGGCGGACCGCGGCCACGCCTCGGCGGAACGGCCGTACGTCGGCGAACCCGGGCGGGACGACCACGTCGCCGGTCGGGTCGATGGCCAGCCAGCCCTCGGCGGCGTTCCGGAGCACCCAGGCCAGCCCGTCGGAGAACGGACGGGCCGCGAGGTAGGAGGGCTGGATCACCGTGGTACCGGTGAGCGCGATCAGCGACCAGCGGTCGGTGTCCGGTCGACGTACCCAGGCCAGCCCCTCGCGGAACTGCTGGGTCTCGGCGTACCGGGCCGGGATGACCAGGTCGCCCTCCGGGTCGGTGTAGCCCCACAGCGCGCCGTCGCGTGCGGGCACCGGGGGTTGGATCCGCTCCAGGACCTCGTCGCGGCTGCGCGGGTACGGCCCGAATCCCTCCGCCGCCCGCTCGGCGATCGCGTCGAGCGCCACCCGGACCCGGGCCAGCAGCTCGGAGTCCCCGGCACCGCGCAGGTCGAGCGCCCACTCGAAGTGCTGGCAGGCCTCCATGAACCGGCCCTGGTCGACGCAGGATCGTCCGGCGTGCTCGTGCAGCGCGGCGCGCAGCCGGTCCGGCAACTCGGGCGAGGTGGCTCGGGCGAACAGCTGGTCGGCCTCCACGAACTCGCCGCGCCAGCGGAGCACCTGCGCCAGCCGGGCCTGGGCGAGCGCGATCCGGCGCAGTTCGCCTGTCGCTTCTGCGTACGTGAGGGCGAGCCGCGCGTCGGCGAGGGCGTCGTCGAGTTCTCCGAGGACGCGGGAGACCACGGCACGGAGGCTGAGCAGCCGGGCACGGGCCCGGTTGTCGACAGCCGTATCGAGTTTCTCGGTGAGCCGCCGTCGGATGATCCGCAGCTCCTCGGGGTCGTCCACGATCTCCCGGAGCGTCACCGGATCGATCTGCCAGCGGTAGCTCGCCAACACCTGCTCGGGGTCGCCCTGCTCGGCGGCCGTCGGCGCGGCGGGCGGGGCGGACACGGACGACGCCGGTGGCGCGGAGACCGGTTCGGCGGGCTGCCCGGACTTCGGCCCGGCCGGAGGCGCGGCGTCGGTGGCGGCGGGTGGCGCGGGGACCGGTCCGGCGGGTCGCTCGGACTTCGGCCCGGCCGGAGATGTGGCGGGCCGCTCGGACTTCGGCCCGGCGCGCGACGCGCTGGGTGGCGTGGAGACCGGCTCGGCCGGTGGCGCGGCGGTCGGGCTGTTCGACCGACCGGATTCCGGCTCGGACGTGACAGTGGTGGTCGAGTGCGGCAACACGGATCCGGGTGGCGCGGACACCGGACGCTCCGAAGCGGCGGACGCCGGCGCCGCGGCGGAGCCGGGCTGCGGTGTGGGGTCGGGTGCGACCGGCGGTGCGGACACCGGCGCCGCGACGGGCTGCGTCGGCGGTGTCACCCAATCGGGCGAGGACCCGTCCGGACCCGGTACCGACGCGTCGACCCGCGCCGGCGAGGCCGAAGCGGCGGGAGCGGTCGGAGACGTCCGGTCCAGCCCGCCCGATGCCGCCTCCGCCAGGTCCGCGTCGGCTCGCGTGTTCGCCGACGGAGTTGGTGTTGAGGAGTCCGGCTCGGTCGGTGACGCGGAGGTCGGGCGCGGGGTGGTTGTCGCGGCAGGAAGGCCCTCGGCGTTCTCCGTGCCGGCGGTCCCGGTGCCGGCGGTCTCCGCGATGACCGTCTTCGAGACGCTCGTCTCCGGGACGACCGTCGCCGCGCGGGACGGCTCCGGGACGACCGTCTCCGTGCCGGCCGGCGGCTGCACGGCCGGACCGGGTACGGCCGGCGACGCGACGGCTTGCGCTGATCCTGGCGCTGCGGGGACCGGACCCGCCGACGCAGGCTGCGCCGAGACCGGCGGTGCTGGAACCGGCTGCGCTGGGACCGGCGGTGCTGGAACCGGCTGCGCTGGGACCGGCTGCGCCGGGTCGGGGACCGCTGCCGCGAGGTCGGCAGGGACCGACGAGGCCGAGGTGTGCTCGTCGGGTGCGGACGTGGCGACGGTGCCGGACTCGTCGGGTACCGGCGACCGGGTCGGCTCGCGTTCGGCACCCGGCGACGCGGCCGCCGGGGTGTCCAGCAGGGATGCGACGTCGTCCACCGGGTACGCCGACCGGTCGAGGCCGGCCGGTGGAGCGGATACCGGTGCGGGCAGCGGGCCCGTCCGGGCCGGCATGACCGGCTCCGGGCCGAGGTCGGCCACGTCCACCGGCCCCGGGGTGGCCTCGACCGCTCCGGCCGACGGAGCCTGTCGCGCGTCGAACTGCCCGACCGCCGGTGCGGGTGCGCCGACGGGGGCGGCCGGCGGTGCAGCCGATTCGATCGGATCGGCGGCCAGGACACCCTGCTCGTCGCTCATCCCGGCGGCCGGTCGATTCACCGGCTCGTCGCTCATCCCGGCGGCCGGCGGGTTCACCGAGCCGTCGAGCACGCTGGCCGGCGGGTTCGCCGGAGGGTCGACGGACGCGGTTGCCGGCGGTTCCGGGTCGGACGTCGACGCCTCGACGCGGGCGCCCGCCGGCGAGGCGGCGGAGGCGTCGGCCGATGGCTCGGGCGTGGCGGGCGGCTCCGGTACGGCCGGCGGGCGCGGGGCGGATGCCTGCGGATCCACCGGCCGGGTCACCGTCGGTGGCGTCTGGGCTTGGGCCGGTAGGGCCGGCGGCTGCGGGGTGGACGGGGTGTGCGGAGTCGAGGAGGCGGACGTGTCGCTGGTCGACCGGTCCGGCTGAACCGTCGTCCGGTCCTCAGTGCGACCGGCCGCCGACCCGGCCGGCTGCGCCGTGGCCTGCTCCGACCGGCCGCTGGCCGGCGTCGACTCGGGTTCGCTCGGCGTCGGACGGGCCGGGCGGAACCAGGCGTCCGAACCACCGGCGGGCTGGGGCTGCGGCTGGTATGCGGGCGCGCCCGACGGGGGCGGTGGTACGTACACCCGTGGCGCGCCGGGTGTCGGCGGGGCCACCGGCGCCGCTGGGTCCGCAGGGGACGCGGCCCTCCCGGCGGAGGCGCGTTCGCTCTCGTCCGGTCGGTGCTCGGACGGCGCGACGGGGTACGCGTGAGCGCGCTCGACGACCGGATGGCCCCGGTCCGGCGGCTGTTCGCCGGTGTCTCGATCCGGGGTGGGCGGCCCGTCGTGGCGCGGCGGCTCGTCCGGCGTGGGCCGGCCCGGCGCATGCGTCACTGACGGAGCGGCCGACGGCGGACGGGTCGGGGCGCCCGGTCCAGGCGGCGGCCCCTGGACGGGGTGAGCCGTCCGGCTGGTCGCGTCGACACCACCACCGGATCCCGGGCGCGGCTCGGCCGATGGAGCCGGTGCGGGCCGGGACGACGCCGAGGCGCCCGAAGGTGGCTCCGGGGTGGGGCGGAACTCGGGTCGCACCCCGCTCCCCGGCGGACCGGAGACCGGCCTGCGGTGAGCGGTCGAACCGGACGGCGGTACCCCCGGGACGTGGCCCGACGGCGCGGGGGAGACAGGTGCCCCCGGGACGTGGCCCGGCGGCGCGGGGGAGACAGGTGCCCCCGGGACGTGGCCCCGCGGCGCGGGGGAGAAGGGCGCCGAGGAGACCGGTCGCGCCGGCGCGGGCGAGATCGGTCGGTCGGGCACGCCGGGCCGTGCGGGAGCCGGGTGCGCCGGTGGGGCCGGGGGTGTCGGCGGGGCCGGGGGTGTCGCCGGGTACGGCCTGCCGGCCGGCGCGGGCCCCGTGGGGCGGCCGCCCGTCGGGGCGGGCGAGACGGGCGGGCCGGACATCGGCATGTCCCGGGCCGGGGCGCCGGCGGCCGGAGGGTAGGGCCGGCCGGGCGGGCGCTGCGTGTCGTCGTACCGGGGCGGCACCTCCTGCCGTCCGGCGGCGCGAGGCGGCACCTCGGGCTCGACCGGCCGGCGTGGCTCCGGTCGCGGTTCGCCGTGCTGTCCCGGGTCCCGACCGGGGCGCGCAGGTCCCGGCGGCCAGGACGCGCCGCGCAACTCGTGCTCCGGTCGCGGCCACCCTTCGCGGTACGCCTCCGGCCGGCCCCCCTCGCGCGCCCGCCGATCGGCGTACGGATCGGTGTAGCCGGCCGCCTCGCGGGGCCGTCCGCGCCGCTCCGGCTCGGGGCGCGGATTCCCGCCACGGTCGTACGCACGGTCGTCCTCGTGATGCGGGCGACCGTGCCGGTCGTGGTCGGGGCGGCGGAGGTGCTCGTCGGTGCCGTGGGGTCGCCCGGCGGGGTGCTGCGGCCCGTCCTCGTAGCGTGGCCGGTCGTCGTAGCGGGGGCCGCGTGCGTCGTCGGGGTGCCGGTCCTGGTCCGGGTGGCGTGGCCGCTGCACGCGGCCGGTCGGCTCATGCCGGAGGTCGTCCGGGCGCCGGTCCCGCTCCGGGGCGTGACCCCACGGGTAGCGCGTACGGCCGCCGGCCGGCGGGCGTCCCTCGTGGCCGGCGGACGGCCGCCCGCCGTCGTATCGGCGGGAAGTCTGCTCGTCCGGCTCGGGCACCCAACCGGGCTGGGGAGAGCGGGGCGCGGGGGAGACCGGAGGGGCGGGCGGATACCCCGGGTTGCGTTCGACCCGGTGCGGGCGGACCTCCGGTGTCGGCCCTCGCTCCCAGGCGCCGCGATCCTCGCCGCGCGAGCGGCGGTCGGCCCACTCGGTCCGGCCGTCCGGGTCGCGGGGGCGCGTCGGCGGTCGCTCGTCGGGCCACGTCGGTTCGGCGTGCGGCGCGCGGTACGGTTCGTCGTCGTACCGGCGTGCGTCGACGCGGTCCGGCCGGCGGTCCCAGCCGTGCGGCTCCTCCTCCGGCGTCGGTTCGTCGGCCCAGGAACGGCCCACGTACGTGCCGTCGGGGCGGGTCGGGGCGAGCGGGGGCACGTCGGCGCGGCCGACCACGGCGGCCCGGCCACGGGGTGGTGGGGTGTACTGCGCGCCGATGTCACCGGGGTAACGCTGACCGGGGAACTGCGGGTGCCACTCGTGGGTGGGTTCGACCATCCAGGATGGTTCGGCCGGGTCCTGCCACCGGTCTGCGTACCGGCTGCTCATCCGGCGTGCCTGTCGCCTCGCCCGGGGTGCCTGCCGGTGCCCGTCCGACGCCGTCCGGCCAGGGCCGCGACACGGTGACCGCCGGACGCCGGGCCGCCGAGGACCGCGCTCCGGTGGCCGGCTCGCGTCCGCTCGCTCACGGCGTTGTCACCTCGTTGCCAATTGTCGCGCTGGGCACCCGACCCGCCGGCGGAGTTCGCCGTTCCGGCAGGGTGTGGCTGCGGATGGAGGGTAGCGGCGTGGGCTCGCCCAACGCCACTGTGGCACCGTTCACCACCTCAAACGTTATCCTACTGTTCCGGACATTTTGGGCGATAGCCGCATCCGGCCTCCGACGATACTCCACCTACCCGCGAGTGGGTCTGGCCGGGATCGTCCGCCACTGTGGATATTCGGCGTTCCGCGTCCCCTGCGGACACCGGCGCGCCGCACGCGGTTCGAGCGCGAGTTCCGGGCCGACGCGGCGGACCGGGTTGGCCGGGTGTGTCTCAGGGATGCTCCAGCACCAGCACCGCGAACGTGTCCTGCGCCAGCGCCTCGTACTGGTGCGGAGTATCCGCCGGGAACGCCGCGTAGTCGCCGGGGCCCAACTCGACCAGCTCCGACTCGGGGCCCACCCGCAGCCGCCCGGCCGCCACCACGACGTGCTCCACGCTGCGCGGGGTGTGCGCCTCCGCCCTGCCCACCGCACCGGGCTCCAGCCGGATGAGGTAGAGGTCACGGCGTACCTCGGCCGAGCCGGCGCTGAGCAGGGCTCCGGCGAAGTCCGCGTGCTCGGAGCGGATCCGAGGACCCTGGCCGGCCGGAATCACCCGTACCTCGTGCGGCTGCGTCTCGACCAACCGGGCGAGCGGTACGCCGAGCGCGTCCGCGAGCGCCCAGAGCGTATTCACGTCCGGGTTGCCGTCCGCCTTCTCGAGGTGGGCGAGGGTGGACTCGGAGAGCCCGGCCCGGCGGGCCAGATCGGCCAGCGACAGGCCGGCCCGCTCCCGTTCCCGGCGCAGCGCGGCGGCGATGTCGGCCAGCGGGGGAGCGGGCATGGGTCACTCCGTTGATCTCGGTAGCGCATTACGCGTGGTGAACCATGCGTACGCTACCGCGAACGGAGGGTGATCGGACGCCGCTCGGCGCCGCGCCACCGCACCCGGCGACGCTGCGCCGCGTCAGACCCGATCGCCGATGTTGACCTGCGGCTGCGGCGTCCGCATCCGGCGGAAGGTGATCGACCGCATGATCGCGTACAGGTAGAGCGAGCCCATGCGCTGACCGGTGTCGGGGTAGCGCTCGCGGACCAGCTTGCCGATCTTGCGCGAGATGAGGATCGAGTCGACCACCACGCCGAGTGCCAGCACACCCCAGAGCAGATTGGAGATCAGCCGAACCAGTGGCGGCATCGCGGCGTTCGACCCGAGCAGCACGATCAGCGCGCCGCCGAAGAACCAGGTGCCGACGTTACGCCGGGAGTCGACCACGTTGCGGGCCAGCAGCCGCTCGGGGCCCCGGTCGCGGGGACCGCCCTCGCGGCGGAACTCGGCAGCCGCCTCGGCGCGCAGCTCCCGGCGACGCTCCCGGGCCTCCTCCTTGGTGAGCGGCTTGCTGGGGGCGCCGCCCGGGCGCCGGCCCACGCTCGGCCGCTTCGGCGTCTCGCGCCCCTTGGCGGGCGTGTAGCCGCGCGGGCGGGCGGACTCGGACTCCTCGTCGGGCGTCACCGAGGTGACGGCCTCGTCGGCGAGGTCGGTGGGCTTACGGCGAAACAGCGACGGCACGGGGAAAGGGTAGCCAAACGACGGCGCCCGGTGCACATCGCGGTGCACCGGGCGCGAACTCGAGGTTCCCGACGTTACGGACGCTCGGCGTGGGCGCCCAGGTCGGCGAGCTTCGACTCGAAGTCCTCGTAACCGCGGTTGATCAGGTCGACGCCGTACACCCGGGAGGTGCCCTCGGCGGCCAGCGCCGCGATCAGGTGGCTGAACCCGGCCCGCAGGTCCGGGATGACCAGGTCGGCCGCGTGCAGCTTGCTCGGACCGGCGATGACCGCCGAATGCTTGAAGTTACGCCGACCGAAGCGGCACGGGGTGCCGCCGAGGCAGTCGCGGTAGACCTGGATGTTGGCGCCCATCGAGTTCAGTGCCTCGGTGTAGCCCAGCCGCTGCTCGTAGACCGTCTCGTGGACGATCGACAGCCCGCGGGCCTGGGTGAGCGCCACCACCAGCGGCTGCTGCCAGTCGGTCATGAAGCCGGGGTGTACGTCGGTCTCCAGCGCGACCGACTTCAGCTCCCCGCCCGGGTGCCAGAACCGGATGCCGCCCTCCTGGCCCGGCTGGCCGTTGCGCGGCGGCCGCAGGTCGGTCACCTCGTACTCGCCGCCGACGGACCGGAAGATGTTGAGGAAGGTCATCATGTCGGCCTGCTGGGCGCCCAGCACCTCGACGTGACCTCGGGTGGCCAGCGCCGCGGCCGCCCAGCTCGCGGCCTCGATCCGGTCCGGGATCGGCCGGTGCGTGTAGCCGTGCAGCTTCGGTACACCCTGGATCTCGATCACCCGGTCGGTGTGCACCTTGATGATCGCGCCCATCTTCTGCAGGACGCAGATCAGGTCGAGGATCTCCGGCTCCACCGCCGCGTTGCGCAGCTCGGTGACGCCCTCGGCCATCACCGCGGTGAGCAGCACCTGCTCGGTCGCGCCCACACTCGGGTACGGCAGCGAGAACTTGGTGCCACGCAGGCCGTTCGGCGCGGAGAGGTGCAGGCCCTCCGGCCGCTTGTCGACCGTGGCGCCGAACTCGCGCAGCGCCTGGAGGTGGAAGTCGATCGGGCGCGGCCCGATGTGGCAACCACCGAGGTCCGGGATGAAGGCGTGCCCGAGCCGGTGCAGCAGCGGCCCGCAGAACAGGATCGGGATGCGGCTCGACCCGGCGTGCACGTTGATCTGGTCGGTGCTGGCGCTCTCGACGTTGGCGGGGTCGAAGACGAGCTCGCCGTCCTCCTCGCCGTCGGTCACCTTGACCCCGTGCAACCCGAGCAGGCCCCGGACCACCTCGACGTCGCGGATCTTCGGCACGTCGAACAGCCGGCTCGGGCTGTCGCCGAGCAGCGCGGCGACCATCGCCTTGGAGACCAGGTTCTTCGCGCCGCGCACGCGGATCCGCCCTTCAAGCGGAGTGCCTCCGTGCACGACCAGGACGTCGTCGGTCAACGCAACCTCCAGCGCGTCGGTGCTGCCGTGTTGATGGTGGGGCCAACGATGCTCACCGCTACCCCGGATGCGGTCATCTCAAAACGGACCGCCTGCGTCGTTGCTCCGGCAGCATAGTCCTCGGTGGCGAGAATGGAACCGGTCACACCACCCGCAGAGTGCTAAACCGGTGATCCCGCACTAATGGGTATCAACGACGCTACGGAACGTGATCAGTTGGCGGTCGGGGCCGCCGCGCCGACGCCGGGAAGCGCCAGCATCTGGTCCAGCGCCGCGCGGGCGTGCCCGGCGGTGTCCGGATCCACGGTGATCTGGTTCACCACCCGGCCGGCCACCAGTTCCTCCAGCGCCCAGACCAGGTGCGGGAGGTCGATGCGGTTCATGGTCGAGCAGTAGCAGACCGCCCGGTCCAGGAACATGATCTGCTTGTCCGGGTGGGCGAGGGCGAGCCGGCGGACCAGGTTGAGCTCGGTGCCGACCGCCCACGCCGAGCCGGCCGGGGCCGCCTCGATGGTCTTGATGATGTACTCGGTCGAGCCGACGTGGTCGGCCGCGGTCACCACCTCGTGCCGGCACTCCGGGTGGACGAGCACGTTCACCCCCGGCACCCGCTCGCGGACGTCGTTCACGCTGTCGAGGGTGAACCGGCCGTGCACCGAGCAGTGCCCGCGCCAGAGGATCATCTTCGCGTCGCGCAGCTGCTCCGGCGTCAGCCCGCCGTTTGGCTTGTGCGGGTCGTAGAGCACGCAGTCGTCGAGCGAGTAACCCATCTCCAGCACGGCCGTGTTGCGGCCGAGGTGCTGGTCGGGCAGGAAGAGCACCTTCGAACCCTGCTCGAAGGCCCAGTCCAGGGCGCGCTTGGCGTTGGAGGAGGTGCAGACCACGCCCCCGTGCCGGCCGACGAAGCCCTTGATGTCGGCCGACGAGTTCATGTACGTGACCGGCACCGTCTCCTCGGCGATGCCCAGCTCGGTGAGCACGTCCCAGGCCGCCTCGACCTGACCGAGCACGGCCATGTCGGCCATCGAACACCCGGCGGCCAGGTCGGGCAGGATCACCTTCTGGCTGTCGGTGGTGAGGATGTCGGCGCTCTCGGCCATGAAGTGCACGCCGCAGAAGACGATGTACTCCGCGTCCGGCCGGGCCGCCGCCTCGCGCGCCAACTTGAACGAGTCACCGGTCACGTCGGCGAACTGGATCACCTCGTCGCGCTGGTAGTGATGCCCCAGCACGAACACCTTGCTGCCCAACGCCGCCTTCGCTGCCGCCGCCCGGGCCACCAGGTCGGGGTCACTGGGCGCCGGAAGGTCACCCGGACACTCCACCCCGCGCTCGGTGGCCGGGTCGCTTCCCCGCCCGAGCAGCAGCAGTGCCGTGGCCGTGTTGGAGGGTTCTACCCAGGTGGAAGTCACGTAGGCCATGGTCCCACAGCGCGAACGGTGCGCAGCTTCCCCCGGTGTGTGCTGCCACACTGCTCGGCATGCGTGTGCTGCTCTGCCCGGACAAGTTCGCCGGCACCCTCTCCGCCCCGGAGGTGGCCGCCGCGGTCGCTGCCGGTTGGCGTGAAATCGCCGAGAGTGACGAACTCCTGATCCGACCGCTCGCCGACGGCGGGCCCGGCTTCGTCGACGTGCTCGCCGACGCGCTCGGCGGCCACCGGGTGGCGGTGCCGATCGTCGATCCGCTCGGTCGTCCGACGGCCGGTGAGATCCTGCTCACCGCCGACGGCACCGCCTACGTCGAGAGCGCCCAGGCGTGCGGTTTGCACCTGCTCGCCCCACCCGAGCGCGACCCGAAGGTGACCACCTCCTTCGGGCTCGGTCTGCTGGTCGCCGCAGCGGTCGAGCGCGGGGCCGGACGCGTGGTCGTCGGGCTCGGCGGCTCGGGCACCAACGACGGAGGGGCGGGCATGCTGACCGCGCTGGGCGTCACGCCGCTGGACGAGGCGGGCCTGGCTCTGCCGTACGGCGGTGCGGCGCTGGCCGCCGTCACCGGGCTCGACGGGGCGCCCCGGCTGCGCGGCGTCGACCTGATCGCCGCCACCGACGTCGACAACCCGCTGCTCGGGTTGCACGGCGCGAGCAACGTCTTCGGCCCGCAGAAGGGGGCGGACCGGGCCGACGTGCTGCTGCTGGACGGCGCGCTGGAACGGTTCGCGGTGGTGCTGGAACGGGACCTGCCCGGATGCCCTGCGTCGCTCGGTGCGCTTCCGGGTGGCGGGGCCGCCGGCGGGACGGGCGCGGCGATCCTCGCCCTCGGCGGGCGCTGTGAGTCGGGCATCGGACTGGTCACCAGGGCAATCGGCCTCGACGCCGCGTTGGACGCCGTCGACCTGGTGATCACGGGCGAGGGCTCGTTCGACCACCAGTCGCTGCGCGGCAAGGTGGTGGCCGGGGTGGCCGGGGCGGCGCGGGACCGGGGGCTGCCCTGCGTGGTGCTGGCCGGTCAGGTGAGCACCGGCCGCCGGGAGGCGGCCGCGGCCGGGGTCACCGACGCGTACAGCCTGGTGGAACACTTCGGGGGCGACGAGCGCGGCCTCGCGGAGGCGCTCAGCCGGCCCGCCGACGGCCTGCGGGAGCTCGGCGCGCGGCTGGCCGGGCAGTGGAGCCGCGCACGGCGGGTGTGACCCACGCCGCCCGAGGTGAACCCCGGGTCACGTCCAGGGGTCAACGGCGCCCGGACCGGCCTACAATCAGAAATTGGACCACAGTGGGAATCGCTGACCGGCGGGTGACGTTGGTCGGGACGACCACACCACGAGCGCGCAGGGAGAATTCCACGTGACCACGCCAGCGCAGACCGAGTCGACCGAGGCCAAGGCCCCTACCACCGTCGTCCTCACCGACGTCGCGGCGCAGAAGGTCAAGGCCCTGATCGAGCAGGAGGGCCGCGACGACCTGCGGCTCCGCGTCGCGGTGCAGCCGGGCGGCTGTTCCGGCCTGCGGTACCAGCTCTTCTTCGACGAGCGCTCCCTCGACGGTGACATCGTCACCGACTACGACGGTGTCGAGGTCGTCGTGGACCGGATGAGCGCCCCCTACCTGGCCGGTGCCACCATCGACTTCGCCGACCGGATCGACGCCCAGGGCTTCACCATCGACAACCCCAACGCGGGTAGCTCCTGCGCCTGCGGTGACTCCTTCAGCTGAATCGACCTGTACGACGACGGGGCCGCCCATCTGGGCGGCCCCGTCCTCGTTCCGGCGCGGTTACCGCAGATGACCGTCGTCCCACCGAGCGGACACCGCACGTTTGCCGGCCCGGTAGGCTGACCGCGCCCCGCTCCCGACCCCGAGGGTTGACATGAAGATCGCGGTGACCGGTTCGATCGCCACCGACCACCTGATGAGCTTCCCCGGCCGCTTCGCCGACCAGCTCATCGCCGACCAGCTGCACAAGGTGTCGCTCTCCTTCCTGGTGGACGACCTGGTGTTGCGCCGTGGCGGCGTGGCGGCGAACATCGCGTTCGGCATGGGCCAGCTCGGCCTGCACCCGGCGCTCGTCGGCGCGGTCGGCGCCGACTTCGCCGACTACCGCTCCTGGCTGGAGCGGCACGGCGTCGACTGCGACTCGGTGCACGTCAGCGAGGTGGCGCACACCGCCCGCTTCGTCTGCACCACGGACCTCGACATGTGTCAGATCGCCTCCTTCTACGCGGGGGCGATGAGCGAGGCCCGTAACATCGAACTCGGCCCGGTGAGTGAGCGCCTCGGCGGCCTCGACCTGGTCCTGGTCGGCGCGAACGACCCCGAGGCGATGCTGCGTCACTCCGCCGAGTGCCGCGAGCGCGGTTACGCCTTCGCCGCTGACCCCTCCCAGCAACTGGCCCGGATGCCCGGTGAGCACGTCGTCGCGCTGATCGACGGCGCCGAGTACCTGATGACCAACGACTACGAGAAGTCGCTCCTGCAGAGCAAGGCCGGACTCAGCGACGCCCAGCTGCTCGACCGCGTCAAGGTCCGGGTCACCACGCTCGGCAAGGACGGCGTCGAGATCGCCGGGCGTGACTTCGAGACGATCCACGTGCCCATCGCCCGGGAGATCCGGGCGGTCGACCCGACCGGCGTGGGGGACGGTTTCCGCGCCGGGTTCTTCACCGCGCTCTCCTGGGGGCTCGGCCTGGAGCGGGCCGCGCAGGTGGGCTCCCTGCTGGCGACCCTGGTGCTGGAGACCGTCGGCACCCAGGAGTACCAGGTGCGCCGGGATCTCTTCATCAAGCGCCTCGGCGAGTCGTACGGGGACGTGGCCGCCGACGAGGTTCGCCCCCACCTGCTGCCCTGACCCACCGATGGGCCGAGAAGGCCAGGGCGCGGGCAGGGTCAGTGGATGCGACGTACGTCGTAGGCGGGGCCGTCGGGGCCGGTGACCCGGGCCACGAACTCCTGTCCGCGCATGCGGCACCACGCCGGGATGTCCACCGCCGCCGCCGGATCGTCGGCGAGCAGCCGTACGACCGTGCCGACCGGCAGTTCCGGCAGGCGGCGGGCCACCGCGATCACCGGCAACGGGCAGCGCTGGCCACGGCAGTCGAGCACCTCGTCCGGCATGGTCACAGCCCCACCACCCCTGCCTCGGCCCGCAGGTCGGCGACGATCCCGGGCAACTCGGCGAGGAACCGCTCCACGTCGGCCGCCGACGTGTCCCGGTGCAGCGACACACGAACGTTGCCGTGCGAGAGCACACCCATCGCCTCCAGCACGTGCGACGGGCGCAGCGTCGAGGACGTGCACGACGAGCCGGAGGAGACCGCGAAACCCCGCCGGTCCAGCGCGTGCAGCAACGCCTCGCCGTCGACGTAGAGGCAGGAGAACGTGACCAGGTGCGGCAGCCGGCGCTGCGGGTCACCGACGACCTCCACGTCCGGCACCTCCGCACCCACCCGGGCCCGGATCCGGTCGACCAGCGGTGCCAGCCGGGCCGCCTCGGCCTCGGCCTCGGCCGCCACCGCGCGCAGGCTGGCCGCCGCGGCCACCACCGCGGGCAGGTTCAGCGCCCCGGGTGTACGGCCCGACTCCCGCTCGTCGGCCGGATAGGGCGACTCCCAGCGGGTGCCCTTGCGCACCACCAGCAGGCCCACCCCGGCCGGCCCGCCCCACTTGTGCGCGCTCGCGGTCAGCACCGACCAGCCCGCCGGCACCGGCACCCGGCCCACCGCCTGCGCCGCGTCGACGTAGAGGGGCACCCCGGCGCCGGCGCAGGCGGCGGCCGCCTCGGCCACCGGCTGGAGGGTGCCCACCTCGTGGCTGGCGGCGATCAGCGCGGCCAGCGCCACGCCCGGCGCGCGTACCTCGGCCGACCAGACGTCGAGGTCCAGGGCGCCGAGCCGGTCCACCGGCACCGACGCGGCCTCGCCGCCGTCGGCGACGTGCCGTTCGGCAGCGTGCAGCACCGCCGAGTGCTCGATGGCGGAGTGCACCAGCCGGCGACCGGTTCGCCGCCGGCCGGCCAGGCCACCCAGCACGGCGGCGTGCGCGGCGGCGGTGCCGCTGGCGGTGAAGGAGAGTTCGTCGGGACGTACGCCCAGGGTTTCGGCGGCCGCGGCCCGGGCCGCGTCGAGCAGTTGGCGCGAGCGGCGCGCCTGCGTGTAGAGCTTGCCCGGGTCGGCCCAGCCGTCCTCGAGAGCGGCGAGCAGGGCCTGCCGGGCCACCGGGTGCAGCGGCGTGGCCGTGGCGGCGTCCAGGTAGACCGGGGAAGCACTCACGGCTGATTACGCTATCTCGCCGAATGAGCCAAGATCCCCCGTTGGGGGGCGGAGAGTGACCCCAACACGGTCCAGCCGGTCATGGTCGAGTAATCTGCGACCGTCGGTGACGCCTTTGCCGCCGGTGCTGTCCGCTCCGTAAGCCGGAGGTCAGCAGGACAAGGACAGACACCGCGGCGCGCTAGGGAGGCAGGACCAGGTGGTCGCAAGGAGTTCGGAGGTACGGCCGTCGGCCGTACGGCACAACGCGGGAGCTGGCGTGGGCCGGCGGCGTGGTGCTGGTCGGCTCGCCGGGCTCGGCCTCGGCGGCGCGGCGTTGCTGTTCCTGCTCACGGGCTGTGACGTCGGCAAGACGTTCCACGGTTTCGGTTGGCCGCAGGGCGGCATCACGCCGCAGTCGCACCGGATGTACGACCTCTGGATCGCGTCCTGCATCGCGGCGCTCGCGGTCGGCGTCTTCGTGTGGTTCCTCATCTTCTGGTGCGTGATCCGCTACCGGAAGCGGGGCAACGACCTGCCGGTGCAGACCCGCTACAACATGCCGATGGAGTTCCTCTACACCATCGCGCCGATCCTCGTGGTGTCCGTGCTCTTCTACTACACGGCGGTCGTGCAGACCGACGTGAACAAGCTGAGCCGGAACCCCGACGTCACCGTCGAGGTCGTCGCGTTCAAGTGGAACTGGCAGTTCAACTACCGTGACGGTCAGGGCCCGGACGCCAACACCGTCGCGTCGACGCTCGGCACCAGCGAGGTCATCCCGATCCTCGTGCTGCCGACCGGCCGGTCGGTCCGGTTCGAGGAGACCAGCCGGGACGTCATCCACTCGTTCTGGGTGCCGGAGCTGCTGTTCAAGCGCGACGTCTTCCCCGGAAAGATCCGTAACGTGTTCGAGGTCTCCAGCCTGGACAGCGAGGGCGCCTACGTCGGGCGGTGCGCGGAGCTCTGCGGCACGTACCACGCGTTCATGAACTTCGAACTGCGGGTCGTGTCGCCGGAGAAGTACGACCAGTTCCTCGCGGCCAAGCGGGACGGCAAGACCACGCAGGAGGCGCTGTCCGCGATCGGCGAGGACCCGTACGCGCAGACCACCGAGCCGTTCGAGACCCGGCGCACGGAGCACAACTTCAACCCGGCTCCGGCCGGCGCGGGAAGCTGAGGGAGCAGGCATGAAGACCGAGTGGCGTATCTTCCTGGTCATCGCCGGCTTCCTCTTCGGCGCCGCCGTCCTGTACGGCGCCTGGACCGCCGGTGAGGGTGGTCGCGTCGAGTGGGTGGGCACCACCGCCTTGGCGCTGTCCTTCCTCCTCTGCTTGATGTGCGGCGGCTTCTTCTGGTTCGTCTCCCGCCGGATCGACCTGCGTCCGGAGGACCGTCCGGACGCGGAGATCGCCGACGGCGCGGGCGAGGTCGGCTTCTTCAGCCCGGGCAGCTACTGGCCGCTCGGGCTGGCGCTCGCCGCCTCCATCGCCGGTCTCGGCCTGGTGTTCTGGCAGTTCTGGCTGCTCGGCGCCGGTCTGGTGGCGGTCATCTTCGCCGCCTGCGGGCTGCTCTTCGAGTACTACTCGGGCACCCGGCGCACCGCGGAGCACTGAGCCGGCCGCATCCTGAACCGCGACGAAAGCCCGCCTCTTCGGAGGCGGGCTTTCGCGTTTCCCGGGTGGGAGAACGCACCCACCTCCTGAGCGACCCGTCCTCAGACGTGGGGTGCCGGGGTGCTGTGTCGGGCAGTGTCGAGCTGCCCCAGTTCTGGGGCACACGCCGATCGCGCTCGACATCCAAGTGGACCCCCGGGTAGCCGCCCTGTTGTCTGTCCGGTGCGCGGCGTCCGTCAAGGGGCCTTGGCCGCCGGGTGGCTGTGCGGTGCGGCGTCTGCCATGGGACTTCGGCGGTCCGGTGGCTGTCCCGGTGCGGCGTCTGCCATGGGACTTCGGCGGTCCGGTGGCTGTGCGGTGCGGCGTCTGCCATGGGACTTCGGCGGTCCGGTGGCTGTGCGGTGCGGCGTCTGCCATGGGACTTCGGCGGTCCGGTGGCTGTCCGGTGCGGTGTCCGCCATGGGAGCCCGGCCTCCGGTAGCTGTCCGCCGGCCGACGCCGGTCGCGCTGTCTGTCGTAGGGGCTGGCTGGCGGCGTCCGCCGGCCGATGCCGGTCGCGGCGTTCCGTCGGCGTCCCCAGGGGCGGTCGCGACGCCACCCACCGCCGTCCCATATTTGGGGCAGCTCGACAGTGCTGGCACGGCAGCCCGTTGCCCGCCGATGCGGCGTCGTCCGTCGAACCGGCCTGGGAGGCTGCCGGACCGCCGGGACGCCGAACGGCGGCCCGCGGGTCGAGGCGTCGTCGGCGTCAGTCGGGCCGGCCACCGGTAGCGGTGGGCCGGAGGGCAGGCGCGGACATCGCGCGGCGGTGCGGCGCGGTGCGGCAGGGTGACGAGCGCATGGATCGTCAGACGGTTTGTGCGGCCGGCAGAGGGCCGCGGCGGGTTCACGGCAGCCCCGGGCAGGCGGGCGTGGCCGTCAGGCGGCGTGCGTGGCCGTCAGGGGGGCGTGCGTGGCCCTCGGAGGGCTTGCGTGGCCGTCAGGGAGCGCGCGTGGCTTCAGAGGGCTTGCGTGGCTACGCGGCAGGTGGGGGTGGGGTCGTCAGGCGTCTGGCCGGCGCGTGGCGGGATCGTCAGGCGGCCTGGCGGTGGGCCGGCGTGCGCTGCTCGCTCCGAGCGAGGCGAGGCGCGCGGAACGTGAACGTGGCGATCAGCAGGGCGTCGCCGCAGCGGGTGCAGACCAGCTCGGGGCAGTCGCCACCGTGCCCGTCGACGCACGGTGGCGTCTCGAACTGCTGAACGCCCTGGCAACTGTCGCAGTACAGCTCACGGTCCGACACGGGCGCCTCATCTCGCTGCGGCCCGCCCGGGCGACGTCGGGCCGATCGCGGGGAGGGACCGGCCGTGGACGTGCTGCCCGAGCGAGGATGAATCACTCAGGTGTAGTTTGGCACGCCCCTCCGACACGACCCGTCGCGCCCGAAAACGGCGGACCGGCCGTGGCGGGCGCTCAGAGCGTCTTGGCGACCTCGATCCAGCGCTCCAGAGTGGCAGCCGCCGCACCGGAGTCGATCGACTCGGCGGCGCGGGCCATTCCCGCACGCAGCGCCTCGACGAGATCACCGTCCAACGGGCCCTGCGTGGCCAGCGCCGCCGCGGCGTTGACCAGGACCGCGTCGCGTACGGGACCGGTCTCGCCGGCCAGCACGCGGCGCGCCACGTCGGCGTTGTAGGGAGCGTCACCGCCCCGCAGGTCGGCGATGGTGGACCGGGGCACCCCCAGGTCGACCGCGTCCAGCAGCGTCTCGCGTACGGTGCCGCCCTGCGCCACCCAGACCCTGGTCGGCGCGGCGGTGCTGAACTCGTCGAGCCCGTCCTCGCCCCGCATCACCAGCACCGAGTCGCCTCGGGTGGCGAACACGCCGGCCATCACCGGGGCCATCCGCGGGTCGAAGCAGCCGACCGCGCCGGCCCGGGGGCGCGCCGGGTTGCTCAACGGGCCGAGGAAGTTGAACACCGTGGGCACGCCCAGCTCGCGCCGGACCGGACCGGTGTGCCGCATGCCCGGGTGGAAGCGGGCCGCGAAGCAGAAGCCGATGCCGGCCTCCGTCACGCACCGGGCGACCGCCTCCGGGCCGAGATCCAGCGGTACGCCGAGGTATTCCAGCAGGTCAGCGGTGCCGCACAGGGAGGAGGCCGCGCGGTTGCCGTGCTTGACCACGCGCACGCCCGCACCGGCGACCACGAGGGCGGCCATGGTGGAGATGTTCACCGTGTGAGCGAGGTCGCCACCGGTGCCGACGACGTCGAGGGCGGTGGACCGCACCTCGTCGCTCAGCGACACCGGGACCGCCCGGGTGAGCATCGCCTCGACCAGCCCGGCCAGCTCGGCCGACGTCTCGCCCTTCGCGCGCAATCCGACGGCGAACCCGGCGACCTGCGCGGCGCTCGCGGCGCCACTCATGATCTCGCCCATCGCCCATGCGGTGTCGGCGGTGGAGAGCTCCTCGCCGCGCAGCAGCGCGTTGAGCAGGTGCGGCCAGGTCCGATCGCCCATCGCGGGCCTCCCGAGCGTGCGGATACGGGTGGGTGAACCGGCGCCGGTCGGTCCGGCGCCGTGGGTCGGTGCCGGAGCGGGGGACGTCAGGCGGGTGCGTGCGTCCGCAGCAGCTCGGCCACCGTGTTGCCGGTGGTCACCGGGTCGAGCGGGTGCACCAGGGTGGCGTCGACCTCGGCGTACGCGGCGAGCCATCGGTCCGCGGCGCGGGCGATCACCACGCAGGTCGGGGGCGCGTCGGCCCGGTCGTCCTTGATCTGGCGGGCGATCCCGATGCCACCGCCCGGGGTCGCCTCGCCGTCGAGCAGGAGCAGGTCGATCTCGTAGTCGTCGACCAGCCGGACGACCTCCGCATAGTTGGAGGCCTCGACGAACTCGAGCTGGAGGCCGGGCGCGGGCCGGGTGCCGACGGCCAGCCGCATCCGGTCCCGGACCTGCGGGTCGTCGCTGTAGAGCACGACGGTGCACTCACGATCGCTCATCGCTAGACAGGCTCCCACCTCGTAGCTGCCCGCTGATCGTACCGGTCGACGTGACACAGCCGACATCCCGCCCGGCGTCCGGCGGCCGCGGCTGCTCCCGGCCCAGCTCAGGCCGCGGACTCCGCGGCGCGCTCGCGGGCCTCCTGGCGGTCGAGCTCGCGGTCGATGCGGCGGGCCTCCCGCTCGGACTGCTTGATCCACTGAACGACCAGCACGGCGAGCATCGTCACACTGACGAACTCGCCACCGGCCCAGAGGATGCCGCCGGCGAGCACCTGATCGTCCCAGGGATCGGCCCAACCGAGGTTGAGCGAGGGGTACCAGTCGCCGCCGAAGAGCGTGGTGCTCTGCATGACGGTGAGCCCGAGCACGGTGTGGAACGGTACCGAGAGCACCATCAGCAGCGCCCGGGCCGGATACGGCCAGCGACCGGGCAGCGGGTCGAGGCCGAGCAGCGGCCAGAAGAACACGCAGCCGGTCATGATGAAGTGCGCGTGCACCAGTTCGTGCGCCCAGGCGTGCTCGAGCGTGTACCGGTACAGGTCGCTGAAGTAGAGCACGAACGGGTTGACCACGAAGATGGCGAACGCCACCAGCGGGAAGCTGTAGACCCGGGCGATCCGGCTGTGCACGATGGCCAGCAGCCGCTTGCGCGGTCGCTGCGGCAGGGTGCGCAGGGCGAGCGTCATCGGCGCGCCCAGGGCAAGGAAGATCGGCGCCACCATCGACAGCATCATGTGCTGGACCATGTGCACGCTCAGCAGCGCCGTGTCGTACGCGTGCAGCCCGCTCACCGTGACCAGCGCGACCCCGCCGAGGCCGGGCCCGAGGAAGAAGACGGTCCGCGCGACCGGCCAGTGGTCGCCGCGCACCCGCAGCCGGTGTACGCCGTAGAGGTAGAGGCCGGCGGCGAGCACCAGGCCGAGCGCCAGCCAACTGTCCAACCGGGTCTCGGTCAGGACGGTGCCGATGGTGAACGGTGGCGGGATCGCCTCGCCGCCGGCCGCGATCGGCGGCGTGGTCGAGACGGCCTCGGCGACGTACGACGAGGTAGTCGAGGTGGCGGCGAAGATCGGATCGACGTGCAGCACGCTTTTCAGGCTAGGCCAGGCGAACCGGACGACCACTATCGGGCCACCCTGACCACGGGTTTGGCCCCCCGCTGATCGTGGATGCCGGTCAGGGGCAATAATGACCGCGTGACTGCGGCCCCAGCCATTGACAAGAGCCGGATCCACTCTCTGACTCGACCGAACATGGTCAGCGTCGGGACGATCGTGTGGCTCTCCAGCGAACTCATGTTCTTCGCGGCGCTGTTCGCGATGTACTTCTCCATCCGCGCGGCGGCGCCGGAGCAGTGGACGAAGCACACCGAGCACCTGAACATCCCGTACGCGACCACGTTCACGGTGATCCTGGTGTTGTCCTCGGTGACGTGCCAGCTCGGCGTCTTCGCGGCGGAGCGGGGTGACGTGCACGCGCTACGACGCTGGTTCACGATCACCTTCGTGATGGGCCTGATCTTCGTGCTCGGCCAGCTGAACGAGTACCGCACGCTGGTGCACGAAGGCGTGAAGATCAACGAAGACGGCTACGGGTCGATGTTCTACCTGACCACCGGCTTCCACGGTCTGCACGTGACCGGCGGTCTGGTCGCCTTCATCATCTTCATGATCCGCACCACCATGGGTCGGTTCACGCCGGCTCAGGCCACCTCGGCGATCGTCGTGTCGTACTACTGGCACTTCGTCGATGTGGTGTGGATCGCACTGTACGCCATGATCTACTGGCTTCAGTGATCTTGGCGCATCACGAACCGCGCCGTTGCTCCGTCCCCTGAGAAGGTCCAACCGGTTAAGGACACAGGTCATGACTTCTGACAACGACCGCCGACGCGGTCTGCTCGCGCGGCTGCGCGGGCGGCCCGCGGCGCGCAGCAGGGGCCGCCGCCGGCTGGGTGCCGCGGTCCGGCTGATCGCCGCGCTGACGCTCGCCGGCGGCGCCTACACCCTCTTTGCCCCCGGCGCGCAGGCGCAGGACGCTCCGCCGATGAGCAGCGCCGCTGCCGAGGGCAAGGCGCTGTTCGACGTGAGCTGCGTGACCTGCCACGGTCGCAATGCGCAGGGTGTCGAGGGACGAGGGCCGAGTCTGATCGGCGTCGGCGCGGCCTCGGTCGAGTTCCAGGTCAGCAGCGGCCGGATGCCGGCGACGCGCCAGGAGGCTCAGGCACACCGCAAGCCGCCGCTGTTCACGGACGAGCAGACTCGTCAGCTCGCCCAGTACATCCAGGAGCTCGGCGGTGGGCCGGAGCTCCCGGAGGGCACCAACCTGCACTCCGACGGCGACATCGCGGCCGGTGGTGAGCTGTTCCGGATCAACTGCTCGCAGTGCCACGCCTTCGGCGCTGGTGGTGGCGCGCTCTCCTCGGGCAAGTTCGCCCCGAGCCTGCGCCCGGCGAGCGACCGGCAGATCTACGCCGCGATGCTCAGCGGTCCGCAGAACATGCCGGTGTTCGGCGACAACCAGCTCCGGCCGGAGCAGAAGGCCGACATCATCGCCTACATCCAGGAGACCCTGAAGCACGACCAGGACCCGGGTGGTTTCAACCTTGGCCGATACGGCCCCTCCACCGAGGGTCTGGCGATCTTCCTGGTCGGCATCGTCGCGCTCGTCTTCGCCAGCCTGTGGATTGCGGGCAAGTCGTGACCGAGCGGACTCTTCGATCCAGTGCTGCGGTGCCGACGCACGGCGCCGCCCGTAACGAGGTGACGGCATGAGCACGCACACCGAGCACCAGGCCCAGCAGGGTCGGGAGCCGCTCGACGTGAACACCCCCGGGCTTACCCGCTTCGACATCGTCCGCGAGGGCGCCCGCCGGGACGACATCGAGATCGTCCACTACGAGCCGCAGGTCGTGCCGGGCACGAAGGCCGAACGCCGGCTCGTCCGGTTGGTCGCCTGGCTCTTCCTGCTCTCCGGCCTGGTGGGGACGGCCTTCCTGGTCATCTACATCTGGTGGCCGTGGGAGTACGCCCCGGGCCGGGGCAGCGACAAGTGGTACAACCCGCTGCTCGGCGTCACCCTCGGCCTCTCCCTGCTCGGCATCGGTTTCGGCATCCTGACCTGGGGCAAGAAGCTGCTGCCCAAGGAGGTGTCGATCCAGGACCGGCACGAGGGCCAGGTGCGCGAGGACGAGCGCAGCATCACCGGCCAGACCATGCTCTACATGGCTGACGAGATGGGCGTGAAGCGTCGCCCGCTGCTCGGCATCTCGCTGCTGGCGGGCCTCGTGCCGGTCGGCGCGGTCGCCGCCGCGCCGCTGGTGGGCGGGCTGATCTCCAACCCGCACAAGGACAACCAGATGTTCACCACCGGGTTCGCCCCGGCGGAGGGTGGCCAGAGGATCCGGCTGGTCCGTGAGGACGGCCGCCCGGTCCGCCCCGCGGACATCAGCGCCGGCGGTCAGCTGACCGTCTTCCCCGGGATCGAGCACGGCATCAGCAACCGGCACGCGGACTCGCCGACGCTGCTGATCCACCTGCGGGACGAGGACGCGCGGGAGTCGCGCCAGGCCAACGAGCGGGTCGGCCACGGCGACTACATGTGGGGCAACTACGCGGCGTTCTCCAAGATCTGCACGCACGCGGGCTGCCCGGCCAGCCTCTTCGAGCAGCAGACCAACCGGCTGCTCTGCCCGTGCCACCAGTCGCAGTTCCTGATCACCGACAACGCCCGGCCCGTCTTCGGCCCCGCCAGCCGGCGGCTGCCGCAGCTGCCGATCGAGGTAGACTCCGAGGGCTTCTTCGTGGCGAAGTCCGACTACACCGAGACCGTCGGGCCAGACTTCTGGGAGCGGCCATGAAGCGTCGTAAGTTCGACCTGGCGGCTGCGCCGGGCAAGGCTGCGGCGGGGCTCGACGACCGCTTCCGGGCGGCTACCCCGCTGCGCCACCTGTTGAACAAGGTCTTCCCGGACCACTGGTCCTTCCTGCTCGGTGAGATCGCGCTCTTCTCGTTCATCGTGCTGCTGCTCACCGGCACCTTCCTGACCTTCTTCTTCGAGCCGTCGATGACGGAGGTGGTCTACAACGGCAGCTACGCGCCGCTGCGTGGCACGCCGATGTCCGCCGCGTACGCCTCCAGCCTGAACCTCTCCTTCGAGGTCCGCGGCGGTCTGATCATGCGGCAGATGCACCACTGGGCGGCGCTGCTGTTCATGGCCGCGATCGTCGTGCACATGCTGCGGGTCTTCTTCACCGGCGCGTTCCGCAAGCCGCGTGAGACCAACTGGATCATCGGTTCGCTGCTCTTCTGGGTCGGCTTCCTGGCCGGCTTCACCGGCTACTCGCTGCCGGACGACGGGCTCTCCGGCACCGGTCTGCGGATCGCGTCGGCGATCATGCTGTCCATCCCGGTGATCGGTTCCTGGCTCACCTCGTCGATCTTCGGCGGGGAGTTCCCCGGCACGATCATCATCAGCCGGTTCTTCATCGCCCACGTGCTGCTGATCCCGGCACTGCTGCTCGCTCTGATCAGCGTCCACCTGGGCCTGGTGTTCACGCAGAAGCACACCCAGTGGCCCGGCCCCGGCCGGACCAACGGCAACGTGGTCGGCGAGCGGATGTTCCCGCGGTACGCGATCAAGCAGGGCGGCTTCTTCATGATCGTCTTCGGCGTGATCGCGCTGATGGGCGGTCTGTTCCAGATCAACCCGATCTGGCTCTTCGGGCCCTACGAGGCCTGGGTCGTCTCCGCCGCCAGCCAGCCGGACTGGTACGTCATGTTCCTGGACGGCTCGACCCGGCTCATGCCGGCCTGGCAGATCGACATCCCGCTCGGCGACGGCTACGTGATCCCGCCGCTGTTCTGGCCGACGGTCGTGTTGCCCGGCATCCTGGTCGGTCTCTCCACGCTCTATCCGTTCCTGGAGGCCCGGCACCTCAAGGACTTCCGCAGCCACAACCTGCTCCAGCGGCCTCGCGACGTCCCGGCCCGCACCGCGGTGGGTGCCATGGCGGTCGCGTTCTACCTGGTGCTGACCCTCTCCGGGGCCAACGACGTCATCGCGGACAAGTTCCAGATCAGTTTGAACGCGATGACCTGGGCCGGCCGGGTCGGCCTGCTGATCCTGCCGCCGCTGGCGTACTACGTCACCTACCGGCTCTGCCTCGGTCTGCAGCAGCACGACCGTGAGGTGCTGGCGCACGGCGTGGAGACCGGCATCATCCGGCGGATGCCGGACGGCCGGTTCGTCGAGGTGCACCAGCCGCTGAGCGCGCAGGACCACGACGGCCACGGTGCGCTGGAGTACACCGGCTGGGTGGTGCCGAAGAAGATGAACCGGCTCGGTGCCCTCGGCCCGGCCATCCGGGGCTTCTTCTACCCCATCGAGAAGCCGGTCGAGGCGCCGGTCTCGCCGGGGCACCCGCCGGTCGAGCCCCGACCGGAGCGCGAGGAGATCAGCAGCGGTTCCGAGTCGCACCGCTGACCTCGACCTCACCTGGACGTGGCGTCCGCCGGATCACTCCGGTGGGCGCCACGTCCCGTTTGTGCCCTGTGGGCCCGGGTCGGAAGCGGGCTGAGTCGGCGCAGAGCGGACGCCGGCGCCCGACCGGGCCGTCCCCTCGCGCGCGGGGATCGCAGGAATAACCCCGGTGAGCCGGGTATCCGTGCGGTCCAACGTCTCACGGGGAGGAAGCATGTTGGGTATCAAACGTCTCGGCCTGCTGGCCGCGCTGGTGCTGGTCGGTGTCGCACCGGCCGCCGCAGCGCAGGCCAAGGCACAGCCGTCGGAGCAGGACACCCAGTACCTGCAGGCGATCCACCAGGTCAACCTGTTCGAGATCACCGCGGGTGAACTGGCCCAGCAGAAGGGCCAGAACCAGCGGGTCAAGGACCTGGGCAAGATGTTCGTGACCGACCACACGCAGCTGGACCAGACGGTGCAGCAGACCGCGTCTCAGCTCAACGTGCAGCTGCCCAAGGGGCCCACCGCTGACCAGCAGGCCGTGATCGACCGGCTGAACAACGCCAGCGGCAAGAACTTCGACACGGAGTGGGTGACCGCGCAGCTGGCCGGCCACCTGCAGGCCATCCAGGCCACCCAGACGGAGATCTCGCAGGGCTCCGAGCAGTCGGTGATCCAGCTGGCGCAGACCGCGCTGCCGGCCCTCCAGACGCACTATGACGAGCTGGTCCAGCTGGCGCAGCAGCTGGGTATCCCGGTCCCGCAGGCCAGCGCCTCCGGTACGCCGAGCCCCGGCGGCACGGAGACCGAGTCGCCGGCTCCGGGCGGTACGGAGACCGAGTCGCCCGCTCCGGGCGGTACCGAGACCGAGTCGCCCGCTCCGGGCGGCGGCACCACCGAGACCCCGGCTCCGGGCGTGAGCTGACCTCGGGAAGCACGAACGGCCGGTCCATCGTGCGATGGGCCGGCCGTTGCTCGTCCACCCGCAGCCGCCCGGGCCGGGCCCGTCACGGCCGACCGCGCCCGGCGAAGGCCGGCCGATCCATGACTGACGATGTCAACGTCGGTGAGGCCGACAGGGCAGGACCTCGGCGCGTACGAGCAACGCACGGTGCGCCGGTCCCACGACGGCGTACGGCGGCCGGGCATCCGGGGGTGGATGCCGGCCGACGGCGTGTGGTCGTGGAGGGTGCTGGTCGGTGGCCTTGGGGTGGCCCGTGCCCGCGTGCTTGATCCAGCAGGTGCGGGTGTTGACCGCAGCCTGCCGGCAGAGTTCCTCCCAGCCCTTGGCCGCGTCGTTGGTGGCGACGCGCGGGCTGTAGCCGCCGGGGTGTGGTGGTGGCGCGGCCCGGTCGCCGCGCTTTGCGCCCACTCGCCGGCCGGGCGCGCCACCGGCCCGAAGTGCTCGGCGCGGCGAGCACCTGGTGCAGGTCCTCGGTGAGCGCGCGGACCTGCGCGGCCAGGCCGCCCGCCGGTGGCGTCGTCAGTCCGCGTTGGCCAGACCGATCGCGAACGCCTCCTCGAGGTCGTGCTGGGAGTACGCCCGGAACGCGATGTGCGACTCGGTGTTGCTCACCCCCGGCACCTTCGAGATGCTGCCCGCGATCACCTCGGCGATCTGGTCGAACTCGCGTACGCGGACCACGGCGATCAGGTCGACGTGACCGGCGACCGAGTAGACCTCGCTGACGCCGGGAAGGTTGGCCAGGGTCTCGGCCACCTCGGGAATGGAGTCGGTGGCGCAGTCGATCAGCACGATCGCGGTGATCACGGGAAGGTTCTCCGTTCGTCGACGTCGTCGCTCACTCTAAGGCCTGTTTCATAAGACCACGCCCGGCTGGGCCGGGCCCCGGCGACGCCGGACGGCGTCGAGGCAGGCCCCTGGGCCCTGTCGTGTCGATCATGTCAAGCCGTGGCGGATGCCTGGCCGGCCGGCACGGTCAGGTCGTCACCGGCCCGGACGACCTCGTGCAGCCGCTCGCCGGCCCGCACCGTCGCGCCGGGCCAGACCACCGATCGGACGACCTCGCCGTGCACCACGGCGCCCGCCCCGACCACCGACTCCCGGCAGGGCCCGGTGACCGTGGCGGCCGGATCGACCAGGGCGTCGCCACCAGCCGCGTGCAGGTTGGCCGCCAGGTAGTCGGCCGGGGTGCCGGTGTCGTAGAAGGTGCCACGGTAGGGGACCACCCGTAGCGCGCCCGCCGCCTCGGCCGGTCGCCACACGGCGCGTACCAGGTCGCCGAATTCGACCGGCAGCTCCCGGACGAGCCGCCAGGGCAGCAGCGAGAACCCGGTGAACGCGTACCCGGCGAACGTCCCGGGTGCGCCGGGATCGGCGGCCGGCTGACCCAACAGCCGTACCTCGTCTCCGTCCCAGCCGGCGAGCAGCGCCGCGATGTCCGGTCCGGGGTCGGCGGTCGGGTCGGCGAGGTACGCGTCCGCGTTGCCGACCAGCACCGGCCGCCCGGCGATCCAGTCCTTCAGCTTCGCGACCCCGCCCGCGGTGCCGAGCGGGTCACCCGGCTCAACCGAGAGGTGGGCGCGGTCCCCGACGTGCTCGACCACCTGATCGGCCAGGTAGCAGGCGTTCACCGCGACCCGGGCCGCCCCGGACGGACCGAGTCCGGCGAGCCGGGCGAGCGCCCGGTCCAGCAGTGACACGTTTCCGACCGGGCAGAGCGCCTTGGGCAGCCGCTCGGTGAGCGGCCGTAGCCGGGTCCCCTCACCGGCGGCGAGCACCACCGCACAGAGGTCGTCCACGCCGGCCGGCACCACGCTCACACCTTCGTGTCGGGTACGGGCGGCGGGAACTGCCCCACCAGGGGGCCGATGTCGTAGTGCGCGAGCAGCCGGGCCGTCGCCCAGCTGAGCTGGGGCAGGTCGTCCAGCGGATGCCAGGCGGCCTCGAAGACCTCGGCGCCGTCGACCTTCAGTTCCGTGGTGGACGCCGGCACCTCCGCGGTGAAGACGACGTCCACCCAGCCCTTGGCGTGCACGACCGCGTTCGGTACGGCCGGACTGAGCTGGGCGGGGGAGAGCCGGATGCCGGACTCCTCGTACAGCTCACGGGCCGCGCCCACCACCGGGGCCTCATGCCGTTGCAGCAGCCCGGCGGGCAGCGTCCAGCCCTTGCCGGGCGGCTGGCGGAGCAGGAGCAACCGTCCCGCTCCCTCGGCTTCGGCGTCGCGAACCAGGGTGACCGCGCCGACGATGTACTTCGGCACGGCCAGCCGGACCAGTCGACGGCGTAGCGGTAGCGGCAGCCGGTAGAAGACCTGATAGCCGAGGGCCCTGCCGGTGGCGCGCGAGCGGGGGATCATGACACCAGGCTAATGGCGACGAATGCGGCTCGTGCCCGGCGGGGGGCTACTGGTCACTGGCGGTGGTCGACCAGGTCGATGAGCTGACGGACCACCTCGTTCGGCTCGATCACCCGGTCGAAGACCGCGACCAGCAGAGTCTCCAGGTCGGGGTAGCCGAGTTCCTCGGCGAGGCGCAGCAGCGGCAGGTCACTCGCCAGCCCTCGGTTGTGCTGGCGGAGCGTGAGTCCGAGAGTGGCCCGGCCGAGGCGCACCTTGTCGTTGATCGAAATGCCCGGTTCGGTGTGTTCGGCGAACCAGCGGTTGATCTGCATCTGCGCGTGCGGGGACTTCACGAAGCTGAGCCACTCCCGGCGAGGGCCCCGCGGCGCGGCCTCCGCCTCGAAGCCGTTGTCGGCGTCGTTCTCGGTGAAGATCTCGACGACGTCGCCCTCTTCCAGCTCGGAGGAGAGCGGGGCGAGCCTCCCGTTGATCCGGGCGGCCAGGCAGTGGTCACCCCGGTCGGTGCCGAGCTCGTACGCGAGGTCGACCGGTGTGGCACCGGCCGGCAGCACGATCTGCCGCCCTTCGGAGAAGACCTCGATCTGCGCCTCGGCCAGGTCGCAACGCAGCGACTCGAGGAACTGGGCCGGGTCGGCGGCGTCCTGCTCCCAGTCGAGCACCCGGTGCAGCCAGGCGAGTTGTTCGGCGCCGCCCGCGCCGCCGCCGACTCGCGGGAAGCGGTAGTCGGCGGCGATGCCGTACTCGGCCGAACGGTGCATCTCCTCGGTGCGGATGAGCACCTCGACGGTGCGGTCCCGCGGCCCGCACACGCTGGTGTGCAGAGAGCGGTAGAGGTTGTTCTTGGGCGAGGCGATGTAGTCCTTGAACCGGCCCGGCATCGGACGCCAGAGCCCGTGGACCGCGCCGAGTGCCGCGTAGCAGTCGGTCGGGGGGCCGTCGACCACCACGGCGATGCGCGGCAGATCGTACGGGGCGCTGTGATCGCCGGCGACCGTGTCCTTCCAGATCGAGTAGAGGTGCCGGGGTCGGGGCGCCACCTCGGCGTCGACCCGGCTGCGGCGCAGCGCCACCTTGACCTGGGAGACCACCTGGGCGAGGTACGCGTCCCAGCCGGGTCGGTCGTGCACGTGCCGGGCGATGCGGGCGTGCTCCTCCGGGTGCAGGTGCAGCAGCACCACGTCGTCCAGCTCCCGCTTGAGCGTCTGAATGCCGAGCCGGTCGCAGAGCGGGACGAGCACCTCCTCGGTCTTGCGGGCGATCCGCTCGCGGGAGGCGGCCGACCGGACGCCGAGGGTACGCATGTTGTGCAGCCGGTCGGCCAGCTTGATGATCAGGACCCGGACGTCCCGGCCGGCCGCGATGATCATCTTGCGGATCGTCTCGGCCTCGGCGGCCTTGCCGTAGAAGGCCTTGTCGAACTTGGTGACCCCGTCGACCAGGTGGGCCACCTCCGCCCCGAAGTCGTCGGAGAGGGCCTGGAGCGTGTAGCGGGTGTCCTCGACCGTGTCGTGCAGCAGCGCGGCGACCAGGGTGGTGGTGTCCATCCCGAGGTCGGCGCAGATCTGGGCGACCGCGAGCGGGTGGGTGATGTACGGCTCCCCGCTCTTGCGGAACTGCCCGCGGTGCATGGTCTCGGCGATCGCGTACGCCCGGCGCAGCACCGCGGGGTCGGCGCCGGCGTGGATGGCGCGGTGTGCGCGTACCAGTTGGCTGACCGGGTCGGACTCGGCGGTCGGCCAGTTGAGCAGCGACCGGAGTCGGCGGGTCAGTGGCAGGTCACCTGCTCTGGTGGGAAGCGCGCCCCCCAGGGCGGCGCCGTGTCCGGCGTCGACGTCCACGAGGGACACCTCCTCACCCCGGCCCCGCGGCCGCCGGGAGACCGGCAACCGGGAGCAGGCCCACGAATCGGGCAGGAATGCACTTCTCTAACAGACTAAGCGAGTAGACGTAGTCCGATCGGTCAGTTGGTCATGAGCGTTCGGTCGAGAGTTGATGGGCCGCGGCGGCCTCCGCCTTGGCCAGGAGGTCGCGGAACCGTGCCGCGCCACGTACCCGGGACGACCATCCGGAGGACATCTCGACCAACCGGGTCTCCGGTCGTTCCAACCAGGACAGGATCCGTTCCGACTCCTCCGCGGAGGCGCGGGGGACCGGCCCGTGACCGGGCGGAACCGTCTCGGCGGTGGCGCGGATCGCGGCCAGCGTCGGTCGTGGGTGGACGCCCGGCGGTGACACGCCGGCACCGGCCAACCGACCGTGCCGGACCAGCGCCAGCTCCCAGCCACCCCCGGCGGCGGGACGGGCCGCGGCCAGCTCGGCGATGCCGGTGAGCGCGGCCAGTCGCTGCATCCGCACCGCCGCGCGCAGCAGCGCCACCAGCCGCGCGCGGACCACCGCGGCCTCCTCGTAGCGCTGGTCGCGGGAGAGCGCCTCGATCCGGGCCAGCAGGGCGTCCACCACCACCTGCGGGTCGTCGGCGGTCGCCGCGCGGAACGGGGCGGCCGCCTCCTCGTCGTACACCTCCGGGCTGATCCGGTGCTCGCAGGGCGCCGGGCAGCGACCCAGCTCGGCCAGGGCGCAGGCCGGCGTGACGGTACGCAGCGAGAGCCGGTGGGTGCACTGGCGCAACGGCACCGCGTCGTAGAAGCCGGCGGCGGCCAGCTCGGCGGTGCGCCGAGAGGTGAACGGCCCGAGGTAGGCCCGGTCGGTGGGGGCGAGCTCGCGGACCACCGACAGCCGCGGGTAGTGCTCGTCGGTGAGCTTGAGCCAGAGCATCCGTTCCGGATACTTCGACCGGCGGTTGTACGGCGGGGCGTGCGCGGCGATCAGCCGCAGCTCCCGGACCTCCGCCTCCAGCGAGTGCGCGCACTCGACCGCCTCGACCCGCTCGGCGGCGGCGAGCATCTCCGAGATCCGGGCCCGCCTCTCCGCCGCCGTGAAGTAGCTGCGAACCCGGGTGGCGATGTCACCGGAGGTGCCGACGTACAGCGGCCGGTCGTCGGCGGCGCGGAAGATGTACACGCCCGGCGCCTTCGGCAGCCCCTCGGCCAGGTGCCGCTTCCGGCGCTGGGTGGGCGTGACCGCCTTGGCGAACTCGATCGCGTCGCCGACGGTCTCCACCCGGTGCCCGCCGAGCCGGCCGATCAGCGCGTGCAGCACGTCGACGGTCGCCTTGGCGTCGTCCAGGGCACGGTGACTCGGCGGGGTGGCGGTGCGGAAGTACGCGGCGAGGGTGCCGAGCTTGCGGTTGGGCACCTCGTCGCGGGTCAGTACGCGGCGGGCCAGCGCGGCCGTGTCCAGCACCCGGGGGTTGGGCCAGCGGTAGCCGTGCCGGGCGCAGGCGGCCTTGAGGAAGCCGACGTCGTAGGGCGCGTTGTGGGCCACCAGCACGGCGTCGGCGATGAACTCCAGGAAACTCGGCAGCACCTGCTCGATCGGCGGCGCCGGCACCACCATGGCCTCGGTGATGCCGGTCAGCACGGTGATGAACGGCGGGATCGGCTGCCCCGGGTTGACCAGGGTGGCGAGCACACCCAGTTCCTCGCCGCCGCGCACCTTGACCGCGCCGATCTCGGTGATCCCGCCGCCGTCGGGAGCCCCACCGGTGGTCTCCAGGTCGACCACCACGAAGGTGGTCGCGTACAGCGGCAGGGCCGGGTCGACACCGCCGCCAGCGGCGGTGTCGAGGCCCGCCAGCGTCTGCTGGACGTACTCCGCCTGTGCCATCCGCGGCACCGTAACGTTCCGGTCCGACACTCCGTTCTCAGCAGTCCCACGAGTCACCACCAGGCTAGGATGAGAGATCGGCTCACTCACCGGGCGGTGGGCCCGGCTGCGGTGGGAGACTTGCCACATGCCCCTCACCGAGCCGTACGACGACCACCTCCCGCCGGAGGGCCGGGCCGCCGCTGCGCGCGACACGGGTGAGGTGGGCGGGCCGGCCGGATCGGACGAGGCGGTGACCCCTGCTGACGCCGGCGTCGAGGCCGCCACGGACGCTGCCGGCACGGCGGACGACCGGGCTCCGGAGCCCGAGCCGGTCCTGCCCGAGCCGGTACGGCAGCGGATCGTGACCCTCACCGCCGCGGTGCTGCCCGGTCTCCCCGCCGACGAGGTGCCCGTGCCGCTGCGTCGGGTGGCCAAGTTCGCGCCCAACCGCCGGGCTCGGCTCGGCGCTCCGGCGATCGCCGCCCAGCTGACCGCCGACCCGCTCTTCCGGCAGCGGGTCAGCGCCCGGGTACTGACCGACGCGGGCGACCTCGGCGCGGCCGTGGTCGAGGGCACCGCCCCGGCCGCCGCCGACCCGGTCGAGGTGGCCGCCCTCGCCTACCTGGCCCGACCGCGTGGGTGGCGGGACCTGATCGAGGCGAGCGGCGCGGCGGTACGCGCCGAGGCGGACAGCGCGGTCGTCGCCGAGCTGGTACGCGAGGCGGAGCAGCGGGCCACCCGGGCCGAGCACGACCGGGCGGTGGCCCGGGTCGAGGCGGAGAAGCTCCGTGACGAGTTGGCCCGGGTCCGTGAGGAGCTCGGCCAGCAGCGTGAGGAGGCCCGGCAGCTGGCCCGTACCCTCCGCGAGACGCAGGCCCGGGAGCGGCGGGCCAACGAACTGCTCGCCACCGAGCGTGGCCGGGCGGCCCGGGCGACCGCCGACTCCGAAGCGGAGCTGCGCCGGGTCCGGGCCCGGCTGGCCGAGGCCGAGGCCGCCGCCGGCGCGGCCCGCTCCAGCGCCAAGGAGGCCCGCTCGGTCGACGACGCCCGGCTGTGGCTGCTGCTGGAGACGATCAGCCAGGCCTCGGTCGGGCTGCGCCGCGAGCTGGCGCTCGATCCGGTCGACACCCTCCCGGCCGACTTCGTGGCCGAGGCGTTCGCCGACCAGCCCGGCACCGCGCCCGGCGCCGCGACGCGGGCCCGGGACACCGACGACCCGGCCCGGCTGGACCAGTTGCTGGCCCTGCCGCGGGCACACCTCGTGGTGGACGGCTACAACGTCACCAAGCGCGGTTTCGGCGAGATGTCGCTGGAGCAGCAGCGCAAGCGCCTGATCACGGGGCTGGGTGGGATCGCCGCGCAGACCGGCGACGAGGTGACAGTGGTCTTCGACGGCGCCGAGCGCATCCCCGGGCTGCCGCCCACCCCGCGCGGCGTGCGGGTGCTCTTCTCCCGGAAGGGGGAGACCGCCGACGACCTGATCCGGCGTCTGGTCCGTGCCGAGCCGCCCGGCCGGCCGGTGGTGGTGATCTCCTCCGACCGCGAGGTCGCCGACGGGGTACGCCGGCACGGCGCGTACCCGCTCGGCGCCGACTCGCTGCTGCGCCGCCTGGCCCGCTCCTGACCTTCGTCGCGCAGGCCTGGGCGGCGGGTGCCTGCCCGCTCGGATGATCCACTCGGGTTCGACGAAGTCGGGCTGACCCGCAGCCGTTGATGCCCCGACTTCGTCGCCGTCGAGTCGGTCGACGCCGGTTCGCGGCTCGTTGTCCGGTTCTGTCATACCCGGCGCATACCGTGGGCGTGACCGATGGTGGTCGGGTGGCGACGTTGGGTCGTCCAGGCCGCCGCAGCCCGTCAGGAGGCGTTCATGCTCATCGACTGCGAGCGGTGCCGCATCCGGGGTGCCAGCTGTTCCGGCTGCCTGGTGACCGCCCTGCTCGACGACAGTTCCCCCACGGCCGACCTCGGCGCGGCCGAGTACCGGGCGATCGAGATGTTCGTCCGGGCGGGGTTCGAGGTGGAGGTGCTGCCCGCGCCGCGGCCGCCGGCCGCGCAGCCCCGGCCGCTGCGCCGCCGTCGAATCGCCTGATCCCGCCACGCCGATGCCGGCCGACTCCGATCCGCCGATGCTCCGCGCGGGCGATCCCGCTCGTCGCGTCCCGCCGGCCGTTCGGTGTGAGCCGGCGGGCACCGGCGCCGCGGTGGCGGACGGGAGCCCTAGGATTGGCGGTCACAGCGGGAGGAGCGCGGGATGACGCGGGTATCGCGGGGCGGTAACGGGCGCCCGCGCGGCGGGGTGCCGCGATGAGCCCGCGCGGCTGGGCGGTGCTGGCGCTGGCCGGGCTGGCCCTCGCGCTGGTGGTCGTCACCGCGCTGCTGATCCCCTGGAACCGTCCGCCGGCGCCCCGCGCCGACCAGCTCGCCGCGTTGCGCGCCCTGCCGGCCGACCAGGTGGTGCACGGGCGCGAGTTCCGGGCCGCGCTGCGCCCGGGCGGTTACGCGAGCCTCGTCGTGGGCCTGCTGATCGCCCTCGCCCTGGGGCTGACCCCGCTGGGCAGCCGCCTGATCGAGCTGGCCGGGCGCCCCTTCGGCGGGCACTGGATCGCCCAGGCCGTGCTCGGCGGTCTCGCCGTGGTGCTCATCGCCGACCTGGTCACTCTGCCGTTCTCCGCCTGGCGGCAGGCCGTGCTCACCCGCTACGGGCTGAGCACCAACGGCTGGGGTGGCTGGGTGGTCGACCTGCTCAAGTCGTACGCGGTGAGCGCGGTGGTCGGCGCGGTGGCGCTGCTCGGCTTCTACGCGGTCATCCGGCTCGCCCCGCGCTGGTGGTGGGCGTTCGGCGCGGCCGGGGCGGCCGGCCTGGTGGTGTTGCTCTCCTTCGTCCTGCCGGTGCTGGTGGAACCGGTGTTCAACCGCTTCACCCCGATGGAGCAGGGCCCGCTGCGTACCGAGCTGATGGCGATGGCGGCGCGCGACGGCGTACCGGTGCGGGACGTCCTGGTCGCCGACGCGTCCCGCCGGACGCGGGCGGTGAACGCGTACGTCTCGGGTATCGGGCCGACCCGACGCGTGGTCGTCTACGACACCCTGCTGCGCGAGGCCCCGCCAAAGGAGGTGACCGCAGTCGTCGCGCACGAGCTGGGGCACGCCCGGGACCGTGACGTCACGGTGGGCACGCTGACCGGCGCGCTCGGCGCCGCCGCGGCGGTGGTCGCGCTCTACCTGATCGGCTCGTGGGCGCCACTGCTGAGGCTGGCCGGCGTCGACTCGGTCGCCCAGCCGCGCGCGTTTCCGCTGCTGGTGGCCCTGGTGACGGTCGTCGGGCTGGTCGCCACGCCGATCCAGGCCCTGATCTCCCGGCGGGTCGAGGCACGTGCCGACGCGCACGCGCTCGCGCTCACCGGCGACGCGGCCGCCTTCGAGTCCATGCAGCGCCGGCTGGCCACGGTCAACCTGGCCGATCCGGACCCGCCACGCTGGGAGTACCTCTACTCCGCAACCCACCCGTCCACTGTCGAGCGGATGGCCGCCGCCCGCGCCTACGCCAGGGAGGCCGGTAGATGAGCCGGACGTTGCTGGTCACGAACGACTTCCCGCCCCGCCCCGGTGGGATCCAGTCCTTCGTGCACAACCTCGCGGTGCGCCAGCCCACCGGCTCGGTGGTGGTCTACGCGTCCAGCTGGCGCGGGGCGGAGAAGTTCGACGCCGACCAGCCGTTCGAGGTGATCCGGGAACGCACCCGGGTGCTGCTGCCCACCCCGCTGGTGGCGCGGCGGGCCGCGCGGCTCGCCCGCGCGTACGACTGCGACACGGTGTGGTTCGGCGCGGCGGCTCCGCTCGGGCTGCTCGCCGGCGGACTACGCCGCCGGGCGGGGATCCGCCGGATCGTGGCGCAGACGCACGGGCACGAGATCGGCTGGGCGGCGCTGCCCGGCGCCCGGGCGGCGCTGCGTCGCATCGGGCGGGGCGTCGACGTGACCACCTATCTCGGTGAATACACGCGGGTTCGGCTGGCGCGGGCGTTGACCGGACTCACCGAGCTGCACCGGCTCGCGCCCGGGGTGGACGTCGACACGTACCACCCGGACGTCGACGGTGAGCCGGTGCGGGCCCGGCTGGGGCTCTCCGACCGGCCGGTCGTGGTCTGCGTGTCCCGGCTGGTTCCGCGCAAGGGCCAGGACATGCTCATCCGAGCGATGCCCGAGATCATCCGCCGGGTCCCCGACGCCGCTCTGCTGGTGGTCGGTGGTGGGCCGTACCGGGCCGCGCTCGAGAAGCTGGCCCGCCAGGTCGGTGTGGACCGGGACGTGGTCTTCACCGGGTCGGTGCCGGCGGCTGAACTGCCCGCGCACTACGCGGCCGGCGACGTCTACGCGATGCCGTGCCGTACCCGCAACCGGGGGCTGGACGTGGAGGGCCTCGGCATCGTCTACCTGGAGGCGTCCGCGACCGGCCTGCCGGTGGTGGCCGGCGACTCCGGCGGCGCGCCGGACGCGGTACGCGAGGGGGAGACCGGGTACGTGGTGAACGGCCGTGACGTCGCGCAGCTCGCCGACCAGGTCTCCCGGCTGCTCGTCGACCGGGACCTGGCCCGACAGTTCGGTGCCGCCGGGCGGGCCTGGGTGGAGCAGGAGTGGCGCTGGGAGACCCAGGCCCAGCGGATGGCCGCCCTGCTCGCCGGTTGACCGGCGGACCGCACCTGCGGGCCGGGCCACCGACCCGCAGGGGCTCAGGCGGCCAGGTTCTCCCGCTTCGGGGCGTACCGGGGCACGTACTCCTGGCCGGTCAGCTGCTGGATCGCCGCCATCACCTCGTCGGTGAGCGTCCGGATGTCGCGTGGCCCGTGGATGCGCCCGGCCACCGGGATCGGTGGACCGAACCGTAGCGTCACCGGGTGCCGGCGGGGCAGCCGCGCGTCGATCGGCAGCACCTCCGCGGTGCCGAGGACACCGACCGGGATGATCGGCACGTTGGCGTCCCGGGCCAGCCGCACCACGCCGGTACGGCCGCGGTGCAGCCGTCCGTCGGGGGAGCGGGTGCCCTCCGGGTAGACGGCGACGAGACCGCCGGCGCGGAGCACGGGCACGGCGGCGTCGAACGCGGTGAGCACCGCCCGGCCACCGGCGCGTTCGACCGCGATGGCGCCCATGCCGCTGACGAGGCGGCGGCTGAGCCAGCCGCGCACACCCCCGCCGGAGAAGTACTCCGACTTGGCCCAGAAGGCGATGCGGCGGGGTGTGACGGCGGCCAGGAAGAGCTCGTCGGCGACCGAGAGGTGGTTGCCGGCGAGGATGGCGCCGCCGTGGCGGGGCACGTGCCCGAGCCCCTCCACCTGTGGCTGCCAGCCGAGTCGCAGGGCGTTTCCGACGGTCAGCTTGCCGAGGTCGTACAGCAGGGGCACGGTTCCTCCGATCGGATGCGGAACGGGTCAGGCGGTGGCGGGGCCGAGGTGCGCGTCGAGCGCGGCCCGCAGGAGCGCGTCGTCGTCGGTGGCGCCGGTCGCCAGTTGCAGGCTCCTCCAGGCCCAGAGCTGCGCGAGGCCGTGCAGGTTGGCCCAGAGCGCGCCGGCGAGGACGGTGGCGTCGGCGTCGGTCGGTCGCCGTGTCTGCGCGACGAGGTCGACCAGCAGGGTGAACAGCGGCAGGCTGGTGTCGCGTAGCCCGAGCCGGCCGCTGTTCAGCAGGTCGTGGCGGAACATCAGCTCGAACATCCCGCGCTGCGCGGCGGCGTAGTCGAGGTAGGCCCGGCCGAGGGCGAGGAGGCGTTCGCGCGGGTCGGGTCCGGCGTCGCGCACGGTCGTGGCGACCCGGGCGCCGAGGTCGGCGTACCCCTGCCGGGCGATCGCCGAGAGCAGGTCGAGATGGGTGGGGAAGTAGCGTCGGGGCGCACCGTGCGAGACCCCGGCTCGGCGGGCGATGTCCCGCAGTGAGACCGCCCCGTGCCCCTCGTCGCGCACCAGGGCCACCCCGGCGGCGATCAGCCGCGTGCGGACGTCCGCCTCCGAATCCGACATGGACACTGTCTACCAGGCGGACGTAGACAGTGTCTACGGTTGTCAGCCGACGCGTTCCAGGATCCGCTCCGCTGGTGCGGGACGCCCGAAGTGCCACCCCTGGCCGGCGTCGCAGCCGATCGCCCGCAGCCGTTGGGCCTGACCGGCCGTCTCCACCCCCTCGGCGGTCACCGTGAGGTCGAGCGCGTGCGCCAGCGACACGAGTGAGGCGAGGATCCGCTCATCGGTACGGCTGCCCGGATCGGCCGCCGGCGCGCGCAGCCCGGCGACGAACTCACCGGCCACCTTCAGCTCGGTCACCGGCAGGTCCCGCAGGTACGCCAGGTTGCTGTAGCCGGTGCCGAAGTCGTCGATGGCGATCCGTACGCCGAGATCGGCGAGGCCGCGCAGGGCACGTACCGGCTCCTCGGTGGTGCTCATCATGGTGCTCTCGGTGATCTCCAACTGGAGCCGTTCCGGCGGCAGCCCGGTGCGCTCCAGCAGGTCGTGCACCTCCTGCACCAGGCCCGGTCGGTGCACCTGGCGCACCGCCAGGTTGACGCTGACGAAAGGCGTCCGGCCGCCCTGCGCCGACCAGCGCTCCGCTTGGCGGCACGCCTCGCCGAGCACCCAGGCGCCGAGCGGCACGATGAGCCCCGTCTCCTCGGCCAGGCCGATGAAGCTGCCCGGTCGCAGCACGCCGAGCTCCGGGTGGCGCCACCGCACCAACGCCTCCACACCGAGCAGACTGCCGTCGCGCAGCGAGGTCAGCGGCTGGTAGTCGAGGTAGAACTCGCCCCGTTCCAACGCGGGTGGGATGGCCGCCGAGAGCGCGTACCGGGCCAGCTCCCGTCGGTTGCGCTCGGCGTCGAACACCTCCCACCGGGCGCCGCCGGCCGCCTTGGCCCAGTGCAGCGTGCTGTCGGCGGCGCGCATCAGGTCGCTCGGCGTGGTGCCGGCGACCTGCCGTTCCGCGATGCCGATACTCGCCGTGACCACCAGCTCGTGACCGTCGACGGTGGCCGGTTCGCGTACCGCGGCCAGTGCCGCGTCGGCCACCGCGACCACGTCGTCGGTGCCGCCGGTCCGTTCCACCAGGATGACGAACTCGTCCCCGCCGAGCCGGGCGACCAGGTGCCCGTCGAGGGCCCGGCGCAGCCGCTCGGCGACCGTGATGAGCAGCCGGTCGCCGACCTGGTGGCCGAGCGAGTCGTTCACCACCTTGAACCGGTCGAGGTCGATGAAACAGAGCCCGATCCGCTGCCCACCCCGGCCGGGCTCGTTGAGCGCCGCGGTGAGCCGCTCGGTGAAGAGCACCCGGTTGGGCAGATCGGTGAGCGGGTCGTGGGTCGCCTGGCGGCGGAACCGTGCCTCGCTGTCGCGCAACGCGCGCTCCGCCTGCGTACGGGCCATCATGGCGGCCCGCCGGATCGACTCCTGCTCGTCGAGGGTTCGGTCGCGCAGCGCCCGGGCGTACCCGGTGGCCACCGCGGCGAGCAGCCGGGCCATCCGGTCCTCGACGTCGTCGCCCACCAGGCCCAGGTCGCGGATCATCCGGAGCTGGAGGACCTCGACCGTGCGGCCGAGCCCCTCCACCGAGGCGATGTGGTTGGCGACCAGCTCGGTGCCGACCCGGTGACCGGGGCGTACGTCGAACGGCTCGGTCCGCAGCGCGGCGGCCAACTGGTCGGCGAGACGTTGCAGCAGCGCCTCCAGCTGCGCCTGGGGCATCGGCAGGTAGCTGGTGCCGCTGACCGCCTTGGCCCAGGCGCGGGCGAACGTCCCGGGACGCGACGATGCCCGCAGCGGCGCCGACTCAGCCACCGAGCCGCCCGACGCCACCCAGGAAGACGGACCGCTCCGCGTCCTCCGCGCTCTCCGGTGACTCCGGACGCCACTGCGGCACCCACACCACGCCCGGCTCGACCAGCGTGAAACCGTCGAAGAAGGCGGTCAGCTCGGGCCGGCTGCGCACCCAGAGCGGGTTGTCGGTGTGCCGGTAGACGTTCTGTGCCTCGGTGCGCTCATTCTCGCTGCGTCCCTCGTCGCTGGCCTGCGAGAGCACCAGATGGCTGCCCGGCACGAGCGCGTCCCGCAGGACGCCCAGGATCTCGGCGGGCCGGTCGTCGTCGGCGATGAAGTGCAGCACCGCCACGGCCATCACGGCGATCGGCTCGTCGAAGTCGAGCAGGCCGCGTACGTCCGGGTGGGCGAGGATCCGCTCGGGACGGCGCAGGTCCTCCTGGACCACCGCGGCGCGATCGTCGCCGGCGAGGATCTCCCGGCTGTGCGCCACCGCCACCGGGTCGACGTCCACGTAGACGACGCGGGACTCGGGCGCCGTCCGCCGGGCGATCTCGTGCACGTTTCCCACCGTCGGTATGCCGGAGCCGATGTCCAGGAACTGGCGTACGCCCGCCCCGGTGAGGAACTGCACCGCCCGCCGGAGGAACGCCCGGTTGGCCTGGGCCATGAGGGGCGCCTCCGGAACCGCGGCCACCATCGCCCGGGCGGCGGCCCGATCGGCGGCGAAGTTGTGCGAGCCGCCGAGGTAGTAGTCGTACATGCGGGCCACGCTCGGGCGTTCGATGTCGATCGTCTCGGGTGCCCAGTCCGGCCGCTGCATGCGCTCCACCCCTAACCGTCGGCGGCGCGAGCCTCGTTGCCCGCCCGCCACCGCGGTATTCTGCCCGGCCGAGTGCCCGGGTGACCATAGTCGGCCACCACTTCGGCCGCCGACGCCGGTCGATACGCGAGATCCGCGCCGGCCCGTCCGGCCGACGCGGATCCAGTGGCGTCCTGAGGCGTGCCGCCGGTGGCGGCGCAACGGTCAGAACTTGGGCGCGTCCGGTGCCTCGAGCAGGCCCAGCCGCAGCGCCGTCATCAGCGCCTGCGCCCGGTTGGCCGCACCCAGCTTCTCGTAGAGTTTCGAGATGTGGGTCTTGGCGGTGGACTCGCTGACGAAGAGCTGCTTCGCGATGCCCGCCACGCTCATGCCGTCGGCGAGCAGCCGCAGCACCTGGCCCTCACGAGGGGAGAGCTGCGGGCCGGACGGGGCCAGCCGGCGCTTCATCGCCTCGGCCAGGTCGGCCGCGGTGAACGCGCTGGGCGAGGAGGCGGCATGCCGGGCGGCGGCCACCACCTCGTCGGCCGGCGCGGTCTTCGGCACGAAGGCGGAGGCGCCGGCCTCCAGCGCGCCGAAGAGCTGGTCGTCGCCGGCGTACATGGTCAGCACCACGATGCCCATCGAAGCGCTGGACTTGCGAAGCGCCCGGGTCGCCTCCAGGCCACTGCCGTCGGGCAACCGGAGATCCATGATCACCACGTCCGGCTGCAGCGCCCCCGCCTGGCGGACGCCCTCCGCCGCCGTGGCGGCCTCGCCGACGACCTCGAACTGCCGGTCCCGCTCGAAGGCGTGCCGCAGGCCCTTCCGAATCAGGTCGTGATCATCGACCAGAAGGACCTTGGTACGGGCGGCCGGTGTCGGGCTTGTGGTCATCCTCGGGTTACTCCCCTTCTGCTGCTGCGCTACCGCGCACGTTATCGCGCCGGGGCGAGGTGCCGAGAACCACCGCCACGGTCGTGCCGCTCGGTCGCCGTGGCCGAATCTCCAACCGGCCCCGGATACGTTCCGCCCTCTCGGCCATGATCGCAAGACCGTACCGCCCGTCGGGCCGCTGGTCAGCGATCCCCTGACCGTCATCCGACACTTCGATCTGCGCGTACGGCGGGTCGACCTCGCAGGTGACCCAGAGGTTGGACGCCCCGGCGTGCTTGCGGGCGTTGGTCACCGCCTCCTGCGCGATGCGGAGCAGCTCCGCCTCCGTGGCGGCGGGCAGCCGCGCCGTCGACTCGTCCAGCGACAGGTGAACCCGCAGACCGGCGGACGCCCCGACCGTGCGGGCGTACTCGGCGATCGCGGCGGCCAGTCCGCCGTGCCGGTCCACCTCGCTGCGCAGCTCGAACAGGCTCAGCCGCAGCTCAGTGATCACCCGGGTCACCTCACCGCGCAGCGTACGCAGCGCCTCGGCGGTCTCGTCCGCGTCCTCGTGAACGGTGGCCAGGGCGTTGTCGATGCCGTAGCCGACCATCACCAGCTCCTGGGCGACACCGTCGTGGATCTCCCTGGCCAGGCGCTGCCGCTCCTCGTTGGTGGCCAGCGAGCGGACCTCGTCGAAGAGCAGCGCCGCCTCCAGCCGCAGCGCGGCCGGGCCGGTCAGGGCGGTCACCCGCGACACCACGGCCGACGGGTAGGCGTGCGCCGCGTCGGCCTCCAGCACCACCAGCCCGACCGTGCGGACGCCGGCGACCAGCGGCACGATCAGCGCGGAGACGTCGCCGCCCGGGTGCGACCGGGCCTGCGACCGGGCCGCGGTCTGCGGCTGCTGGCTGGCCCAGGCGTCAGCGATCGCCGAGTCGGCGTCGAGCTTGGTCTCCCAGTCGACCCGGTCGACACCGACCTGGGCGAGCACCACGAGCCGGCCCCCGCCGCTGGCCGAGAGCACGGCCGCCCGGTCGCCCGGTGCCACGTTGCGCAGCTCCTCCAGCAGATGCTCGGAGATCCCGCCGGGGTCCAGGGTCGCCCCGGGCAGCTGCCGGGCCACCGTACGCAGCTGGGTGAGCAGGCGGGTCGCCTCGGCGTACGGCTGCGGCTTGCCGTCGCCGCGCGCCTGCATCACCCGGTGCAGGGTGCGCGCGGCGTAGAGCCCGAGTACCGCGAGGATCAGCCACTGCGCGCAGACGGCCAGGTAGCCCGGCTGGGTGATCTGCCGTTCCCCGTCGACCTCGGTGAGCACGCCGCTGACCAGCAGGGCGGCGGCGGCCACCGCGAGCAGCGCGGCACCCTCCCGGAACCGGCGGCGCAGCGCGGTGACCGTCACCGGCACCGCGAGGTACGGCAGCACGGCGGACGCCCCGAGGCCGTGGATCGACCCGCCGACCAGGGCCACCGCCGCCACGTGGCTCGCGGCCAGCCCCAGCACCACCACCTCGGCCACCCGGCTGAGCGGGGCGATCACCCGGTGCTGCGGAGCCAGCAAGGCGGGCAGCCCGGCCACGGCGAGCAGCGCGATCCACCAGAGTTGGGCCAGCTCGCGGGTGGCGAAGAGGGTCAGTACGGCGACCAGCGCCAGCATCACCAGGCGCGCGGCGGCGGCGAGAGGGTGAGGTCGGGCGGCGGCTGTCGAGGCGGGCACGTGACGGATGGTAGTCAGCCTTGGTAGATCTCGGCGATCTCCGCCGCGTACGTCTTGTGCACGACCTGGCGCTTGACCTTGAGCGACGGGGTCAGCTCGCCGGTCGCCTCGGTGAAGTCGCGGGGGAGGATCCGGAACACCTTGATGGACTCGGCCTTCGAGACCGTGGCGTTGGCGGCGTCCACGGCCTTCTGGATCTCGGCGCGTAGCCCCTCGTGCTCGCGCAGTTCGGCCACCGGCGTGTCGGCGGGCAGCCCGGCCGACTCGAGCCACCGCGGCAGCGCCTCCTCGTCGAGGGTGACGAGCGCCGCGATGAACGGCTTCTGGTCGCCGACGACCAGACACTGGCTGACCAGCGGGTGTGCCCGGACCTGATCCTCCAGCACGGCCGGGGCGACGTTCTTGCCGCCGGCCGTCACGATGATCTCCTTCTTCCGGCCGGTGATGCTGAGGTAGCCGTCGTTGTCGAGCTGGCCCAGGTCGCCCGTGCGGAACCAGCCGTCCGTGAGCACCTCGGCGGTCGCCTCCTCATTGCGCCAGTACCCGTCGAAGACCAGCTCGCCGGCGATGAGGATCTCGCCGTCGTCCTCGATGCGGATGCTCACGCCGGGCAGCGGCCGGCCGACCGTGCCGATCCGGGTGGCCGAGGGCAGGTTGACGGCGGCGGCGGGCGCGGTCTCGGTCAACCCGTAGCCCTCCAGCACCGTCACCCCGACGCCCCGGAAGAAGTGGCCGAGGCGGGCACCGAGCGGGGCGCCGCCGGAGATGGCGTCCCGGCACCGGCCGCCGAGCGCCGCGCGCAGCTTCCGGTAGACCAGCCGGTCGAAGAGCGCGTGCTGGGCCCGCAGTCCGAAGCCCGGCCCGCCGGGGGACTCCAACGCCTCGCTGTACGCGATGGCCACCCGCTCGGCGCGGGCGAAGATGTCGCCCTTCCCGTCGGCCTCGGCCTTCTGCTGGGCCGCGTTGTAGACCTTCTCGAAGACGCGGGGAACGGAGAGCAGGAAGGTGGGGCGGAACTCCTGCAGCTCCGCGACCAGGTTCTTCGGATCGCCGCAGTGCCGCATCGTGGCCCGGGCGTACACCACGCCGACCTGGATGAGCCGGGCGAAGGCGTGCGCAAGGGGGAGGAACAGCAGCGTGGAGGCGCCCGGGTTGAACAGGTTCGGCAGCACGGGCACCGCGTTGGCGATGTCGGCGTACATGTTCCGGTGCGTGATGACGCAGCCCTTGGGGCGGCCGGTGGTGCCGCTGGTGTAGATGATCGTGGCCACGTCGCCGGCGCGGCACGCCGCGCGGCGCCGGTCGATCTCCGCCGGGTCGACCGACGCGCCCGCGGCGACCAGATCGTCCACCGCGCCGAGGTCGATCTGCCAGATGTTGCCGAGGTCCGGGAGGCGATCGCGGACGCCGGCCAGCAGGGTGGCGTGTGCGTTGGTCTCGACCACGCAGGCCGTGGCGCCGGAGTCGGCGAGGATCCAGGCGGCCTGCTCGGCGCTGGAGGTCTCGTAGATCGGCACCGTGACGCCGCCCGCGGCCCAGATCGCGTAGTCGACGAGGGTCCACTCGTAGCGGGTGTGGCTCATGAGCCCGATCCGGTCACCGGGCTGCACGCCGGCGGCGACCAGTCCCCGGGCCACGGCGGCGACCTCGTCGCGGAACTGCAGGCAGGTGACGTCGATCCAGGCCGGTCCGTCGCTGGCCCCGGAGGGCCGGACGAACTGCACGGTGTCGGGCGCGACCTCCGCGTTGTCCCAGACGGGGTCGGTGAGGTTGGCGGAGTCGCCGACGGTGACGATCGGCGGGACGGAGAACTCGCGCACCCTGCACTCCCTCGTGCTCGCACTGGTCGGCCGGCCGCCACCCGTGGGTCGGCTCTGTCGAAACCTACCCGTACCGCCGTCCTGGCGCTCCGGGTAGGTTCCCGCCGGGTGTGGCGTGGGGGCGGGACGGCCAGGTGTGCCACCGCGCCGGGTAGCCTCCCCCCATGGCGGACTCCTCCACCCAGTCGATCGTCATCGACGCACCACCGGATCAGGTGGCGGCGGTCATCTGCGACTTCGCGCGATACCCGGAATGGACCGAGGCGATGCGACGGGTCGAGGTGGTCGAGGAGTACGAGGACGGCTACGCCAGCCAGGTCCGGTTCACCATCGACGCCGGCGTGATGGCCGACGAGTACGTGCTCGCCTACGCCTATGCCGAGGACCTGACCCGGATCGAGTGGCACCTGGTGGCGCCATCGAAGATGCAGCGGGCGCAGCAGGGCTCGTACGACCTGGTGGGAAACGCTGACGGCACGACCACGGTGACCTACACGCTCGAGGTGGAGCTCTCCGTCGGAATGCTCGGCATGTTTCGTCGCAAGGCCGAGAAAATGATCATGGATACCGCGTTGAAGCAGCTCAAGCGCCGGGTAGAAGCACCCGGTGCGGCGCAGTGACGCGTCCGGCGGCCCGGCCGCCACGGTAGAGGAGCCGACCATGGTGGCAACGGATCCGGGCTCGGCCCGGGAGGAGGCGGAGCGACTCGTCGCCACGCTGCTGGCGACCGCGCGGTTGGCCGCCGCGAACCCCACCGCCGGGCCCTGGGGCCCGCTCGGTGGGATCTTGAGCGGTGTCCTCGGTCACAGCGGCCGGCCGGACGGGGAGTCCAGTTCGGAAGGGGAGTCCCGCCCGGAAGGTGGCGGATTCGCCACCGGAACGGCCGAGTGCTGCATCTGCCCGGTCTGCCGCGGTATCGCCGCGCTTCGTGACCCGAGTCCGGAATTCGCCGAGAGACTCGCCACCGGCGCGGGCGATCTGGCGGCCGGCGTGGCCAGTCTCCTGCGCGCGTTCGCCTCCGCGGATCCGCCCCCGCAGCCCCCGGCCCCGCACCCGGAACCGGCGGGTGGCGCGTCAGACACCGACCTCGTGTGGCGCGAGGCCACCCGTAAGGGGCATGATTCTCAGCCGGTGTCGGCGGAGGACGTATGGTCCGCCGCGACCCGGGCGGACGACGCGACCGCCCCGGCCGCCACGGTGCCGCCCGTCGACGAGGCCGGGTCGGCCGCACCGGCGGCCGGCCGGGCGCCGGCCGACCGGCCCGTGGTGCCCGCGTCGCGTGCCCCCGGTGACGTGGGCGCGGACGCACCGGGCGACGGGGCCTGACCAAGGACATCCCGCACTCGCCGGCACTGCCGGCGCGGGCGGGGCAGCACAGCAGAGGGGAGCGGCAGCGGTGACGCTGACCATCGGGATCGACGTCGGTGGCACGAAGGTCGCCGGCGGTGTCGTGGACGAGACCGGCAAGGTGCTCGTGCACGCCCGACGGGACACCCCCGCCGAGGACGTCGCCAAGACCCGGGACGTCATCACGGACCTGGTCAGTGAGCTGGCCGCCGGCCGATCGATCGAGGCGGTCGGCGTCGGTGCCGCGGGCTGGATCGACGCCAGCCGCTCCACCGTACTCTTCGCCCCGAACCTGGCCTGGCGCGACGAGCCGCTGCGCGACTACGTCAGCAACAAGAGCGGCCTGCCGGTGATCGTCGAGAACGACGGCAACGTGGCCGCCTGGGCGGAGTTCCGCCACGGGGCCGCCCGGCACGCCGACGACTCGATGGTCATGTTCACCATCGGCACCGGAGTGGGTGGCGGCATCGTGCTCGGTGGCGAGCTGGTCCGCGGCGCGCACGGCATCGCCGCCGAGCTGGGCCACATGCTGACCGTGCCGGACGGCCACCAGTGCGGCTGCGGGCGGCTCGGCTGCATCGAGCAGTACGCGAGCGGCAGCGCGCTGGTCCGCTTCGCCCGCGCCGCCGCCCGGCAGGAACCGAACCGGGCCGCGGCGCTGCTGGAACTGGCCGGCGGTGAGGCCGAGGCGATCACCGGGCCGATGGTCACCGCGGCGGCCAAGGGCGGCGACCCGGTCTCGACCGAGGTCTTCGCGCAGGTCGGCCGCTGGCTCGGCACCAGCCTGGCGGACATGGCCCAGATCCTCGACCCGCAGGTGCTGGTCGTCGGCGGCGGTGTGATCGAGGCCGGTGACCTGCTGATGGGCCCGACCCGGCGCTCCTACCTCGAATCGCTCGCCCAGCGCAGCCGGCTCCCGGTCGCCGAGATCCGCCCGGCCGAGCTGGGCAACCGCGCGGGCGTCATCGGCGCCGCGGACCTGGCCCGGCGGATGTAGGCGGGCGAAACGCCGTGACGGAAAGCTCCGGTGTGCCGCTGCGGGTGGTGTCGTACAACGTCCACGGCCAGCGCGACGACGTGGCCGCGCTGGCCGCGGTGGTCCGCGGCGCGGCCCCGGACGTGGTGATCGTGCAGGAGGGGCCGCGGCGGTTCCGCTGGCGGCACAAGTCGGCCGCGCTCGCCGAGTCGTTCGGCCTGGTGGTGGCGGGTGGCGGCCTGCCCGCGCTGGGCAATCTGCTGCTGACCAGTCTGCGGGTCCGGGTGCTCGCCACCCGGTGCCAGCGGTTCCCGCTCACCCCGGGCCGGCACCTGCGCGGCGCCGCGTACGCCGACTGCGTGGTCGCCGGCGGCGCCCGGTTCACCCTGGCCGGGTCGCACCTGTCCACCGATCCGGCCGAGCGTCCCGGGCAGGCCGCCCTGTTCAAGCGGGAGCTGGACGCCGCGGCCACCCCCGCCGTGGCCGGTGCGGACCTCAACGAGGGACCGGACGGACCGGCCTGGGCCACCGTTGCCCGCGGGCTCACCGACGCCGCGGTGGCGGCCGACCGAGCCGATCGGCTCACCTACCCCTGCGCGGACCCCCGCCGCCGGATCGACGCGCTCTTCGTCGACCCGCGGATCACCGTGGTCGACTACGACGTGGTGGACACTCCGCAGACCCGCCGGGCCAGCGACCACTTGCCGGTCCTGGTCGATCTGCTGCTGCCGGTCACCGGCTGAGACCATCCGGCCACGCCGGCCGCACCGCCCCGGCACACGGTGGCGGGCGCGACGACGCGGTACGCGCCAGGGCTGGACAACCGGCTCCGATGTGGAGAGGATTTCGCGGCGACCGGCGCCCGTGCCGCACGAAGGAGATGTTCCGGTGTCCACCTCCACCGACCGGCCCGATCCGGAGGCGACCATGCTCGCCCTGAGCCGCGACGGCCGCCCGGTCTCCGACCGGGGCGACACGGTCTGCGTGATCGGCGCCGGGGCCAGCGGCCTGACCGCCATGAAGAACCTCAGGGAACAGGGTTTCGGAGTCGACTGCTACGAGCGGGAGACCGGCGTCGGCGGCGCCTGGAACTGGCGCCACGACCGCAGCCCGGTCTACGCCAGCACGCACCTCATCTCGTCCCGGCCGTTCACCCAGTTCCCCGACTTCCCGATGCCGGACTCCTGGCCGGACTACCCGCACCACAGCCAGCTGCTGGCCTACTTCGAGCGGTACGCCGACCACTTCGACCTGCGCTCGCACATCTGGTTCGGTACCGAGGTGATCCGGGTCGAACCGGTCGAGGGGGAAGGCTGGGACGTCACCACCCGCAGCACCGGCGGGTACGGCCCCGAGCGCACCTCCCGCTACGCGGCCGTGGTGGTCGCCAACGGGCACAACTGGTCGCCGAAGCTGCCGAGCTACGAGGGCCTGGAGGAGTTCCGCGGCGAGGTGATGCACGCGTCGTCGTACAAGGACCCGGCCCAGCTGCGCGGCAAACGGGTCCTGGTGGTGGGCGCCGGCAACACCGGCTGCGACATCGCCGTCGAGGCGGCACAGCAGGCGTCCCAGTGCTGGCACTCCACCCGGCGCGGCTACTGGTACGCCCCGAAGTACGTCCTCGGGCGTCCCGCCGACCAGGTCAACGACGCGTTGCTCGCGCTGCGCGTGCCGCTCCGGATGCGGCAGTGGCTCTACCACTCGACGCTGCGGCTCACCGTCGGCGACCTGACCCGCTTCGGCCTGCCGAAGCCGGACCACCGGGTGTACGAGACCCATCCGATCGCGAACAGCCAGCTCGTCTACCACGTGGGGCACGGCGCGATCACGCCGGTGCCGGACGTCGCCGGCTTCAGCCCGTACGGCGTGCAGCTCACCGACGGCCGGCAGATCGAACCGGAGCTGGTCGTCTTCGCCACGGGCTACCTGCCGCGCTTCGACTTCCTCGACCCGAAGGTGCTCGGCGACGACTCCAGCACCGGCCGCCCCAATCTCTGGCTCAACGCGTTCGCGCCGGGGCACCCGACGCTGGCCGTGATCGGCCTGCTCCAGCCGGACTCGGGTCTGTTCACGCTGGCGCACTGGCAGGCTGTGCTGTTCGCCCGGCTGCTCCAGCTGCGCCGCACCCATCCCGACCGGGCGGCCGCGTTCGCCGCGACCGTCCAGGCCCGGGCGGGAGAGCGCTACTCCGGCCCGGTGAAGGACAGCACCCGGCACTGGTTCGAGGTCGGCCACGTGGACTACCTGCGCGCCGTCCAGCGCGCCCTCGACTCCCTGGAGGGCAAGTGAGCGGGCACGGTGGGTCGGCGGGCCCCGCAGTCGCGAACGAAGGGCTGAATCCGTGAGCAAGGTCCGGATCATCCGGGGGCAGGAGTGGGCGCGGCCGGTCCGACCGGTCCGGCGCGAGGTGGTCAGCGCGACTCCGGAGCTGGAGGAGGGGCGTCCGCCGCTGCTCTTCGTACCGGGCTTCGGACACGGCGCATGGGCGTTCGCCGAGCATTGGCTGAGCCACGCCGTGTCCCGTGGGTTCCCGGCGCACGCGCTGAGCCTGCGCGGGCAGGGCGGTAGCGAAGCCGCGCCGCGGACGTCGCTGCGGTCGTACGTCCATGACGTGGTCCAGGTGGCCGCGGGCCTGCCGCGCCAGGCGGTGCTGGTGGGACATGGCGCCGGGGCGCTGGTGGTGGCGCACGCGCTGGCCCGCTATCCGGCCCGGGCGGCGGTGCTGGTCTCGCCGGTCTTCGGCGGCTGGGGGACGCTCGGCGCGGCGCTGCGCCGCAACCCGGCGGGCACCCTGCCCGCGGCGTTCGGCGGGCGGCTGCGGCTCAGCCGCGCGCAGCTGTTCAGCCGCGAGTTGCCCGACACGGAGGCCCGGCGGTACGTGTCGGCGCTGGGCCGGGCGAGCCGGCGCGCCCAGTGGCAGTTGCTCTCCCGTCCCGAGCTGGAGCGGCCGGTCGGGGATCCGCCGGTGCTGGTGCTGGGCAGCCCCGACGACCGGGTCGTGCCGCCCGCCGCGCTCAACCGGGTGGCCCGCCGCTACGGCTCGGCGCCGCTGCTCTTTCCCGGGATGGGGCACGACCTGATGCTCGACGCGCGCTGGCGCGAGCCGGTCGACGCGTTGCTGGACTGGCTCGAGAAGGAGCCGGTGGCGCGCTGACCGGGTCAGCCGCCCGGCTGCTGCTCGACCCGTGCGGCGGAGCGGGCCGGTTGGGTGGGCAGGGCGTCCGTCGCGGTGACCATCCGCTGCACCAGCGGGCCGGTCTCGTCCAGCGCGCTGAGGTACGAGCGCGCCCACGCCCGGATGTCGTGCTCGTGCAGGTGCGCCCGCATGGCCCGCATCCGCTTGCTCACGTCGGCCGGGGCGGCGCGCAGCGCGGCGAGCAGCCCCTCCTTCAGCCCTTCCAGGTCGTGAGGGTTGACCAGGTACGCCTGGGACAGCTCGGCGGCCGTTCCGGCGAACTCGCTGAGCAGCAGCGCCCCGGTGTCGTCGACCCGGGCGGCCACGTACTCCTTGGCCACGAGGTTCATCCCGTCGCGTAGCGGGGTCACCGCCATCACGTCGGCGACCCGGTAGAGGGCGGCCAGCTCGGCCCGGTCGAACGGCTGGGTGAGGTAGTGGATCGCCGGCTCGCCGACGCGGCCGAACTCGCCGTTGATCCGGCCGACCTCGCGCTCCACCCGTTCGCGCAGGATCTGGTACTGGCCGACCCGCTCCCGGCTCGGTACGGCGACCTGCACCAGCACCGTGTCGCGGACCTTGACGTGCCCGCTCGCCAGCAGCTCGCTGTACGCCTTGAGCCGCTGCTCGATGCCCTTGGTGTAGTCCATCCGGTCGACGCTGAGGATCACGCGCTCGGGGCGGCCGAGGTCCTGCCTCAGCCGCTGTGCCCGGGTGGCGACGTCGGGACGGGCGGCGAGCGCGGCCATCTCGGCGGTGTCGATGGAGACCGGGAACGCGCCGATGCGTACGACCCGGTCGTCGACGCCGATCCGCCGGTCCGTGGCGGGCAGGTTCAGCACCTTGGCCACGAGCTGGGCGAAGTTGTGCGCGGCCTGGACGCGTTGGAACCCGATCAGGTCGGCGCCGAGCATGCCGCGTAGCAGTTCGGCCCGGCGGGGGAGCTGCATGAACAGCTCCGGCGGCGGGAACGGCACGTGCAGGAAGAAGCCTATGCGCAGGTCGGGCCGCATCGCCCGGAGCAAGCCGGGGACCAGGTGCAGGTGGTAGTCCTGCACCCAGACCACCGCGCCCGGCTCGGCGACCTCCGCGGCGGCCTCGGCGAACCGCCGGTTGACCCGCTGATATGCCTCCCACCAGCGCCGGTGGTGTTCGGGCTGCTCGACAGCGTCGTGGTAGAGCGGCCAGAGGGTCGAGTTGGCGAACCCCTCGTAGTGGTCGCGCAGGTCCTCGGCGGTGAGCGGGACGGCGCGCAGACGCACGCCGTCGACGTCTGGCAGGTTGGGGGCGGCTCCGGTGCCGCCGGCCCAGCCGACCCAGGTCGCGGGGGTGTGCCGCAGCAGCGGGTGCAGCGCGCTCACCAACCCGCCGGGGCTGCGCCGCCACTCGCACGCGCCGTCGGGGGCGGCGTTGTCGTCTATGGGCAGGCGGTTGGCCACCACCACCAGTGAACTATGTCGCATCTCGGGCATTCCGATCAGCAGGGGACTGACCGCCACGAGGAAGGAAAAACCGGTCAGTCAGCGGGGGGACGTGACGTTTAGCGGTATTCCTACTGACCGTAAGTTACACCACTCACGCGTCCGCTGCGGCCGGCTGCCGTCCCGAGATGCGGTCGGTGACCTCCCGGTGACCGACCGCTCAGACGACCGCGCCGTCGTCCGGGTCGCGGTCGTCCTCGTCGCCACCGGGACGCAGTCGCCAGACCAGCGTGACGAAACCGGCGAGGATGCCGGTGAAACCGACGAGCGTGACCATCGAACGGTCGACCGGCAGCAGCGACGGGAAGAGGAAGAGCACGAAGCCGACCACCACGGCGAGCACGCCGACCACGGCGTACTTGGAGATTCGGGGCAGCGGCGGCGGCGGGGGCGGGGTGTAGCGGTCGTCCTCGTCGTCCGGCAGGTCGGCGCCGAAGGTGTCCAGCCCGTCGAGCAGCGACGGCTCGTCGGGCCGGTCGGAGCGCCCGAGCGACACGCCCGAGATGTCGGCCGCGTACGGCAGACGGCGGACGTCGGTGGCGGTCGGGCCGGTCTCGTCGGTGCCGGCCCGGGCCAGTGGGCCAGCGGTCGGGCCGCTGGACTCGTCGATGTCCTCGGCGGCCGGCCAGGGGTTGGCACCGGCGGTGGGCGTGATGTGGAAGCCGGCCACGATCCTGGCCCATTCGGCGTCGATGTCGGGTTCGTCGGGGCGGGGCTGCTCCGGCGCGCCCTCGTCAGCGAGCTGGCTCAGGTAGTCGCGGGCCGTCGTCAGGTGCGAACGGTCGACGTAGAGGCGGTCCACCGGCCGGGCCGGCACCGTGGTGGTGCGGGTGACCGGGTTGAGATCGGCCGACGGCTGGAGGTAGGCGGCGATACCACCGGCGGCCAGGACGTCCAGCAGGTGTTCACCGACGCGTGGATCCACGTCGCCGGCGACGGCGTACTCGCTCGCGTCGAGCCCGTTGTCCCGCCGTCCCCGGCGGGCCCCACCCGCTGTCACCGGACACCCTCCTCAACGCGCCTTCGGCGCGGCCGCCCCAGCCCCTCGGCGCGGACTCGCACGCCGTGCTTTGAATCGTGACACGTCACGACCCTGTTGCGGGAGTGCGTTGTGTCGCGTCTTCCAAACTCGGCGGGCGTGCCGCTGGTCGCGGGCGGGGTCGTATGTCCGTTTGTGCGGAGGGCGTCAGGAGGTGGGAGAGGGCGGAATGATCGACTCGGCGTCCGCGAAGTCGGGCGGTTCGGGGTGAGCAGGACACACCGACTGCGCGGAGCGCGAGTCGATCGAGAGCGCCGCGAAGGAGCCGATCAAGAGGCGGTCAGCGCGGACGCGGGGGCGGCGACCGTTCGGCGACGGGCACCTGCTCCGCTCAGCTCCTGCCGGTCCTCCGACGGGTCCGTTGTGGGCGGTGCCCGCGCTTCGTAGGCTTCTCACCTGACGACCGGCCGGCCTCCTGACCGACAGGCCGAGCGGCCGGGCGACGTCGCGACCGCCACTGGAAGGGACGCCGGTGTTCTACTGGCTGATGAAGTACGTGCTCCTCGGCCCGCTGCTGAGGGTGGTCTTCCGGCCGCAGGTGGAGGGGCTGCACCACGTGCCGGCCACCGGTCCGGTGATCCTGGCCAGCAACCACCTCTCCTTCTCCGATTCGATCTTCACCCCGTTGATGGTCAGGCGGAAGGTCACCTTCGTCGCGAAGGCCGAGTACTTCACCGGCAAGGGGGTCAAGGGCTGGCTGACCAAGATGTTCTTCGTCAGCACCGGCACCATTCCCGTCGACCGCTCCGGCGGGCGGGCGGCCCGGGCCGCGCTCGACACCCAGCTCAAGGTGCTACGGCGTGGCGGGATCGCCGGCATCTACCCGGAGGGCACCCGGTCGCCGGACGGGCGGCTCTACCGGGGCAAGACCGGGGTGGCCCGGCTGGCCCTGGAGAGCGGCGCGCCGGTGGTGCCGGTGGTGATGCTGAACGCCGATGAGATCCAGCCGCCGGGCAAGCTGATCCCGAAGATCGCCCGGGTGCGGATCCGGTTCGGGACGCCGCTCGACTTCTCCCGCTACCGGGGCATGACCGGCGACCGCTTCGTCGAGCGTGCGGTCACCGACGAGATCATGTACGAGCTGATGGAACTCTCCGGCCGGGAGTACGTCGACGTGTACGCGCAGAAGGTGAAGAACCAGCCGCCCGCCCCGGCCGAACCGGTGCCCGCCTGACACTCACCCGGCGTCCGCCAACCGGAGCAGCCCGACGGCGTCGTGGCGTACCGCGAACTCGTGCAGGCGGGCCCGGGCCGTGGCCGCGCCGGCCGGGTCGATCGTCGACAGCGGACCGACCGACAGCGCCGTCGTGATGATCTCGTCGGTCACATCGCTCATCCGGGCGTAGCTCGCCGCCGCGTCCCGCATCAACTCGGCGGCGGTACGGGCGTCGCCGGCGCACCCCGCCAGCACGGCGTCGGCCACCTGGCCGGCCGCCCGAGCCCACGGGGTCATCCGGGGCGCCCGAGCCAGCAGGTCCCGCACCAGCCGGGCCGCGTCGGAGCCGAGCACCCCGGCGACGTGCCCGACCGCCGGCACCCACTCGGCGAACGGGATCATCTGCGTCCGCCGCCAGTCCTCGTCCAACTCGGTGAGCAGCGCCATCGCCTCGTCCCGGCGGCCCTCCACCGCGCGGCAGAGCGCGGCATGTCCCAGCGTCGAGCGCAACACCCGGTGGAAGCCGCTGCGGCGGGCCGCGACCACCGCCTGCTCGACCAGGTCCGCGCCGTCGCCGGCCGGCTCGGTGTCCCGGCCCGGCCGCGCGGCGCGCAGCCCGCGCATCCACCCCGACACCGCCACGATGTGCAGGTCCCACTCCGCCGTCGGGCGGCGCGTCGACTCCGCCGCCATGGCCAGCGCCGACGTCCACTCGCCCGCGTAGTACGCCCGGGCCCACTGATCCTCGAAGCTGGTGGCGATGCTGTGCTCACCGCCGAGGTCCAGCGTCCGCTGCTCGTCCACCAGCCGGGCCGACCCGGCCAGGTCCCCCTCCTCCTGCAACGCCCAGGCCAGGTTCTGCACCGCCCGGCGGCGGCTGGCCAGCCGCTCCACCCGGCACTCCTCGGTCACCTCGGCCAGCTCCGCGTACGCGTCGCCCGACCCGGTTATGTAGCGCGCGACCGCGAGGGTGATCCGGGCGTTGGCCTGCGCCTCCCGCAGCTGCAGCCGCTCGGCGAGGGCGGCCGCGGACCGGGCCGCCGCGCACGCCGGCTCGGTCTCCGCGTTGAGCATGTGCACCCGGGCGAGCTCCAGCAGGGCGCCCGCCTTCTCCTGGCTGTCCGGCAGTTCGGCGTAGAGGCCGATCGCCCGGTCCAGGAAGCGCAGGGTGGCCGGACGGTCGGCCCGACTCCAGGCGGCGGTGGCCAGCAGCGTCCAGGCCCGTGCGGCGCCCGTCCGGTCGCTGCTCTCGGTGAGCCGTTCGGCGAGCCGGGCCAGCGTGTCCGTGCCGCCGGCCACGAGGAACGCGTCACCGTCGCGGTAGAACGCCAGCTCGGCGTCGAACAGCTCCAGCGCCGGGTCCGGCGGGAGATCCAGCGCGAGCGCCCGCCCGACCAGCGTGGCTGCGGTGTCCAGCGCGTGCAGCTCGTACGCCCGTCGGGCCGCCCGGTGCAGGGCGCCGCGCGCCGGCAGGGCGTACGGGGCGGTGTCCACGCCGACCGTGCGGGCTATCTCGTGCGCCGCCCAGCGGTGGTTGGCCAGCACCTCGGCCAGGTCGTGCTGCCGGCTGTCGGCGAGCTGCTCCAACCAGTCGGCGGTGTGGTGGTGCCGCAGCACCCGCTCGGCCCGCGGCAGCCGCTGGTAGCAGACGTCCCGCACCAGGACGTGCCGGAACCGGTACTCCGGATGACCCGGCATCGTGGAGCTGGGCTGCTCGTACACCAGGTCGCGGCGTTGCAGCCGGTCCAGCGCGCGCTCCACCCATGCCACCGGCCGGCCGAGGGCGGTGGCCACCGGCGCGGCCCAGAACTGCACGCCGACGACCGCCGCGGCCTGCAGGACCGCCCGGTCGGCCGGGTCCAGCAGGTCGAGCCGGTTGGCGATGACCGCCTGCACCGTCCGGGGCATCTCCGCACCGCCGACCGGTCCGACCGATCCGACCCCGTCGAGGAGGCCGCCGTCGAGCAGCATCCGGGCGTACTCCTGCGCGTAGAGCGGATTGCCGTCGGCGAACTCGATCAGGGGAGTGCGCTGCGTCGCCGGCAGCGTCGCCTTCCCGAGCAGCAGCGAGTAGAGGGTGTCGATGTCGGAGTCGTGCATCGGAGGCACCGAGATGGACATGGCGCCGCTGATCGTGCCGGTCCACGCCGGCTGCCGCTCCCGCAGCTCCGGCCGGGCGGTCGCGACCACCAGCATCGGCACGCCGCGGGCCGTCGCGCCCAACTGCTCGACGAACGCGAGCAGTGTCTGGTCCGCCCAGTGCATGTCCTCGAAGACCAGCACGGTCGGCCCGGCGGCGGCCAGCGCGAGCAGGAACCGCCGCCACGCCGCCTCGGTCTCGACGAGGGTGAGCCGTTCCCCCGGCAGACCGAGCAGAGGGCCGAGCGCCTCGGCCAGCCGTACGGCGTGCGGGTCGGCGAGCTGACCCAGCCGGGCCCGCAGCCGGTCGCGCAGCGCGACCGGGTCGTCGGCCCCCGGCATCCCCACCCAGCTCTTCACGATGTCGGTGAGCGCCGCCCACGTGACGTTCTCGCCGAACGGTGGACACTGCCCGACGAGCCAGGTGATCGGCGGCCCCGGCAGGCTGCCGGCGTGCCGGGCGAGTTCGCGCAGCAGCCGGCTCTTGCCCACCCCGGCGGGACCGAAGACCGTCACCAGTTGGGACGTCCGCTCATTCACCATCCGGTGCAGCGCGTTGACCAGCAGGCCGCGTTCGTGCTCCCGGTCCACCATGGGCGTCAGCTCGGCGGTGTGCGGGTCGCGGTGCGGCCTGGCCCGGACGGCCAGCCAGATGCGGCTCACCGCCGAGCGGCCGCGCAGGGTGACCGGCGGCTGGTCGGCGTACTCGAGCTCGTGACGCGTGGCCGACCAGGTGGCCTCGTCGACCACGACGCCACCGGACGGGGCCAGTGACTGCAGCCGGGACGCCGTGTTGACGACGTCGCCGGTGACGAACGCCTGACCGCCGTCCCGGGTTGCGGACAGGTCGACCAGTGCCTCGCCGGTGGCGATGCCGACCCGGAAGCCGAGAGCCGGTTGTGGACCGGTGGGCTGGCGGGCCAGGTTGCGTTGCAGCTCCAGGCCGGCGCGTACGCACCGCAGCGCGTCGTTGTCGGTGGCCACCGGCGCGCCGAACAGCGCCATGACGGCGTCGCCGATGTACTTCTCGACCACTCCGCCGTACTGGTGCACGATCCGCCGCACCGTGGCGAAGTACGTCTGCTGCAGGCCGCGGGCCTGCTCCGGGTCGGCCCGTTCGGCGTACGCGGTGAAGTCCACGATGTCCACGAACAGGACGCTGACCTGTCGCCGGTCCTCCTGGGCGGTCACGACGTGGTCGCGCAGCGGGTGCCCGCAGCTGGTGCAGAAGTTGACCTCGGTGCTGTTGGCGTGCCCGCACTGCGCGCAGCTCACGGTGAGCGGCTGGCCGCACCCGCCGCAGAAGCGGTCGTCCGGTCCAGCCGTTCGCGCGCAGTGTCCACACTTCAGGTCGATGTCCAGCTCCGTACGCGAGAGAGCCCAGTATCGCGGCGCTTCGACCCAGTCGGGTACCCGACGTGCGGGCGGGCCCTCCGACCGATCGGTCGGGGCTAGTCTTCCGTACCAAGAAGTTTCACGTCAGGAGAGTGCCGTGCAGGTGCGATTGTCCGCCCCGTGGACCGATCCGGCCGGCAGGCAGTGGGCTGCGGGGGACATCATCGACGTCGACGCGGTCATTCTCGCCGAGCTGGAGGAGCAGGGCATGGTGGAAGAGCCCGAGGGGCAGGCGAGCGGGTCGGGAGAGACGACGACCACGCCCACGTCGCCCAAGCCGACCGATCCCACGAAGATCGGCCCGGGGCCCGGTGCCCCGCCGGCCGACGACACCGGCAACTGAGTAGCCGAGGGTGGGGCCGGCGGGCGGATGCTCGCCGGCCCCACCCGTTGCTGTCGACGGCGCCGTCCGGATCGGGCGAGACGGACGGTCCGATGGGGACGATGCCGGGCTGCCCGGGGCGCTGGGAGCGCTACCGGGCCGGTGTCAGCGGTCGTTCATGCCGGCGCGCCGGCGCAGCGCCGCCACGTCGGTCACCACGATCCGGCGCCCCTCGGTACGCAGCCAGCCCCGGTTGGCGAACGAGCCGATCGCCTGGTTGACGCTCTGCCGGGAACCACCGGCCATCTCTGCCAGCTGGCTCTGGTTGAGCTCGATGGTGATCATCGGAGCCTGGCTCTCGCCGGCCAGCCGGACCAGGGTCTTGGCCACCCGGCCGGGCAGGTCGAGGAAGACGTGGTCGGCGTTCTGCTCGGTGAGACGGCGGATCAGCCCGCCGAGCGAGCGCATCACCGCGTCGAGGATGCGCGGGTTGGAGTGCACCAGCTCCATGAAGGCGCCCCGGGAGAGCGCGAGGGCGGTGCAGTCCTCTATCGCCTCGGCGGAGGCGGAACGGGTGGAGGCGTCCAAGAGGGAGACCTCGCCCAGCACGTCCGGTGGGCGGATGACCGACAGCACGGCGCGTTCACCGGTCGGAGCGGTGCGGAAGACGGCGACCGCGCCGCGGCGCAGCACGATGAGTGATTCGCCCGGATCGTTCTCGACGAAGAGCAGTTGGCCCTTGCGGTACGTGCGCGGCACGGCGGCGGCGATGACCCGCTGCCGTACCTCCGGCTCGAGCCCGGCGAACATTTCGACGCCCGTGAGCGCGTCACCCGGCTCCGGAAGGCGAACCCCCTCCACGGCCCAACCCCTCCCCGGTCAAGGACCACAACTCGCACACCGGTGAACCTGACGGGCCTGTACGGCAGGTGAATTGACACCGGTTCGGCGCCGGTAAGCGGTACACATCAGATCATGACGGTCGTGTCGCTTGCTGTACACCCCTCAAATCACTTCCGTGACAGTCCCGAGCTGCGGCAACCGGCAGGGTGGGGTGGCGGATGCGCCTGGCGGGGCCTGGGAAGGGGCATCCCGGCCGCGGCCGGTCGCGCGGGATTCGGGACGATCCCGGTCGCGACCGGCCGTGGCGAGGGGGCTTGCGCCCGAGGCCGGCGACGGGGCGGTACCCCGGGCGGGGGGCCCCGGGCGACGCCGCGAACCGGCGGTGGGCGAGGATGGCGGTGATGGTCTACCGCTACTTCTACGACTGCGAGTTCATCGAGGACGGTCAGGTCGTCGACCTCGTCTCGATCGGCGTCGTCGACGAGTACGGCCGCGAGTTCTACGCCGTCTCCACCGAGTTCGACGACTCCCGGGCGATTCCGTGGGTCCGCCGCAACGTGCTGGACAGGCTGCCCTCGCCGGCCGACCGTGCCTGGCGCTCGCGGGAGCGCATCCGCGACGAGCTGTACGACTTCCTGGTCGAGCCGATCCGGGGTCGCCCCAGCGAACAGATCGAGCTGTGGGCCTGGTACGCCGCGTACGACCACGTGGTGCTGGCGCAGTTGTGGGGCGCGATGCCGGCGCTGCCCCGGGAGATCCCGCGGTTCACCAAGGAGCTGCGGCAGCTCTGGGACGACCGGGGTCGCCCACCACTGCCGCAGGCCGAGGCGGCCCGGCACGACGCGCTGGTCGACGCGCGGCACAACCTGGCCCGCTGGCGAGCGATGACCGCCGGCTGAGCGTGCCTCGCCACCGACGGTGACGAACCCTGTTGCCCGAGCGGGGTGACCGTGCCGCGACGACGGCCGGTGGGCGAGGTGGAAACCGGGAGGTCCGGCACGAACACCCGTTCCCGGGCGGACCACGCGGGGCGCGCTGTCGCCGCCGGGGCGGGCGGACTACAGTGCGCAGTGACGGCCCGCCCCGGGCCGGCAATGGCGCCGATGTCTGATCCGACACCTGACCTGGGGCTTACCGGGGCTGCACCTGATGCTCCAGGAGGATGAGCAGATCATGCGTATCGGCGTGCTCACCGGCGGTGGCGACTGCCCTGGTCTGAACGCGGTCATCCGCGCGGTGGTCCGCAAGGGCGTGGCCACGTACGGTCACGAGTTCGTGGGCTTCCAGGACGGTTGGAAGGGCCCGCTGGAGGGTCTGTCCAAGCCGCTCGGCATCGCGGAGGTCCGCGGCATCCTGCCGCGCGGCGGCACGATTCTCGGCTCGTCCCGGACCAACCCGTTCAAGATTGAGAACGGCGTCGAGCGGATCAAGGACAACCTCGCCGAGCAGGGTGTGGACGCCCTGATCGCGATCGGCGGCGAGGACACCCTCGGGGTCGCCACCAAGCTCTACGAGCTGGGCGTGCACGTCATCGGCGTACCGAAGACCATCGACAACGACCTCGGCGCCACCGACTACACCTTCGGCTTCGACACCGCCGTCAACATCGCCATGGAGGCGATCGACCGGCTGCACACCACCGCCGAGAGCCACCACCGCACCCTCGTCGTCGAGGTCATGGGCCGCCACGCCGGCTGGATCGCCCTGCACGCGGGCCTCGCCGGCGGCGCGAACGTGATCCTCCTGCCGGAGCGCAACTTCGACGTGGAGCAGGTCGCGGGCTACGTCGAGAAGCGCTTCCAGCACCAGTACGCCCCGATCGTGGTGGTCGCCGAGGGCGCCCAGCCGCTGGAGGGCCAGATGGTCCTGCAGAACCAGGAGCTCGACGCGTTCGGCCACGTCCGCCTCGGTGGCATCGGCCAGTGGCTCGCCGAGCAGCTGGAGGCGAAGACCGGCAAGGAGGCCCGCACGGTCGTGCTGGGCCACATCCAGCGGGGCGGCACCCCGACCGCGTTCGACCGGGTCCTCGCCACCCGCCTCGGCCTTCAGGCGATCGACGCCGCGCACGAGGGCGACTGGGGCAAGATGGTCGCGATGCAGAGCACGGACATCGTCCGGGTGCCGCTGGCCGAGGCGACCCGCGAGCTGAAGACCGTGCCGCTGGAACGGTACGCCGAGGCCGAGGTCTTCTTCGGCAGCTGATCGACCGCCACGGTGTCGGGGGGGGGGGGGGGGCCCCCGGGGGGGGGGGGGGGGGGCGGGGGGGCGGGGGGGGGGGCGCCCCCGCGACCAACAAAAACCGTTGTGGGGGGCAGAGGGGTTAGA
>NZ_JBFAAL010000005.1:98523-461797 GCF_040639715.1 Micromonospora sp. NPDC023737
GGGGGTTGTTTGGTCCGCCCCCGCCCCCCCCGCGCGGGGGCGCGCGCCCCCCCCCCCCCCCCCCCGACACCGTCCTGGCGAGAAGGGGGTACGGCGGGATGCCAGCCCGGGTACACACTGTCGCGGTGATCGGCGCCGGCAAGATCGGTGAGCTGGTGCTCTCCGGCCTGCTGCGTTCCGGCTGGCCGGCGGACCGGCTGCTGGCCACCACCCGCCGCTCCGCCCGCGCCGAGGAACTGGTGAGCCGGTACGGCGTACGGGTGGTCGACAACCTCGTCGCGGTGGACGAGGCCGAGGTGCTGGCGGTCGCGGTCAAGCCGCAGGACGCCGGCGCGCTGCTGGAGGAGATCGGGCCCAAGGTCCCGGCCGACAAGCTGGTGATCTCGCTCTGCGCCGGCCTGCCCACCACCTTCTTCAACCGCCGACTGCCCGAGGGCACCCCGGTCGTCCGGGTCATGACCAACACCCCGGCGCTGGTCGACGAGGCGATGACGGCCATCTCCGCGGGCGCCCACGCCACCGGGGCGCATCTGGCCCTGGCCGAGGAGATGTTCAAGCCGCTGGGCGCGACCGTCCGGGTGCCCGAGTCGCAGCAGGACGCGGTCACCGCGCTCTCCGGCTCCGGGCCGGCCTATTTCTACCTGCTCGTCGAGGCGATGATCGACGCCGGCATCCTGCTCGGCCTGCCCCGGCAGGTGGCGCACGAGCTGATCGTGCAGACCGCCATCGGCTCGGCCGTGATGCTGCGCGACTCGGGCGAGCACCCGGTGAAGCTGCGTGAGGCGGTCACCTCGCCGGCCGGCACCACCATCTCCGCGGTCCGCGAGCTGGAAAAGCACGGCGTACGCGCGGCGATGCTGGCGGCGCTGGAGGCGGCCCGCGACCGGGCCCGCGAGCTGGCCGCCCAGGCCGACTGACCACGGCCCGAGCAACTCTCACCTTCGTCCGCTGACTCGCGGATGCCACCGCGAGTCTCGGTCAGGGCGGGCCCGCCCGGTGCGGCGGTGCGGGACGGCCGTCGCGGCGCACGAGGAGGGTGAGTACGGCCAGAGCGAGCGCCCCCCAGAGGGGTACCCAGAGCGGCTGACGTTGAGCCAGCGTGCCGAGTGCGCCCCCGGCGGTGTAGCTGCCGATGGCGAGCAGCCCCAGCAGGGTGGCGTTGCGGGCGCGCGCGCGACCGGCCCTCGGGCCGACGATCCAGCGCACCGCGTGCTCGCCGGTCTTGGTCGTGGTGCCCGACTGGTAGGTGATCGTGGTGTGGGTGCCCGCGGTACGCGTCAGTAGCGGAGTGAGGCTGCCCAGTGCGACCGCGCCGGCCGCGCCGAGCACGACGCGTGCGGTCGGTCCGTGCCGGCCGTACGAGAGCACCACGTTGAGGACCGCCCAGATGATCATGGCGACTTCGGTGGCGGCGATGTCGACCAGCGGTGCCTTCGCGCCGCGCGTCGGCCTCCGCAGCCAGCTGACGACGCCGGCGCTGGCGGCGAAGGCGAGCAGAGAGGCCGCGGAGACCGGCCACGCCGGGTGTTCCCCGGCGGGGCCGATACCGAGGAAGAGTGCGTTGCCGGACTGGTTGGCGACGAAGGCGCCGTAGCGGAGGAACGCGAACGCGTCCAGCGCGCCGGCGGTGCAGGTCGCGAGCATCAGAGCCAGCAGCGGGTGGCGGAACTCCCGGTACGAGTCCGTGGGCTGCTCGCCGCCCGGTGGCGCCCCTGACCGGATCAACCGTCCTCCTCTGCGCGGCGGAGATCGGATCTGCCGGCGCGGCCCGTGGAGCCATCCCGGGGTATCGGCCCCATCCCGCTGTCAGGCCAACGGGCCGAAGTTACTTTATGCCCTGTCTGCGTAAAACCGGTCGATTCACTGAGTCGTCGCCCCGCGAGAGGCCGGCCGTCACAGGGGGTGGAAATCCGCCCGCCGGGTCGCCCTTCGACGTGGACAGGTCCGCGGTGCAGGTGCCGGCCGGTGGTTCGCCGGCTACGCCGGGCACTCCGGGAGAAAACGGCTACAGCACCTCAAAAAGGCTCCTATGGTGACTGGGTGACCGGGGCCGGGACGCGCGAGCCGGCGCCTACCGCCCGTGCTTCCGCCGCCCGTGCCGGCCCCACGGAGGCGACCGGACCAGCGACCGCACGCGAAGGATCACCAAGTGCATCTCACACCGAGGGAATTCGACAAGCTGACGATCCACTCGTTGGCGATGGTGGCCAACTCCCGCAAGGCGAGAGGGGTCAAGCTCAACCATCCCGAGGCCGTGGCGGTCATCTGTGCCGCGGCGCTGGAGGGAGCGCGCGAGGGCAAGACCGTCGAGGAGGTCATGAATGACGCGCGCACCGTGCTCACGGCGGACGACGTGATCCCCGGCGTGGCGGACATGATCCCGATGCTCCAGGTCGAGGCGGTCTTCACCGACGGGTCCCGGCTGATCACCGTCCACTCACCCATTCAGTAGAGAAGCGACCGGAGGCGGCGGTCTCCGGCAGAGCGGGGGCGACATGGCGAAGCAACACCCGGGCCCGAATTCGAAGCACCTCCGGCCCATCGGCGGCTACAAGCTCTCCGACCAACCTCTGGAGCTCAACGCCGGCCGGCCGGTGACCGAGGTGGTCGTGCAGAACACCGGCGACCGGCCCATCCAGGTGGGATCCCACTTCCACTTCTTCGAGGTCAACCGCTTCCTGGAGTTCGACCGTCCGGCGGCGTTCGGGAAGCGGCTGAACATCCCGGCCACCACCTCGATCCGGTTCGAGCCCGGCGACCGCAAGACCGTGCAGCTGATCCCGTACGGCGGCACCCAGCGGGTGTACGGCTTCAACGGCCTGGTCCAGGGCTGGACCGGGGACGGACCCGTTCCGGGGTACCGGCCGGACCGTGCCGAGGCGCTCCACAACGCACAGACGCGCGGCTTCAAGTCGACCTCTCAACAGCAGGACCAGGGCAAGTAGCCCGGCAACTTCCCGACCGCGCCAGAGCTGGAGCGAGAAACGCATGAGTCAGATCTCACGGCAGGAATACGCCGGAATGTACGGCCCGACCACGGGCGACCAGATCCGGCTGGCCGACACCGATCTCTACATCGAGATCGAGAAGGACCTGCGCGTCCTCGGCGACGAGGTCATGTACGGCGGCGGCAAGACGCTGCGCGACGGCATGGGCAGCAACAGCCAGGCCACCAGCGCCGAGGGCGTGGTGGACCTGGTGATCACCAACGTGACGATCCTCGACGCGCTACTCGGCGTCGTCAAGGCCGACGTGGGGATCAAGGACGGAAAGATCGCCGGCATCGGCAAGGCCGGCAACCCGAACATCATGGACGGGGTGACGCCCGGCCTGGTGACCGGGCCGGGCACCGACGCGATCTCCGGCGAGCACCTGATCCTCACCGCCGGCGGTATCGACGCGCACGTGCACCTGGTCACCCCGCAGCAGGTGTACGCCGCGCTGAGCAACGGCGTCACCACCCTCTGGGGCGGCGGCACCGGTCCCACCGACAGCACCAACGGCGTCACGATCACGCCCGGCCCGTGGAACATCCACAACATGATGCGGGCCTTCGAGAGCCTGCCGATCAACATCGGTCTGCTGGGCAAGGGCAACAGCAGCGGCCGGGCACCGCTGGTGGAGCAGATCCTGGCCGGGGTGCCCAGCTTCAAGATTCACGAGGACTGGGGCGCGCCGCCGGCGGTGCTGCGTACCTGCCTGGCCGTCGCCGACGAGTACGACGTCCAGATCAGCGTCCACACCGACACGCTCAACGAGAGCGGCTACATCGAGGACAGCATCGCCGCCTTCGAGGGCCGCACCATCCACACCTTCCACACCGAGGGCGCCGGCGGCGGGCACGCCCCCGACATCATCAAGGTGGCGGGCCAGATGAACGTGCTGCCCGCGTCGACCACGCCGACGGTGCCCTACGGCGTCAACAGCCAGTCCGAGTTGTACGACATGATCATGGTCTGCCACAACTTCAACCCGAAGGTGCCCTCGGACGTCGCCTTCGTGGAGAGCCGGATCCGCACCGAGACGATCGCCGCCGAGGACGTTTTGCTCGACGAGGGCGTCATCTCGATGATCCAGAGCGACTCCCAGGCGATGGGCCGGGTGGGGGAGACCTGGTTGCGGACGATCCAGCTCGCCGGGCAGATGAAGAACGTCCGGGGCAAGCTGGCCGAGGACTCCGACGCCAACGACAACTTCCGCGTCCTGCGCTACGTCGCCAAGATGACCATCAATCCGGCGATCACTCAGGGCGTCTCGCACGTCATCGGCTCGGTCGCCCCGGGCAAGCTCGCCGACCTCGTGCTCTGGGAGCCCGCCTTCTTCGGGGTGAAGCCGAAGCTGGTGCTCAAGAGCGGCATGATCGCGTGGTCGATCATGGGCGACCCGAACGCCTCACTGCCCACGCCGCAGCCGGTCTACTACCGGCCCATGTTCGGTGCCACCGGCTCCCAGGTCGCCAAGAACTGCGTGACCTTCGTGTCCCGGGCCGCGCACGAGTCCGGGGTCGCCGAGCAGCTGGGCCTGCGACGGCAGGTCATGCCGGTCTACGGCTGCCGCAACCTGACCAAGCGCGACATGGTCCGCAACGACCGTACGCCGAAGCTCGAGGTCGACCCCGAGACCTTCGCGGTGAAGATGGACGGCGTGCAGGCGACCGTGCCGGCGGCCAAGAACCTTCCCCTCAGCCAGCTCTACTTCTTCAGTTGACCCGGCGCGGTGTCCACCTCGGCCGGGCCGGCGGTGGAGCCGCGCGAAAGGAGAACAGATGCTCGTCGAAACCGTACTCGGCAACGTGAACGAGCCGGCCTGGACCGAGCGGCTCCGGGAGGCCAAGGTCGACGACCTCGTGCTGGACCAGTGGGACGCCCAGAAGAGCCGCCTGCGCAGGACCACGAGCCTCGGCACCGAACTGGCGCTCTCCCTGGCCCGCGGCGTCCGGCTGCGTGACGGTGACGTCCTGGCCTGGGACGACGCCACCGCGACCGCCGTGGTGGCCCGGATCGCGCTCGGTGAGGTGATGGTCGTGCACCTCGACACGCTGCACGGCGAGTCCCTGGACATGGTGATCCGCTCGGCCGTCGAACTCGGTCACGCGATCGGCAACCAGCACTGGCCGGCGGTGGTGAAGGGCACCAAGATGTACGTCCCGCTCACCGTGGACCGCAAGGTCATGGACTCGGTGATGCGTACCCACGCGTTCACCGGTCTCACCCACGAGTTCATCCCGGGCACCGAGGTCATCGCGTACCTGGCCCCGCACGAGTCGCGGCGGCTGTTCGGCGGGGCCGACTCGACCCCGCACTCGCACCTGCCCGCCGATCTGAACTGAGGGGCCGGCGTGTCCACGGTGACCGGGGCGCTGAAGCTGCTCCAGTTCGGCGACTCGGTCTTCCCGGTCGGTGCCTTCTCCTTCTCCAACGGGCTGGAGACGGCGGTCGAGCAGGGCACGGTCCACGACCGGACCACGTTGCAGGAGTTCGTGCGCACGGTGACCCGGGTCGCCGCAACCGGTGACGGGGTGGCGCTGCTCGTCGCGCACCGGGGGGCCCGCTCCGGAGACCTCGACCGGATCCGGCAGGCCGACGAGGCCGTACACCTGCGCAAGATCAACGAGGAGACGCGGACCATGACGGTCCGCATGGGCCGCAAGCTGGCCGAGGCCGCGGAGCGGGTGGTCGGGGAGTCCCTGCTGCGCAAGCGGGCCGCGGAGAGCGGGACCGGTGTCCCGGTGACCTACCCGGTCGCGCTCGGCGTGCTCTTCGCCGAGCTCGGGGTGGACGAGGCGGACGCTTTCGCCGCCCACCAGTACGGCGCGGCGTCCATGGTGCTCGGCGCGGCGGTCCGGCTGATGCGGGTGGACCACCTCGACACGCAGTCGATCCTCTTCGCGGTGAACGAGCGGGTCGGCGCCGACTACGAGGAGGTGCGGACCGCCGGGCTCGACGACATGCAGAGCTTCGCGCCGCACCTCGACGTGCTGGCCGGCGCGCACCAGCACGCACACGTACGGATGTTCATGAGCTGAGCGCTCCCGCTCACCACCTGAAGGGCTTTCAGAGATGAAATCAGCGAGTCGGATCGGTGTCGGCGGCCCGGTGGGCAGCGGCAAGACGGCGATCATCGAGGCCGTCGTGCCCCGCCTGGTCGAGCAGGGCCTGCGCGTCCTGGTCATCACCAACGACGTGGTCACCACCGAGGACGCCAAGCACGTCCGCCGCGCCCTGACCGGCGTGCTGGTGGAGGAGCGGATCGTCGGCGTCGAGACCGGCGCCTGCCCGCACACCGCGGTCCGCGAGGACCCCAGCATGAACCTCGCCGCGGTGGAGGACATGGAGGCCCGGTTCCCGGACAGCGACGTCGTGCTCATCGAGAGCGGCGGGGACAACCTCACGCTCACCTTCAGCCCCGCGCTCGTCGACTACTTCATCTACGTGATCGACGTGGCGGCCGGCGACAAGATCCCGCGCAAGAACGGCCCGGGCATCTCCAAGTCCGACATCCTGGTGATCAACAAGATCGACCTGGCGCCGTACGTCGACGCGGACCTGGACGTGATGGCCCGCGACGCGGAGCTGATGCGCGGCGGCAAGCCGTTCGTCTTCACCAACTGCAAGACCGGCGAGGGGATCGACGAGCTGGTCGGCCTGGTGCGCCGAAACGCGCTCTTCGATGCCGAAGTGCTCGCATGACCACTCTGGACTCCGTCCGGGAGCTCGCGCCGTACCAGGATCAGCCGGCGCAGCTGCCGGCCGCCGCGAACGGCAAGGTCGGCGTGCTGCGGCTGGGGTTCGAGCGGCGCGGGGAACGGACCATCCTGCGCGACGTGTACCGGCAGTCGCCGCTGCTGGTGCAGCGCGCGCTCTACTGGGACGAGGAGATGCCGGGCCTGCCCTGCGTCATGATCCTCACCACCTCCGGCGGCGTGCTCCAGGGCGACCGGCTGCGGATGGACGTCGCCCTCGGGCCCGGCGCCCAGGCGCACCTGGTCACCCAGGCCGCCACCAAGATCCAGGAGATGGACGCCAACTACGGCACCCAGACCCAGAGCTTCACCCTGGCGCAGGACGCCTACCTGGAGTTCCTGCCCGAACCGGTGATCCCGTTCCGGCGCAGCCGGTTCGTCTCCGACACCGTGGTCCGGCTGCCGGACAGCGCGACGATGCTGTACGCGGAGGTGCTCCAGCCCGGTCGCAAGTACTACGGCGACGGCGAGATGTTCGCGTACGACCTCTTCTCCACCACGCTGCGCGCCGAGCGTCCCGACGGCCGGGGCCTCTTCGTCGAGAAGTTCGTGATCACTCCCGGCCGGTTCCCGGTGTCGCGGATCGGGATGATGGAACGCTTCCACGTCTTCGGCAACGTCGTGCTGCTCACCGACCCGGAGCGGGCGGAGCGGGTCTTCGCGCGGACCGCCACGCCGGTGTGGGACGAGGAGACCCCGCTGGCCACCGCCGTCAGCCGGCTGCCCAACGACGCCGGTCTGGTGCTCAGGGTGCTGGGCCGGGAGACCGAGCCGGTCCGGGCCGCGGTACGCGCCTTCTGCGTGGCCGCCCGCGAAGAGGTCACCGGCTGCACCTTCCCACCGGTCTTCAGCTGGCGCTGAGGCGCAGGAGACCGACATGGCCGACATCACACGAGGCTGGGACGCGCTGGCCGAGCGCACTCCAACGACCGGGTTCCTCGACGCGTGCCTGCGGGGGGTGGCGCAGGTCGTACTCCAGAACAACCCGTTGACCGGCCTGCTCATCCTCGCCGCGATCGGCTGGGGCGCGTTCGAGAACGGACAGCCCGAGGTCTTCGGTGGCGCCGTCCTCGGCCTGGTCGTGGGTACCGCGACGGCGCTGGCGCTGAGGGCCGATCATGCCTCCTGGCGGAAGGGACTGTTCGGGTTCAGCCCGGTGCTGACCGGTATCGCCGTTCCGACGTTCCTGGACGACCGTCCGTTGACGTGGCTCTACCTGGTGCTCGGCGCGGCCGGCACCACCGTCGTCACGCTGGCCCTGAACGCCGTGTTCAAGCGGTGGGCGCTGACTGCCTACACCTTTCCGTTCGTGCTCACCACCTGGGTCCTGCTCATGGCCGCGTACCAGTTCGACCGGTTCCACGTCATGACGCAGTTGACGCCGAAGCTTCCCGGCGAGGGGACGGTCACCGGGGCCGCCGTCGACTGGGGGCTCGTGCCGGCCTTCCTGCGTGGTGTGTCGCAGGTCTTCCTGACCGACAGTTGGATCAGCGGCCTGATCATCGTGGTGGCGCTGCTGGTCAACTCGGGGTGGTCGGCGCTCTTCGCGGTCGTCGGCAGCGTCGGCGCGACGCTGCTGGCGCTCTGGTTCGGTGCCGACGGGGCGTCGCTGGACAAGGGTCTGTTCGGCTTCAACGCGGTCCTGACGGCGATCGTGGTGGGGGCGGTGGCGCACCGCCCAGGTGTGCTGGCGACCGGCTACACGTTGTTCGGCATCGCCCTGACGCTCTTCGTCCAGATGGCGATGACGACCATGCTGACCCCGTTGGGCATTCCGGTCCTGACCGCGCCGTTCAACGTCGCCACCTGGCTGCTGCTGCTGCCCGACCGGCATTTCGCGCCTGTACCGAATCACGAACAGGTCAAGGACACCGTCGTCTCCGCCGCGCGGCGCGCGCTCTGACACGGCCGAGGATCAAGGAGCAACTCGTGTCCGCTCAGCAAGCGGTCAACTCGGGCGACACGGCGTGGGTGCTGGTCTGCGCGGGCCTGGTCCTGTTCATGACGCCCGGCCTCGCCGCGTTCTACGGCGGAATGGTCCGCACCCGCAACGTGCTGGCGATGCTGCAACAGAACATGATCGCGTTGGGCGTGGTGAGCCTGACCTGGGTGCTGGTCGGGTACACCATCGCCTTCGGCGACGACGCCGGCAGCGGCCTGTTCGGCAACCTCGAGCTGTTCGGGCTGACCGACCTGAAGGTGCCGCCCGCTCCCAACCTGCACGTCGTCAACGGTCAGGTCACCATTCCGACGCTGGCGTTCGTGGCGTTCCAGATGATGTTCGCGGTGATCACGCCGGCGCTGGTAACCGGCGCCACCGCTGGCCGGCTGAGGTTCGCCGGCTGGGTGGTCTTCCTGGCGATCTGGTCGATAGTGGTCTACGCGCCGATCGCCCACTGGCTCTGGCATCCCGGGGGCTGGCTGGCGAAGTTCGGCACTCAGGACTGGGCCGGCGGGCTCGTGGTCCACGCCAGCGCCGGAGCGGCGGTCCTCGCGGTGCTGCTGGTCGTCGGCCGGCGGCGGGACTGGCCGCACACCGCGGCGCCGCCGAACTCGATCCCGCTGACCATCGTCGGAGCGGGCATCCTGTGGTTCGGCTGGTTCGGCTTCAACGGCGGAGACGGGCTCCAGGCCGACCGGCTGGCCGCCCAAGCCGTGATCAACACCCACGTCGCCGCAGCCGCCGCCATGCTCGTCTGGCTGGCGCTGGAACGGGTCACCGACGGGCACAGCACCGTCGTGGGTGGTGTCTCCGGGGCCGTCGCCGGTCTGGCCACGGTCACCCCGACCGCCGGCTACGTCAACGTGCTCTCCGCCATCGCCATCGGCGCGATCGCCGGCCTGGTCTGCCATTTCGCGCTCCGGCTGAAGTACCTCCTGCGCCTCGACGACGCGCTGGACGTACTAGCCGTGCACTTCGTCGGGGGCATGCTCGGTACCCTCCTGCTCGGCTTCTTCGGCAACAGCGGCGTCAACCCGCTCGGCGCGGACGGCCTGTTCCTCGGTGGCGACGGATCCCTGCTGTGGCACCAGTTCGTCGGCGTCGTGACCGTCGTGGCGTTCTCCTTCGTGCTGACCTGGCTGATCGCCGCCGCGATCCAGGCGCTCGTCGGACTACGCGCGCCCGCGGAGACCCAGGAGCGCCTGGACCAGGCGCAGCAGGGCGCCGACGCGTATCACCTGGGCGGGGTGACGAGCCTGGTCGCACCGGGCGGTCCCCGGCGACGGCCCGGACCCGGAGCCGGCCAGCCGGCCCCGCCACCGCCGGGGGGCCAGATCAGGCTGGTCAGCGCCTTGTTGGAGCCGAACCGCGTGACGAACACCGGCGAACTGCGCGACGCCTTGCTGCGCGCCGGTGCGATCTCGGTCATCGTCACCGACAGCGCAGCCGCCACGAACGAGCCGGTGCGCCGTCTGCTTCCGCGCGGATACTGGCAGGAGCAACCCCTCCTCGCCCGGCTGCACGTCACGGTGCTGGTCGGCGGCGACGCCGTGCGTGGGGTGCTGGACGAGCTCGACCGGCTCGGTGCCCGCCGCGCGGACACGTACGTGCAGGAGGCGCAGCGGACGATGCCCTGACGGACGGCCCCGGGTGCCGCGCGCCGGGTCGGTCACCCGGCGTGCCGCATACTGGCGCGGTGTTCACTCTCGCCCAGGCGCGACACCTGGTGGTCACGCTGCGACCGCGCGTCGAGGAGCTGATCCGGCTCCGCGCCGACCTCGCCGAACTCCGCGCCGACCTGGCCGACCACGGGTTCAGCGTGCTCGGCGGCCGGGCCGAGGTGAAGGCGACCGAGGCGCGGCTGCACGCGGTGCTGGAGGAGTTGCACCAGCACGGCATCCAGGTCAAGGGCATCGCCCCGGTGCTGCTCGACTTCCCGGGCGAGCGCAACGGGCGACCGGTGCTCTGGTGCTGGTTGGAGGGGGATACCGACATCCGCTGGTACCACCGCGTCGATTGCGGCTTCGCCGGCCGCCGCCCGGTCTGAGCGGCCAGGCGACGGCGCCTCGTCGCCGGCTGCGGGAGTCCCTCGCCGGCTCACCTCGGGTGGCCGGACGACGTCAACGGGTCGGCTCGGCGACCGCGAAGACCACCACGTTGTCGACGTAGTGGCCGCGGCGCCGGTCGAAGTCGCCGCCGCAGGTGATCAGGCGCAGCTCGGGGCCGGGCGTCGGACCGTACACGGCGGCGGTGGGGAAGCGGTCCTTGCGGGTGCGCAACGATTCGGTGACCCGGAACGGCAGCCACTGCCCGCCGCGCCGCACCTCGACGGTGTCGCCCGGGCGCAGTTCGTCGAGGTGCGCGAAGACGGCCGGGCCGCGACGCGAGTCCAGGTGCCCGGCGAGCACCGCCGGGCCGGGGTCGCCCGGTGCCGGGCCGCCGCCGTACCAGCCGGCGACGTCGAAGTCGGCCGGCGGCACCAGGGCGCGGTCACGGTTCAGGCCGAGCACCGTGAGCGGGGAGTCGACGCCGATGCGGGGTACGCGTACGCGGATGGGCGTGCCGGACGGCGCGGGACGGGCCGACCCGCACCCGCCCCCGCAGCCGGGCCACCCACCGCCGGACGGTTGCCCGGCGACGGCCGGCGGCGTTTCGCGCGCGGCCGGCGGCGCAGGCTCGGCGGCGGCCAGGCTGACCCCGCTCCAGGCGGCCAGGCAGAGCGCCGCGCCGAACGCGACCAGCGCGGCCACCGGCGGCCGGGGCCGCCGGTGCCGGCGGACCGCCGGGCCGCGCGCGAGGCTCACCAGGTCGTACGCCGCCGGCGGCGGACCAGTACCAGGCCGGCGACCAGCGCGAGGCCGGCCAGTCCAGCGGTGCCGGCCGGGTACGTCCAGCGTCCCGGGTCGGCGGTGCCACCGGCTCCGGTCTCCACCCCACCGGCGGGGACCACCGTGCCGCCCTGCGCGTCGCGCCGCAGTTCGGTAATGAGCCCGCCCTCCTGTGCGTCGAGTACGAGCAGCGAGTAGACCGTGCCGCCGACCAGCCGGACTTCCGCCTGCGTGGTCGGGCCGCCGCTGCCGGACAGCCGCAGCCGCCAGCGGCCCGGCTCGACGAGTTGGTAGTCGGTCGTCGTGGCGAATTGGACGCCGTTGGCGATGGTCGGCCCCTCGGCGACGGCCACGTCGAGCACCGGCGCACGAACGGAGGCTTGTACGACGCGTACCTTGGCCCGGCCTCCCTCCGGCGCGCTGAGGTCGTCGTGCAACACGCGCAGCCCCAGGTCGGCGTAGCGTCCCACCCCGGCCACCGTGTACGCCGCACCGCTGGCCACCGCGACCTCGGTGGTGAGCACGGGCGGATCGCTGGCCGGTGCGCCGGCCTCGCGCATCGCCACCGCGTACCGCCCGACGGGCAGCGGCAGGTAGTCGGAGACCACGCCGTAGCCCACGCCGGGGAAGACCTGCGGCTCCGCCGCGTCGGGGGCGGCCAGGTAGACGTCGACGCTGGGGGTGTCGGGGGAGAGGTGGGCGAGCCGGACGTAGCCGGGGCCGGCCGCGCTCGCCGGCGCGGCCGTGGTGGTCAGGAACGCGACGCCGAGCAGGAGCGCTCCGGCTCCGGCGAGCAGGCGGCGTGGCGTGGCGCGGCGCAGGTGCATGTCGCCTCCGGGGTGCGTCCGGTCAACGGGATGCGTCCGGGCGATAGCGTCCCGTCCACGGGACTGGGATGCAACCGTCACCAGCCCGACACGCCGAGAACGGCCACCGCGTTCCGCCTCGGTGCCGGCCGGAGGCCGTCGCCGAGGATCTGCTGGCGGAGCGGTCGCGGTCGCCAGCGACGTGCCGGAGGGGGCCGAGGACGCGGCGGGACCGGGCGAGTAGCCCGGTCCCGCGCCTCGTCAGGCGATTGTCGAAGGGGCGTCGCTGCCGGATCAGGCGGCGGAGTCGGCGGCCGCCAGCGCCTGCCGTACCTTCTCCGAGCCGGCCGGCGCCTCGTGCTCCCAGTCGGCCGGGTCGGCGGAGTAGATGACCCCGTACGCCGGGGTGCCGGGCTCGTAGCGCCGGCCCTCGGCGAGCGGACCGACGTCCACGGCGTCGTAGCCGATCTGGTCCAGGAAGCTGGTCGCCGCCGCCTTCGCGTCCGCGTCGTCGCCGGCGATGGGCAGCGCACTCCGGTCGGCCGCCCCGGCCGGGCGGGGCAGGGTCCGCAGGTGCCGGTAGTTGATGTTGTTGAACACCTTGACGACCCGCGCCTGGGGCAGGTGACGCTGGAGCAGTTCGCTGCTGGTCGTCGCGCCCGAGTCCAGCTCAGCGATCTGCCCGTCGCGCTGCGGGTAGTAGTTGTTGGTGTCCAGCACGACCTTGCCGGCGAGCGGCTCCGGCGGCACGGCGGTGTACGCCTTCAGCGGGACGCTCACCACCACGAGGTCACCGGCCTGTGCCGCCTCCAGCGGGGTGGCCGCCCGGGCCCGTGGGCCGAGTTCGTCGACCAGGTCGCGCAGCGTCTCCGGCCCGCGCGAGTTGCTGAGCACCACGTCGTAGCCGGCGTCCACCGCCAGCCGGGCCAGCGTGCCACCGATGTATCCGCTGCCGATGAGTCCCAAGGTCGTCATATCTGGTGCCAACTCCGTCCACCGTGGCCCGAATTCCTCATCGGACGGCCGGCAAGCGTGATCGTTCCCACCTCGCACACGGTACTGCCGGGCCTCGGTGGTGGCCGGCGGCACCGTGGCCGGCCACCCGTCCGAGTAGCCGGTGGCTCAGGCCGGCCCGGGGAGCACCTTCTCGACCGCGGCGCGCAGCTCGGCGGAGTCGGGCGTCACCGTGGGTGCGAAGCGGGCGGCCACCGTGCCGTCCGGGGCGACCAGGAACTTCTCGAAGTTCCACCGCACGTCGCCGGTGTGGCCGTCGGCGTCCGGAGTGTCGACCAGCGCGCTGTAGAGCGGGTGCCGGCCGGGCCCGTTGACCTCGACCTTCTCGGTGAGCGGGAAGGTGACCCCGTAGTTGACCTGGCAGAAGTCGTTGATCTCCTCGGCGGTGCCCGGCTCCTGCCCGCCGAACTGGTTGCACGGAACCCCGAGCACCGTGAGGCCGCGATCCGCGTATTCGTCGGCGAGGGCCTGGAGGCCGGCGTACTGCGGAGTGAGGCCACAGCGTGAGGCGACGTTGACCACCAGGAGGGCGCGTCCGCGGTACTGGGCGAGGTCGGCCGGGCCGCCGTTCAAGGCGTCGATCGGAATGTCGAAGACAGTCATCGATCGAGGCTACCGCCCGTCGCCACCGCGTCCGGCGGCGCTCCGCACCGCAGCCGCGCCCACCGTGTCCGGCGGCGCTCCGGCACGCAGCCGCGCCCGTCGCCGCGGGCAGGGTGCTCGCCGGAGGCGGAGTCGTAGTACCAACGGCGCGAACCGGGTGTTTCGAGGACTGAAGAAATCGAAACATGCACATCTTGACTAAGTGATGACGCCATGAGTAGCGTCTCACCAACATTTTGGAAAGTTTCCTTACTGTTGGGGAGCCGCCACATGAAGGGATCACTTCGCCGAACTCTCTGGGTCGGCGCCGTGGTTGCGCTGACCGCCACGTTCGCGCCGGTCGCCACCGCGTTCGGAGCCGGAAGCGTGACCACCACGTTCACGAAGGTGCAGGACTGGGGGACCGGCCACGAGGCCAGGGTGACCATCACCAACGGCTCCGACGCATCGGTCAGCACCTGGCGCATCGAGTTCGATCTGCCCGCCGGCTCGAGCATCAGCAGCTCCTGGGACGCCGACGTGACCCGCAGCGGCAACCACTACGTCGCGGTGAAGAAGAGCTGGGCCGGCCCGCTCGCGCCCGGCACCTCGTTCAGCTGGGGTTACAACGGCAGCGGCCCGTACGCGGCCCCGCTGAACTGCACCATCAACGGCGCCTCCTGCGGTGGCGGTAGCACCCCGCCGACCACTCCGCCACCCACCACGCCGCCCCCGACCACCCCGCCGGACCCGGGTGGCAAGAAGATCGTGGGCTACTTCGCGGAGTGGGGCGTGTACGCCCGCAACTACCACGTGAAGAACATCCACACGAGCGGCTCGGCGTCGAAGCTCACCCACATCCTCTACGCCTTCGGAAACACCACCGGCGGCCGGTGCGCGATCGGTGACAGCTACGCCGACTACGAGAAGGCGTACACCGCCGCGGACAGCGTCGACGGCGTCGCCGACACCTGGGACCAGCCGCTGCGCGGCAGCTTCAACCAGCTGCGCAAGCTCAAGCAGATGTACCCGCACCTGAAGGTGATCTGGTCCTTCGGCGGCTGGACCTGGTCGGGCGGCTTCACCCAGGCCGCGCAGAACCCGACCGCCTTCGCCGAGAGCTGCTACAACCTGGTCGAGGACCCGCGCTGGGCGGACGTCTTCGACGGCATCGACGTCGACTGGGAGTACCCCAACGCCTGCGGACTGAGCTGTGACAGCAGCGGCCCGAACGCGTTCAAGAACGTCGTCTCCGCGTTGCGCGCCAGGTTCGGCTCGAACGCCCTGGTCACCGCGGCGATCACCGCCGACGGCAGCAACGGCGGCAAGATCGACGCGACCGACTACGCCGGCGCCGCGCAGCACCTCAACTGGATCATGCCGATGACGTACGACTACTTCGGCGCGTTCAACCCGCAGGGCCCGACCGCCCCGCACTCGCCGCTGAACTCGTACCCCGGCATTCCACAGCAGGGCTTCTGGTCGGACGCGGCGATCCAGAAGCTCAAGGGCAAGGGCATCCCGGCGAACAAGCTGCTGCTCGGCGTCGGCTTCTACGGACGAGGCTGGACCGGCGTCACCCAGGCCGCCCCGGGCGGCACCGCCACCGGCGCCGCACCCGGGACCTACGAGGCGGGCATCGAGGACTACAAGGTCCTCAAGAACACCTGCCCGGCGACCGGCACGGTCGGCGGCACGGCGTACGCCAAGTGCGGCAGCAACTGGTGGAGCTACGACACCCCCGCCACGATCAACGGAAAGATGACGTACGCGAACAACCAGGGCCTCGGTGGCGCCTTCTTCTGGGAGCTCTCCGGTGACACCGGCAACGGCGAGCTCATCGGCGCCATCAAGGGCGGTCTCGGCTGAGCCGTGGGCCGACGCACCACCCACACGGCGGGGAGGGACACGTACCGTCCCTCCCCGCCCGGCGTGTCGTACCGGGTGTCGCGGGTACCCCTGTCCACCCTCAAGGTCGATGTGACAGACTCGCCGCTCGGCATGGCTCGATGTGCCGCGGTCGAGGGGAGGGGTTGATGGGTGTGACGCACCGGAGACTGGCGGGAGCCGCACTCGCGCTCGCGATCCTGCCGTCCGCCCTCGCGGGCTGCGGCCTCGGCGGGGAGGCCGAGGAGTCACCGAAGCCCGACCAGGCGCCCGCGGAGGAGGCCGACGCCAAGTCCCGCGAGCGGGTGCAGGCCTACCTCGACGCGGTGGTCGCCAAGGACGTGGACGCCGGGCGCAGCCAGCTCTGCGCGGTGATGCACGAGGCGTTCGACGCGGCGGCCACCGGCCCGAACGGCGACTTCGCGGACCACTTCAAGGTGCCGGAGGCAGCCATCACCGACATCGGCTCCGGCCCTCGGGGCCAGCAGGTGAACGTCTCCGTCACGGTGGCCGTCGGCTCGCGCAAGGTCGTCCGGCCGTTGGTGTTCACCGTCACGCGGGACGGGGCCGACTGGTGCATCTCCGGAGAGGCGCCGGGCAGCGCCACCCCCAGCCCGTCCGGCACGCCCGTCTCCTGACCTGGGTCGATCCCGTTCCGCCCGGTGACCTCCCAGTTGTCGGAAACGATGCCCCTCGACGACCGGCCCGCACCGCGGTCGCCGTACGCTTTCTGTCATGCGCCATGAGTGGCATCAGCTGAGCCATCCCGCGGTGGGTGGCCCCGGGCTGCAGACCAGCCGTCCGACCGTCGACTCCGCGGAGGACGCGGCTCTCGGCCTGGACCGTTGGCGCGACCTGCCCCGCCGGCAGATCCCGCCGTGGTCGGACCCGGCGAAGGTGGCCGAGGTGTGCAAGGTGCTCGACACCGTGCCGTCGGTGGTCGCCCCCTACGAGGTCGACCAGCTCCGCCAGCGGCTCGCGCTGGTGTGCGAGGGGAAGGCGTTCCTGCTCCAGGGCGGCGACTGCGCCGAGACGTTCGCCGACAACACCGAGAGCCACCTGCTGGCCAACGCCCGCACCCTGCTCCAGATGGCGATCGTGCTGACCTACGGCGCCTCCCTGCCGGTGGTCAAGGTCGCCCGGGTGGCCGGGCAGTACACCAAGCCCCGGTCGCTGCCGACCGACGCGCGCGGGCTGCCCGCGTACCGCGGCGACATGATCAATTCGCTGGAGGCCACGCCGGAGGCCCGGGTCGCCGACCCGCAGCGCATGATCCGGGCGTACGCGAACTCCGCCGCCGCCATGAACATGCTCCGGGCGTACCTGGCCGGCGGGCTGGCCGACCTGCACGCGGTGCACGACTGGAACAAGGACTTCGTCAAGCGGTCCCCGGCCGGCGAGCGCTACGAGGCGATCGCCCGGGAGATCGACCGTGCCATCGCCTTCATCCGGGCCTGCGGGATGACCGACGACGAAGCGCTGCGCACCGTCACCCTCTACTGTTCCCACGAGGCGCTCGCGCTGGAGTACGACCGGGCGCTGACCCGGGTCTCCGGCGGCCGGCCGTACGGGCTCTCCGGGCACTTCCTCTGGATCGGGGAGCGCACCCGCCAGATCGACGGCGCCCACATCGACTTCATCTCCCGCATCGCCAACCCGATCGGGGTCAAGCTCGGCCCGACCACCACCCCGGACGAGGCGATCGAACTCTGCGAGAAGCTCAACCCGGACAACATCCCGGGCCGGCTCACCCTCATCAGCCGGATGGGTAACCACCTGGTACGCGACGCGCTGCCGCCCATCGTGGCCAAGGTCACCGCGGCCGGTGCGAAGGTGGTCTGGCAGTGCGACCCGATGCACGGCAACACGCACGAGTCGTCCAACGGTTACAAGACCCGGCACTTCGACCGCATCGTGGACGAGGTGCTCGGTTACTTCGAGGTCCACCGGAACCTGGAGACCCACCCCGGTGGCCTGCACGTGGAACTGACCGGTGAGGACGTCACCGAGTGCCTCGGCGGCGCCCAGGGCATCGAGGATCTCGACCTGCCCGACCGGTACGAAACGGCCTGCGACCCGCGGCTGAACACCCAGCAGTCGTTGGAGCTGGCCTTCCTGGTAGCGGAGATGCTGCGTGGCTGAGGCGAGGAGTGAGCCTGCGAGCCCCGCGGTCGCAGCCGAAGGGACGACTGTGGCTGAGGCGAACAGTGAGCTTGCGAACCCCGCAGCCGGCAGCCGAAAGGACAACTGTGGCTGACAGCCTGATCGACCTGCGTTCGGACACCGTCACCCGGCCCACCCCCGGGATGCGGGAGGCCATGGCCACCGCCGAGGTCGGCGACGACGTCTACGGCGAGGACCCGACCGTCACCGCCCTCGAGGCCGAGGTCGCCGCGCTCTTCGGGCACGAGGCGGCGCTCTTCGCCCCGAGCGGGTCGATGGCCAACCAGATCGCCCTTCAGCTGGTGGTGCCACCCGCCAACGAGCTGCTCTGCGACGCGGACGCCCACGTGGTCACCTACGAGATCGGCGCCGCCGCAGCGTACGGCGGGATCTCGTCGCGGACCTGGCCGGCGGTCGGCGCGGACATCGACCCGGACCTGATCGCCGGCATGATCCGCCCGGACGGCTACTTCGCGGTCCCGACCCGGGCGATCGCCGTCGAGCAGACCCACAACCGGGGCGGCGGCGGGGTGATCCCGCTGGCCACCCTGCGTGAGCTGCGGCGCGTGGCCGACGACGCGCAGGTCGCGCTGCACTGTGACGGCGCCCGGATCTGGCACGCCCACGTCGCCGACGGCGTGCCGCTGATCGAGTACGGCCGGCTCTTCGACACCATGTCGGTCTGCCTCTCCAAGGGCCTCGGCGCGCCGGTCGGCTCGCTGGTCGTCGGCAGCGCCGAGAAGATCGAGCGGGCGCGGCTCATCCGCAAGCGGATGGGAGGCGGCATGCGGCAGGTCGGCATCCTGGCCGCGGCCGGCCGGTACGCGCTGGCACACCACGTCGAGCGGCTCGCCGAGGACCACGCGAAGGCCGCTCGCCTGGCCGAGGCGATCGCACCGTTCGGTGTGCTCGCCACCGCGGCGCGCACCAACATCGTGCCGCTGGACCTGTCCAAGTCCCCCCTCGACGCCCACGCGCTGGCAGCCGCCGCGCGAGAGGCGGGGCTGCTGATCTCGGTGCTCGGCCCGCGTACCGCCCGGCTGGTCACCCACATGGACGTCGACGACGCCGGTATCGACCGGGCCGTGGACATCCTCACCGGCATCTTCCGTCGCTGACCCTCGCCGAGGCCCCAGCCTCGGTCGGCCCCGGCGTGGCCGCTTCCCGTTCGACCAGGGAGGCGGCCGCGCCGACTGGGGGTTCGGGTCGTCGGTTTCGACCGGGAGGCGGCCGCGCCGACTGGGGGTTCGGGTCGTCGGTTTCGACCGGGAGGCGGCCGCGCCGACTGGGGGTTCGGGTCGTCGGCTTCGACCGGCATCCCGCCGCGCCGACCAGGGCGTTCGTCTCGTCCGCGAGCCGGATCTCCGTCCGATGCGCTGTGCTGCCGGCCGGCGTCAGGCCCGCGCGGACCTCGCCCGCCGACGCGCCCGGTCCGGAGCCCGGGTCAGGGACGTAGCCGCTTGAGGGTGGCGACGTCGGCGTCGTGCCCGACGTGCTTCTCCGTCGGGGTCTCCACCACGACCGGCACACCGGCGGTGGCCGGGTGGGTCATCAGCTCCGCGAACGGAAGCTCGCCGATGCTGCCCTTGCCGATGTTCTCGTGCCGGTCGCGGGTCGAGCCGCACAGGTCCTTCGAGTCGTTGGCGTGCACCAGCCGTAGCCGGTCCGCCCCGACCGTGGCCACCAGCGTGTCCAGGGTCGCGGTCATGCCGCCCTCGGCGGCCAGGTCGTGCCCGGCCGCCCAGGCGTGGCAGGTGTCGAAGCAGACGCCGAGCGACGGGTGCCGGTCGACCGCGTCCAGGTAGGGGCCGAGGTGCTCGACCCGGGAGGCGAGCGACCGCCCGCCGCCCGCGCTCGGCTCGACCAGCAGCATCGGCCCACCGGACGCGGCGACCGAGTCCAGCAGCGGCAGCAGCGCCTCCCGGACCTGCCGCATCGCCGCCTCGGCGTGCCCGGCGTCGACCGCGCTGCCGGCGTGGAACACCACACCCTGCGCGCCGATCGCCGCCCCCCGGCGCAGCGCGTGCGCCAGCGTCTGTGCCGACCGCTCGACGGTGGCCGGAGTGGGGGAGCCGAGGTTGACCAGCAGGGACGCGTGGATGAAGACCGGCACGCCCCGTTCGGCGCAGCCGGCGCGGAACAGCTCGTCCTGGGCGGGATCGCCGGGCGGCAACGCCCAGCCCCGGGAGTTGGACACGTACACCTGGACCACCTCGGCGCCGGTCGCGTCGAGGTAGGGCAGAGCTGCCTTGGCCAGGCCGCCCGAGGTCGGCGTGTGCGTGCCGACCGGACGGCCGATGATCAGCGGCATGTCAGAAACATCCGATCGTGACCGGGGTGCTCGGCGGCACCTGCGCGTTCTCATTCGGGTTCTGGAACCGGACGACCGCGTTCGCGTTGAACTGGATGGTCACCGGGAAGCCCTGACTCTCCAACACCTGCTTGGCCTGCTGGCAGGGCAGGTCGATGACCCGCGGCACGACCACCAGCGGCGGACCCTTGCTGATGTCCAGCTTGACCTCGGCGTCTCGCTCCACGCCGGTGCCGTCGGACGGGCTCTGCCCGATGATTTCGTCCTTCGGCTTGTCCGAGTCCTTGTAGTTCTCGACCGCGACCAGACCCAGCCGGGACAGGGTGCTCCGTGCCTCGTTGAGGTTCTTGCCGACCAGGTTGGGCACGCTGATCGGCGCCTTGCCCTTGCTGAGGATCACCGTCACCTTGGCACCCGGCTTGACCTCGGCGCCCACCTTCGGGTTGGTGGCCACCACCACTCCGGCGGGCAGGTTGTCGTCGTAGCGGGCGGTGCCCTTGACCACCACCAGACCGGTGTTGACCAGATCCGCCTCGGCCAGCTCGAACTCCTTGCCCACCACGTCCGGCACCGGGAACTGTTCCGGGCCGAGGGACAGGGTCAGGGTGATGGTGCCGCCCTTGATGATCCGGTCGGCCGAGGCCGGGACCTGGAGCAGGACGCTGTCCTTCGGAACGGTGGCGTCGTAGCGGGGCTCGGCGTACTTCAACACGAGACCCGCGCGGGCGACCTGTGCCTCCGCGTCCGCCTTGGTCAGGCTCACCAGCTGCGGGGCGTCCGTGTAGCGGCCAATCGTGAGGTACCAGCCGGCGAGCGCGGCGACCAGCACGATCGCCGCCGCGGCGGCGATCAGCGCGAGGCGGCCACGGTTCTCGCCCGCCAACCTGGTGAACAGCCCACCGAACCGGGAGCCGGCGCCGTCGCGCTCCTCCGGCGCGGCGCGCCGTCGGCCGGCCCGCTGGCCGCCCTCGGGCAGCCGGGCCCACGCCGGCCGTTCGGCCGGACGCACCGCCGCAACCACCATGGTCGGCTCGGAGACCGGCGGCCCGGCGGTGACCCGACGCAGCACGGTGGTGTGGCTGTTCGGGTCGCCCAGGCCGTCGCGGGCCACCTGCACCTCGGCGAGCAGGGCGCCGGCGTCGGCGGGCCGGGCGTCCGGGTCGCGGCGCGTGGCGTGGGCGACGAGGCGGTCGAGGACCGCCGGCAGGCCGGGAACCAGGGTCGACGGGGACGGCACGTCGCGATCGACGTGCTGCCAGGCGATGTCGACCGGACGGCCACCGTCGTAGGGCACCCGGCCGGTGAGCATCTCGAAGAGCACGATGCCGGCCGAGTAGACGTCCGTACGCGGATCCGCGTAGCCCTTGGTGACCAGCTCCGGGGCGACGTACGCCACGGTCGCCATGAGCTGGTTGCCGCTCTCCTCCTCGGCACTGGCCTCGACGGCGCGGGCCAGGCCGAAGTCGGCCACCTTGACGACGCTGTCGACCAGGTTGGCCATACCGCCGGTGGGCGCCTCGGCCACCAGCACGTTCTCCGGCTTGACGTCGCGATGGACCACCCCGGACCGGTGCGCGGCGCCGATCGCGGCGAGCATCTGCTCGAAGATGGCCAGCGCCTCGTCCGGGTTGAGCCGGCGCCGCTCGGCGAGCACCTCGCGCAGCGTGCGGCCGCGCACGTACTCCATCACCAGATAGGGCAGACCGGCGTGCGTGCCCTGGTCGTAGACCGCGACGACGTTGGGGTGGGTGAGCCGGGCGATGGTCTTCGCCTCGTCGGTGAAGCGCTCCACGAACCCCGCGATCCGGGCCCGGGCCTCGGGGGCCTGGGTCGGATGAATGATCTTGACTGCGACGGTGCGCTCGAGGCGCTCGTCGGTGGCGGTGTACACGGTCGCCATCCCGCCACGGGCCACGCGACCGCGGATGCGGTAGCGCCCGTCTATCAGCGAGCCCAGCAACGTGTCGGCGACCTGTGTGTCCATCGGCAGGAAGTCTATGTGTCCGGAGGGCAAAGGTTGAACAGGATGCTACAGCCGAGGTCGAACCTCGTCGGTCCACCGCGCTCCGCCGCCGCACAAAACGGCGCTGACCTGCTCGAACGTTCCTCTTCGTCGGCTCCGCCGGCTGGGGCCTCGGCCACTGCGCCATCGATGTTGGTGACGGTTCCGTTACCCTCCGTGCCGGATCGTCGCATCCGGGGTGCCGTTTGGCTTGCCGGGGTCGCCCCGTGGCAGGGTGTTCGGGTGACCGAATCCCTACCCGCCGACCGGGCCGCGGCCAGCCCCGACCAGGCTGGTCCCGCCGACGCGACCGGCTGGCTGACCCTGCCCGACGTCGCCGAGCGTCTCGACGTGTCGATCAGCAAGGTGCACCAGATGGTCCGCGACCGGGAACTGCTCGCGGTCCGCCGCGACGGCGTCCGCCGGGTGCCCGCGGACCTGGTGGCCAACCACACGGTGCTCAAGCACCTGCCCGGCGTGCTCAACCTCCTGGCCGACGCCGGCTACGACGACGAGGCCGCGCTGCGCTGGCTCTACGAGCCGGACGACACCCTGCCGGGAACCCCGGCGGTGGCCCTCGGCGGCGACCAGGCCCGTGAGGTCAAACGCCGCGCCCAAGCCCTCGGCTTCTAACCCACCCCACCCGACCCGACCCGGCCCCGCGCCCCGGCCCCGGGGCGCGTTGATCATGAAGTTATTGCCGGCAGCACCGGCGTGTCGGAGCAATAACTTCATGATCGACCCCGGGAGCCCCGGGAGCCCCGGGAGGGGCCCGGGGGGAGGGGCCCCGGGGGAGGGTGGGGGTTAGTCGGTTCGGCGGGTGGCGGCGGCGGCGAGGTCGACCAGTGCCTGGCGGGCCTCGGTGTCCAGGTCGACCGTGGCGAGCGCCGCCAGCGCGCTGTCGGTCAGCGTGGCGATCCGCTGCTCCGTACGGGCCAGCGCGCCGCTCCTGGTGATCAGCCCGCGCAACCGGGTGACCCCCTCCTCGTCCAGCCTCGGGTCGCCCAGTCCCGTCAGGAGCTGCGCCCGGTCGGCGTCGTCGAGCGCTTCCAACGCGGCGGCCACCAGGAAGGTCCGCTTGCCCTCGCGCAGGTCGTCACCGGCCGGCTTGCCGGTCTGCGCCGGGTCGCCGAAGACGCCGAGCACGTCGTCGCGGAGCTGGAACGCCTCACCGAGCGGCAACCCGTACGCCGAGTAGGCCGCCTCGACGTCCGCCGGGGCCTCCGCCAGCGCGGCGCCGAGCAGCAGCGGCCGCTCGACCGTGTACTTCGCCGACTTGTAGCGGGCGACCTTGCCGGCCCGCTCCACCGAGGTGTCCCGGGTCACCTGCGCGAGGACGTCGAGGTACTGCCCGACGGTGACCTCCGTGCGCATCTCGTCGAAGACCGGACGGGCCCGGGCCACCGTGCGCGGTTCCAGCCCGGCGGAGTGCAGCAGCTCGTCGGACCAGACCAGGCAGAGATCGCCGAGCAGGATCGCCGCGGCGTCGCCGAACCCGTCCGGGTCGCCGCCCCAGCCGGACCGCCGGTGGCGGGTGGCGAAGCGGCGGTGCACCGCGGGCTCGCCGCGCCGGGTGTCGGAACGGTCCATCAGGTCGTCGTGGATCAGAGCGCTGGCCTGCACCAGCTCGAGCGCGGCCAGCGCGCCCAGCACCTGGTCGCTGTCGACACCACCCGCACCGCGGTAGCCCCAGTAGGCGAACGCCGGCCGCAGCCTCTTGCCGCCACCCAGCACGAACGCCTCGATCACCTCCGCCAGGGGCGCCAGGGCGTCGTCGACACCAGCCATCCAGATCCGCTGGTTGGCCAGGAACTCGGTGAGGGCCTTGTCGACCCGCTGTCGTAGGCCGGCACGGTCGACGGGGGAGACGGAAGCTGCGTCGTTCACGCGAGAACGCTAGCCGGTCCGGTCGGGCATTCGGTACCCGCCAGTATCCGGGTGGGCCCCACCTCGCCCGTACCGGCTCCGTCCCGGCCCTGACGAGAGCGGACGGGGCAGGTACGGGCGGGCAGCCGTGACCAGCGCCACATGACGGCGGACCGCCGGTGCCCGGCGGTGGGCGGCCAGGCCGCGTCGCACCTCGGCCAGCTGGGCCAGCGCCCGGGGCGACCCGGCGCGGACCGCGTCGACGAGGGCGGCGCCCGCCGTCTCGCAGGCCAGCTCCACCTCACCGAGTTGGAGGTACCCGCGGGCCAGCCAACCGCCGTACACCGCCGCTCGGCGTGGACGCCCGGACTCCCGCGCCGCCCCGCCGAGCAGCGCCTCGGCCCGCCGGGGCCGCCCGAGGGCGACCAGGGTCCGCCCGGTCATCGCCGCCAGCTCCGCCGCGTCGAGCCAGTAGAGCCAGCCCGGCTCACGCCCGGCGGTGGGAGCCGGGCCGGCCCGGTCGGCGGCGAGCAGGGCCTGCGCGGCGGTGTCGGGGCGTCCCGCGAGCGCCGCGGCGAACGCCACCCGGTGCAGCAGCAGGGCACGCAACCCGGCGCTGGCCCACCGTCGGCTGCCGGCGTACGCGGTGCGGGCCAGCAGGAGGGCGCCGTCGGGATCGCCGACCCCGGCGAGCAGGTGGCTGGCCGAGCCGAGCACGTGCCCGGCGAGGGCCGGTTCGCCGGCGGCCGCGGCGGCACGCAGCCCGAGCCGGTACGCGTCCAGCGCGCCGGCCGGGTCACCCGCGTCGGCGGCGAGCCAGCCGGCGAGCTGGGCCGACTCGGCGAGCAGGGGCAGCAATCGGCGCCGGCCGGCCGGACCAGACCGGGGCAGCGCCCGCACCGCCCGGCGGAGCCGGTCCGTGCCGAGCGGCGCGAGGTCGACCCCACCGGCCAGGTCGTCGAGCCGCCGCAGCCCGGCCAGGTCGACGGCGTACGGCCGGTCCGGTGGCCGGCTCACGTCGGCGGAGGGGAGCGGCGGCGTCGGACCCGGGTCGTGTCCGCTGTCCGAAAGGCTCGGCCCGGCGAACCGCCCCGGCGCGGTGACCAGCAGTGGGGCGTGCGGGTCGGCGCACCAGCGCTGAGCCAGGGCGAGCAGCGCGGTGCGGGACCGGCCGGCGCCGGCCGGCCCGGTCGCCGGCGGGGCGAGCCGGCGGGCGCGGGTCGCCGCGTCGGCCAGCAGTTCGACCGGCACGGCGAGGACGACGGCGAGCCAGCGCAGCCAGAAGTCGCCGGGCACCCGCACCTGCCGTTCCCACCGGGACACCTCGTGTCGGCTCAGCGTCGGGATGCCGGCCGCGGCGCAGAGCTCGGCGGCGATGCGCCGCTGACTCCAGCCACGGGTCAGCCGCAGCTGGGTGAGCAGCGGCCCGAACAGCAGCGGGCCGTCGGGTGGGGGCGAGGCCATCGGTCCTCCGGAACTGTCGCGGGTACGGCGTTACGGCCCGTCCTCCGGACGACCGCACCGCCGCTGACAACGGCGACCCCCGCACGGCCCCCCGTGGAGCCGGCCGCGGCCGGCTCCACCCGCGCTGCCTACTGAATACCCCCGGGGTACGACGCTTTCCGCGCCGCCGCCGAGTTCCGCCACGTCTCCGGCCGCCGTGCGCCGGGCCGCCGCCGGGACGGGCGGCCGTCGTGTCCCCGAACACCGCGCCGGGACGGGCGGCCGTCGCGTCCCCGAACACCGCGCCGGAACGGGGGGCTGTCGTGTCCGGCCGCCGATGTGCCGGTTTCCTGGTCGATACGTCCGCCGCGGTCCCGCTCAGGTGCCAGCGGGTGGGAAGGTCACGGATCCGGCGGGTACCGCCCGCTAGAGTCGGGGCGTGGCGCTCGGTCTCCCCTCTGTCCTCCCCAACCCGCAGCCGGCGATCGGGGAGCTGATCCGTGAGCGGCAGCCGACCTTCTCGTTCGAGTTCTTCCCGCCGAAGACATCCGAGGGCGAGCGCCTGCTCTGGCAGGCAATCCGGGAGCTGGAGTCGCTTCGACCCTCCTTCGTCTCCATCACCTACGGAGCCGGTGGGTCGACCCGGGACACCACGGTCGCGGTGACCGAACGGATCGCCACCGAGACCACCCTGCTGCCGATGGCCCACCTCACCGCGGTCGACCACTCCGTCGCCGAGCTGCGGCACGTGATCGGCCGGCTGGCCGGCGTCGGGGTGCGCAACATGCTCGCGGTGCGCGGTGACCCGCCGGGCAACCCCGGTGGCGAATGGGTCCGCCACCCCGAGGGCGTGCTCTACGCCGAGGAACTGGTCCAGCTGATCCGTGAAGCCGGTGACTTCAGCGTCGGCGTCGCCGCGTTCCCGTACAAGCACCCCCGCTCGCCCGACGTGGCCAGCGACACCGAGCACTTCGTCCGCAAGTGCCGGGCCGGCGCCGAGTTCGCGATCACGCAGATGTTCTTCGACGCCGACGACTACCTGCGGCTGCGGGACCGGGTGGCCGCCGCCGGTTGCGACACGCCGATCCTCGCCGGCGTGATGCCGGTGACCCGGATGGCCACCATCGAGCGGTCCGTCCAACTCTCCGGGGCGCCCTTCCCGCCCGCGTTGGCCGCGCGGTTCGAGAAGGTCGCCGACGATCCCGAAGCGGTGCGCCGGCTCGGCATCGAGCAGGCCAGCGAGATGTGCGGCCGGCTGCTCGACCAGGGTGTGCCGGGCATCCACTTCATCACCCTCAACCGGTCCACCGCCACCCGGGAGGTCTGGCAGAACCTCCGGGTGGGGGCGCGGGCCTGACACTTCCCGACACCTGATCCCGGCTGGGACGGTTGGTCAGTGGTGGGCACACAGCTGATGAACTGGGACCAGTACGCCACGGTGTGGGCGCGGCTGCACGGAGGCTTCGACCCCCGCCGGGCCGCCCCCGTGGTGCGCGGTTGGCTGCGCTTCGCCTACCACGTCGGGTACGTGCTGGGCCGGCTCCGGGTCGGTCCCACCGCGGTGACGGTGGTCGGTGTGCTGCTCTGCGTCTGTGTGCCGGTGTTCGCCGTACAACCGGTGGACGGGCCCTTCCTCGGGGCGCTGTTCGTGCTGCTCGCCGGGGTGGCGGACAGCGTCGACGGTGCGGTGGCGGTGGTGACCGGCCGGACCACCCGGCTCGGCTACGTCTACGACTCGGTGGCCGACCGGGTCGGTGAAGCCACCTGGTTGGTGGCGTTCTGGCTGGTCGGCGCACCGGGCGCGCTGGCGGTGGCGGGTGGTGCGCTCTCCTGGCTGCACGAGTACGTGCGGGCCCGGGCGGTCTCCGCCGGGATGCGGGAGATCGGCGCGGTGACCGTGGGGGAGCGGCCCACCCGGGTCCTGGTCGCCCTGGGCGGGTTGCTGGTGGCCGGGTTGGCCGGGCTGATCGAGCCGGATCTCGCGGCCGGCACCATCACCATGGCGTCCGCGGTCTGGGTGCTGCTCGCCGGCTTCGGTCTGGGCCAGCTCTTCGCCGCCGTCCGCCGTGCCCTGATCGAGGCCGGCTGAGCGCCGCGCGGGCCTCCGACGCGGCCGGCTGAGCGTCGCGGGCCACGACGCCGCGGCCTGCTGAGCGCCGCGCGGGCCTCGACGCGGCCGGCCGGGCGCCGCGTGGGCCTCCGGTGCGGCCGGCTGGGCGCCGCCGGTCGGCACTGCTCCCGGCGGTGCGCCGACCGTGGGCTACGCGGCGGCGCCGATGTCGGCGGCGACGATCTGGGCGGAGAGGGTGACCATCGGCAGACCACCCCCCGGGTGGCTGGAGCCGCCGACGAGCCACAGCCCGTGCACCGGGCCACGGTTGGCCGGCCGGAGCAGACCCCCCGCGGTGCCGTAGATCGCCCCGCCCGGCGCACCGGTCGACGCGTCCAGGTCGGCCGGGGTGCGGATCTCGCGGAACAGCAACCGGTCCCGCACGTCGACGCCGCGCGCCGCGAGCACGTCCAGGACCCGGTCGGCGTACGCCTCGGCGAGGCCGGGCCGGCGCCAGTCCACCGCGCCCGTCGAGGTGCCCTGGCGGGCCGCGTTGACCAGCACGAACCACGCCTCGTGGCCGTCCGGCCGTACCAGCGGATCGTCGGCGACGGTGACGAAGACCGTCGGGTCCGGCACCGGTCGGGCCCGCACCCCCCGACCCGGGTCGCCGAAGACCGCGTCGAACTCGGCGTCGTGGTCGCCGGGGAAGAACACGTTGTGGTGGGCCAGCCCGCTGGAGCCGGTCACCCCGAGCAGCAGCACGAACCCGGCCAGGCTGCGGTCGGTGAGCCCGGCCAGCCGGCGTGGGCTGGGCAGCAGGTCCCGGTAGAGGGTGAGCGCGTCGCAGTTGGCCACGACCACGTCGGCGGCGACCGGTGCGGCGACGCCGTCCAGGCGTACGCCGTGCACCCGGCCACCCGCCGCGTCGATCCGCGTCACCGTGGTGCCGGTCTGCACGACCACGCCGAGGTCCAGGCAGCGCGACAGCAGCGCGTCGGCGAGCGTGCCCAGCCCACCCCGCAGGTACCAGCCGCCGTACGTCAGCTCGGCGTACGGGACGGCGACCAGCGCGGCCGGTGCGCGACGCGGGTCGGCGCCGGTGTACGTGGCGTAGCGGTCGAGCAGCATCCGCAGCCGCGGGTCGGTGAGGTGGCGGCGGCCCAGACCGCGCAGCGTCCGGCCCGGCGCGATGGCGGCCAGGTCGCCGAGCCGCCAGGCCAGCGCGGCCAGGTCCCGGGGCGAGTCGATCGGGCGGCGCAACACGTCGCGGGAGGAGGCCGCCCACACCCGGGCGGCCCGCCGCCAGAGCCGTTGCCAGTCGGCCGCGGCCCGGTCGCCGAAGGCGGCGCCGATCCGGGCGGCGAACTCGGTCGGGTCGGCGCAGGAGTCCAACGTCGACCCGTCACGGAAGACATGGCGGGCGATCGGGTCCAGCGGCACCAGGTCCAGGTACTCGTCGAGCTTCGCCCCGGTCGCCTCGAACAGGTCGCCGAAGACCTCGGGGAGCGTGAGCAGGCTCGGCCCGGTGTCGAAGTGGAACGGGCCGGCCGGGGTGTCGTGCACGTGGCGGCCCAGTTTGCCGCCGACCGTGTCGGCCCGCTCGAAGACGGTCACCTCGTGCCCGGTGGCGGCCAGCCGGGCGGCGGTGGCCAGCCCGCCGACCCCGGCGCCGACGACCACGATTCGCGCCATCCCGCGCCTCCTAGCTGACCGGGCGGCCCCGCCAGGACAGCCGCCGCCGCTTCCGCAGATGGTACGACCGCAGGGTCAGCCAACCGAGGAACACGACCGACACGGGGTGTGCCAGCGCGTCGGGCCACCACCGGCCGCCGGTCGCCCGAGCGGTCACCACCCGACCGGCCACCCCGAGCAGGTACGCCGCCGCGGCCACCAGCGCCGCCGGCACCGACCCGGTGATGAGCGCGGCCACCACCAGCAGCGGTGGCGCGGTGTAGAGCAGGAGCAGCAGGGCCACCACGACGACCGCCGCGCCCGGATGCCCGAACGTGGCCCAGAGCGACTTCGAATAGCCGTCGCGCAGCTGCCGCCAGTCCGCGTACATCCGGCAGGCGGCCAACCGCGAGGCGTCGGCGAGCGCGATCCGGCCGCCCGCACGCTTGACCGCCCGGGCCAGCTCGATGTCCTCCAGGACCCGGTCGGCGACCGCGGCGTGCCCGCCCGCCCGCAGGTAACCGGCCCGGTCGACGGCCAGGAACTGCCCGCCCGCCGCGGCCAGCGACGGCCGTGGCGAACGCTCCATGGCCCGCAGCGGCAGGAAGGTCAGCCACAACCACTGCAGCAGCGGCTGAACCAGCCGGTCGGCCGCCGTCGCCACCACGATCCTGGGGTACGCCGACAGCAGCGCCACGTCGGCCGAGCGTAGTTCGGTGACCGCCGCCGCCACGGCGTACGGGGTGAGCACCACGTCGGCGTCGACGAAGACCAGCACGGTGGCCGCCGGGTCGGCCCGGGTGGCCAACTGCCAGCAGGCGTACGGCTTGCCCAGCCAGCCCGGTGGCGGAGCCGCCCCGGTGAGCAGCGTGACCCGCGGATCGTCGCCGACGATCGCGCGGACCACGTCGGGCGTGCCGTCGGTGGAACCGTCGTCGAGCACCACGATCCGCAGGCCCGGCACCGCGCGCTGGTCGAGCAGCGCCCGCAGGCACGGGCCCACCCGCTCGGCCTCGTCACGCAGCGGCAGTAGCACCGCCACCGGCTCGGTCACCTCGTCCGGGGGCGCTGCCGGGCGGCGTAGCCAGCGGGCGGCGTTGACCAAGGTGTGGCCGGTCAGCACGGCCACGCCGAGAGCGAGCGCGATCAGGGCGGTCATGCCGGCGCGTCGACCCCGGAGGGCTGCGGCCGCCAGGGCCGGGGCCGGCCGCCGGGTCGTCCGGTCAACAGCAGCGCCACCGCCAGCGGCACGGCGATCAGCCCCATGCCCGCCGCGCCCCAGAGCGCCGAGGCGGGCAGGTCCAGGAAGACCGCGTGGGCCAGCACGCTGGAGGCGTACGTCCAGAGGTAGAGCGCGAACATCGGCGCGTCCCGGCCGTCGGTGGTCGTCACGGCCGGCCCGGCCAGCGGACGCAGCGCACTCATCAGCAGCACCGCGAACAGCAGCCAGCCGAGGTAGTTGCTGAGCGGGACGCCGGGCAGGCCGGGCAGCGCCGGAACGGCTTCCCGCCACCGCCAGTAGCCCTCGGCCACCATCTGCGGGTCGAGGAAGAGGTCCCAGGTGGCCAGCCCCACCGCGGCCAGCGCGACCCGCCGGAGCGCGAGCCGGCCGGCAGCCGGGCCGCGCGCCGTGGGCCCGGTCGGTGGGCCGCCGGGCGCAGTGCTGAGCCGGACCGCCGCCAGCCAGGCCGGCCAGGCCATCCAGGTCCAGGCCAGCGGGATGATCAGCGGTACGCCGGCCACCTTCGGCCCCAGTTCGCCCGAGTAGTCGTAGCTGCCGAACGGCACCCCCGTGGCGACCCCGAGCGCCTCGACGGCGAACCCGCCACCGGTGGCCACCGCGACCAGCGCCGCCGCGGTGCGGGGGCCGCGGCTGAGCAGGGCGTGGCCGATCGAGAGCAGGTACCCGAGGCCGACGGTGGCCACGGTCAGCCGTGCCCGGGTCGTCCCGGTGGTCAGCGGGTAGCAGATCTGGGCGAGCACCAGCAGGGCCAGCACCGCCCAGGGCAGCCGCCGCCGGATCATGTCGCGGGGGGTTCGAGCGGCAGGTCCCGCCCCAGCACGCCGAACGGCCGCTCGTCGCCGGGGAAGTGGAAGTCGCGCAGGATGTCCACGAAACCGAACCGGCGGTACAGCCGCCAGGCCCGCGACCTCTGCTCGTCGGCCTCGGGCGTGGAGAGCAGGGTGGTGGTCCCCTCGGCCATGGTGAGCAGCGCGCGCAGCTGTCCGGCGCCCAGGCCGTGCCCCTGCGCCGCCGGGCGGACGTGCAGCTCGACCACCTCGAAGCAGTTGGTCAGCCAACGCCGCCGGGCCGGCGGCTCCAGCGCCCGCAGCACCTGGTCGTGCCACCACTGCCCGGATGAGCCGAGGTAGCCGTACCCGAAGCCGGCGAGGTGGCCCTCGCTGGTCAGGCTGGCCACGGCGCGGAAGCCGGGCCGGCGGACATGGGAGGCGATGTAGCCGCGCCGGGCCTCCAGCAGGTCGATCCGGTAGCCCATCGCCTCGCCGTAGACGGCCACCACGTCGTCCAGCCGTCGGACGAGATCGTCCGGGGTCCACCGCACCAACCTCATGCCCACCCACCTCTCGTGTCCCCGCCGTCCGCGGCCCAGCCCAGCACCGTGCGGTCGCCGACCACGTCGCGTATCTCGAACCGCGCGAAGAGTTCCTCGGCGTACCACCTCTCGGTGGGGGTACGCGTGATCGCGGCGCGGTGCTCCGGGTGACGGTACGCGAATGCCACCAGGTCCGCCGGGTCGCGCCACACGCTGACCGTGCCCTGCCAGCCCAGCGGGGCTTCGCCGACGCCGAACCTGGCCAGCAGCCCGGGCGCGGTGCGCAGGGCCGCGGCCACCGGCGGGACCGCCCGCCAGAAGGTGACCGCCCGCCGGGCCCGTAGCCGGGCGCGGGTCAGGGCGAGCACCGGACCGCCGACCGGACCGCCGGACGGTTCGCCGAAAGGACGGCGGCGCGACCACTCGCCCCGGCTGGCCAGCGGCCGCAGGTCGACCCGGACGGTGGCACGGGCGATCCGCGCCCAGGCCCGGCCCACGGGTGTGTCGTCGAAGCCGGCCGCTGCGGCGGCGGAGTCCCAGACGGTCAGCGCCGCCCACCGGGTCGGGTCGGCGTCGCCCGGCCCGAAGCCGGTGCCGGTCCCGGTGCCGAGCAACTTGCCGAACCGCACGCCGGCGGTGGCGCGCAGCCGGCGCGGGTCGAGCGCCATCCGGGTCAGCGCCCGGGGCAGCTTCGCCGGGGCGGTCCGCCACACGTGCAGCGTGACCAGCTCCGGGACGTGGGACTGGTTCACGCCACCTCGGCGGGGGTGCCGGCGGTGATCCGGAGCAGCTCGTCGTAGGTGCTCGGGAAGACCGCCTGGGGCACGCCACCGGCGGCCCAGATCTCGCCGTACGCGGCCAGCGCGGTGTCCACGAGGGTGCGGAGTGGTCGCGGGTGCCCGAGCGGGGCGACACCGCCGATCGACTGGCCGGTGTGCGTGCGGACGAATTCCGGGGTGGCCCGTCGCAGCCGGGTGACCCCGATCGACGCGGCCAGGCCGGCGGCGTCCACGCGGTGCGCGCCGGAGGTCAGTACGAGCAGCGGCTCGCCGTCGGCCTCGAAGAGGAGCGAGTTGGCGATCTGGCCGACATCGACGCCGAGCACCTCGGCGGCCGCCGCGGCGGTGGGCACCGCCTCGGGCAGTAGACGTACGGCACTGGGTGTGCCGGAGGCGTCGCGGGCATTCGCGTCGGTCAGCGCGTCCTGCACCGCCCGTACGTTGGGGTGTGGCTGCATGGGGTCATTCTTCCCGGTGGTCCCCGCGCCGGCCCGACCGGCCACGCCGTGTCCCGGCCCGTGTCGTCCGCGCTGCTGGCGCTCCGGCGGTCCGGCGCGTCACACGTTGCATTTTCGTCGGCGGAGGGGTGTACTGTCAGCAGCAGTTAGAACGAGTGTTCGATTGCCTCGAACGTTCGTTCCAACCCTCCGGGCGCGGTGTTTCGCGGCACCGCCTTCGGACGGTGCGGCTCCGCGGGCCGCACCTGGGTTCCGGGCAGTCGCGAGCCCGGTCCCGTCAGGCAGGAGCGTCGTCCGCCGCCCACGACCCCCGGGCGGCGGACGACGAACCCGCCGGTACGCCGGCCGGGTGTGGTGTGGGGAAGCATCCACACCCGGCCGGCCACCACACCGGTGCGTCTTCGTCCGCACCACTAGACCCGGCGTCCGCCGGCCGGAACGAACGTCCGTCGCCGGCCGGCCGCCTCGGCCCTGTGGAGGAGACAGTCCATGCCGTCCAACTCGGCTCAGCCACCGACGGTGCCGGCGCACGTGCTGCCGCACCGCACCCCCGCCCAGCTCCTCGCGGTGGCCCGGCACGGGCTGACCGAGGCCGGCCAGACCCGTCCCGACGGCCTCCGTTACGCGGCCGCTCACCTGGCCGCGCTGCGCGCGGCAGCGGCTCTGCTCGCCGCCCGCGCCCGGCCCACCCCCACCCGCCGTAACCAGATCACCAGCGTCTGGGTCCTGCTCTCCGCCGTCGCCCCCGAGCTCGACGAATGGGCCGGTTACTTCGCGGCCGGGGCCGGAAAACGGGCTGCCGCCGAGGCCGGCATCCCCCGGGTGGTCAGCGCCCGGGAGGCCGACGACCTGCTCCGTGCGGCCGGGCAGTTCGTCTCGGTGGTGGAGACCGCGCTCGGTGCGGCCCACCAACCGGCACTCGACGGAATCGCCGCCTGATCCGATGGCGAGGTGACCGTCGCCGCCGGCCCGGCCGGCGGCGATCTCCGGCCGGCCTGGAGCGTGCGGCGCTCCCACCCGGTCCGGGCCTGGCCATGTCGTGCCGTACGTGGCCGGGTCGTCCAGGCCCGTGCCGGACTCGGTGCCGGCCGCCCGGCGGGGGGAGCCGGGCGGCCGGCACCGAGCCCGTCGCCCCCGGGCGACGAGGGGCTCCGTGTGCCACGTCCTCGTGACCGGAGCTGACCGGGCCGCGCGGCCCGGAGAAGTCGTCGGCACGGCCCGGCCGGGCAGTGACAGCAACACCTGATCCAACAGCAACACGACGGGGGGTTGGTCCGATGGCGGGCCACATGGTGGTCGGTTCCGCCGCGCTGGCCGGGCTGGTCCGTCCGGCGAGCGCGCCGGACCCGGCGGGCGGCCACCGGGTGCTGCCGGTGGCCCCCGAGCTGACCGGGCTGCTGCCCAACCGGGGGCTGCGGCGTGGCAGCACGATCGCGGTCGCCGCCGGTCAACCGCGGCACAGCGGCGGCGCCTCGCTGGTGCTTGCACTGCTCGCCGAGGCGTCCCGGGGCGGCTCGTGGTGCGCCGTGGTGGGGGTGCCGACGTTCGGGGCGGGCGCGGCCGCCGAGCTCGGGATCGCCCTGGACCGGCTAGCCCTGGTGCCGAACCCGGGCCCCGAATGGGCCACCGTCATCGCCGCGCTGCTCGACGGAGTGGACGTCGTGGTCACCGCGGTGCCCGCCTCGGTCTCCGCCTCGGTCGCCAACCGGCTGGCCGCCCGGGCCCGGCAGCGGGGCAGCGTGCTCGTCCCGTACGGCCGGTGGGAGGGCGCGGACGTGACGTTGCAGGTGGTCCGGGGCGCCTGGGAGGGGCTCGGGCCGGGCCGGGGCCGGCTGCGCCGCCGGGAGGTCACCGTTTCGGCGCGCGGTCGCGGGGCGGCCGCCCGGCCCAAGGAGATCAAGGTCTGGCTGCCGGGTGACGAGCTGACCCGGGTGATCCCTCGTACCGTGGCGTCCGCCGTCGACCGGCCGGTCGCCGGTCGGCTCCGCCCGGTGGCCTCGCCCGGCCGTACCGTCGTCGGGGTCTCCCGGCGTGGCGCGCTCACCCTGGTCGGGCCGGCATGACCGACGCGCCGGTACGCACCCTGCTGCTCTGGTGTCCGGACTGGCCGGTGCTCGCCGCCGAGATCGTCGACGGGGTGCCCGCCACCGGCCCGGTCGCCGTCCTGCACGCCAACCGGGTGGTCGCCTGCTCGGAGCGGGCCCGGGCCGAGGGAGTGCGGCGGGGCCTGCGCAAACGGGAGGCGCAGGGGCGCTGCCCCCAGCTGACCGTCGTCGAGTACGACCCGGGACGCGACGCCCGGGCGTTCGAGCCGGTGGTCGCCGCGGTGGAGGAGCTGGTCGCCGGCGTGGAGGTGGTCCGTCCCGGCGCCTGCGCGGTGGCCGCCCGGGGGCCGAGCCGCTACCTCGGCGGCGAGGAGGCGGCCGCCGAACGGATCATCGAGCACGTCGCCCAGACCTGCGCGGTGGAGAGCCAGGTCGGGATCGCCGACGGGGTCTTCGCCGCCGGGCTGGCCGCCCGTACCGGACGGGTCGTACCGCCGGGCGGCACCCCGGCCTTCCTCGCCGGTCTGCCGGTCGAGGCGTTGGGCCGGCCGGCCCTGGCCGACCTGCTGCGCCGGCTCGGTGTACGTGCCCTCGGCGACTTCGCCGCGTTGCCCGCCGGCGACGTGCTGGCCCGGTTCGGGTTCGACGGCGCGCTCGCCCACCGGCTGGCCGCCGGACGGGACCACCGTCCGCTCGCCGTCCGCCAGCCGCCGGCCGACCTGACGGTGACCGCCGAGTACGACGAGCCGGTGGACCGGGTGGACGCGGCCGCGTTCGCCGCCCGGACGCTGGCCGAACAGCTGCACGACCGGCTCGCCGGGCACGCGCTGGCCTGCACCCGGCTCGGCATCGAGGCGGTCACCGCGCACGGCCAGGAACTGCACCGGGTCTGGCGGCACGACGGCCTGCTCACCGCCGCGGCCATCGCCGACCGGGTCCGCTGGCAGCTCGACGGTTGGCTCACCGGCAGCAGCGGCCGTGGTGGGGCCGGTCGGACCCGCCCGACGGCCGGGATCATCCGGCTGCGGCTCATCCCCGACGGGGTGATCGCCCAGGCCGGCCTGCAACCCGGCCTGTGGGGGGAGACCGGTGAGGAGCGGGAGCGGGCGCATCGGGCGTTGAGCCGGGTGCAGGGCATCCTCGGCCCGGAGGCGGTGCTCACCGCGGTGCTCGGCGGCGGGCGTTCCCCGGCTGACCAGGTGCGCCTGGTGCCGTGGGGGGACGAGCGGTTGCCGGCCCGCCCCGGTGAGCCGCCGCGTTCCGGCGAGGCGGCGCGACCGGGTGAGCCGCCGTGGCCCGGCCGGCTGCCGCCGCCCGCGCCGGCCGTGGTGCCGCCCACGCCGCTCGCCGCGGTCGTGCACGACGTCGACGGTGAGCCGGTGGTGGTCAGCGCGCGGCTGCAGCTGAGCGCCCCTCCCGCCCGGTTGACCGTCGGCGCCGCCCGCCCGATGGAGATCACCGGGTGGGCCGGTCCGTGGCCGGTCGACGAGCGCTGGTGGGCGCCGGCTGAGGCCCGGCGTCGGGCCCGGTTCCAGGTCGCTCTCGCCAACGGCACCGCCCTGCTGCTGGTGGTAGAGGCCGGGCAGTGGTTGGTGGAGGCGATCTATGACTGAGCGCCGCGTGGGTGTGCCGGTCGGATGCCGGCCGGGGGCACAGGTACCCGGCATATTGATGCCTCCGGGTCATCAATATGCCTCTGCGGTATCAGGCTCATCGAGGGCACCGGCCGCTGGCCGTGCGACGGTCGGGCGCGGCTCGCCGGCCAGGGGCCGTCCGCTACCCGTCGCGCCCAGGGCGGGGGTGCTCGGATGAGCTTCCACAACCCGAAGATGCCCTGGTCGGAGCTGGAACGGGTGCTTTCCGGCCGACCCGGCGGCGGCGCCGGTGCGTCCGGCCGTGGGCGTCCCCGGGACGAGCGGCACCTGCACGTGGTCGACCCGCTCGCGGTGGACGCCGACGGTGGGGACAGCCCCGCCTGGAGCCGGAAGCGGGAGCAGTACCAGCCACCGGCGATGACCCGTACCGAGGGCGCGGTCCCGTACGCGGAGCTGCACGCCCACACCAACTTCAGCTTCCTCGACGGGGCCAGCCACCCCGAGGAGCTGGCCGAGGAGGCGGCCCGGCTGGGGCTCACCGCGCTCGCCGTCACCGACCACGACGGCTTCTACGGCGTGGTGCGCTTCGCCGAGGCGGCCCGGACGCTGGGCCTGCCCACCATCTTCGGCGCCGAACTCTCGCTCGGGCTGCCCGGCCCGCAGAACGGCGAACCGGATCCACTCGGGCGGCATCTGCTGGTGCTGGCCCACGGCCACGAGGGGTACGCCCGACTCGCCTCGACCATCTCGCGGGCCCAGCTGCGCGGCGGTGAGAAGGGCCGCCCGGTCTACGGCGAGCTGGAGGAGGTCGCCGAGGAGCTGCGTGACCACGTGCTGGTGCTCACCGGCTGCCGCAAGGGGCACGTCCCGGCGGCACTGCTCACCGAGGGCGTCGAGGCGGCGGCCCGCGAGCTGGACCGGTTGACCGCGCTATTCGGCGCGGAGACGGTCGCGGTGGAGCTCACCGACCACGGGCATCCTGTCGACGCCGACCGCAACGACGCGCTCGCGGAGTTGGCCGCCACGGCCGGCCTGCCCACGGTGGCCGCCAACAACGTGCACTACGCGACCCCGGGGCGGCGCCGGCTGGCCACCACGGTCGCCGCCGTACGCGCCCGGCGCAGCCTGGACGAGATCGACGGCTGGCTACCCGCCGCCGCCACCGCCCACCTGCGCAGCGGCGCGGAGATGGCGGCCCGGTTCGCCGCGTACCCGGGTGCGGTGGCCCGGGCCGCCGAGTTCGGCGCCGAGCTGGCCTTCGACCTCCAGCTCGTCGCGCCGCAGCTGCCGGCGTACCCGGTCCCGTCGGGGCACACCGAGATGAGTTGGCTGCGGCAGCTGACCTACGAGGGGGCACGGGAGCGCTACGGCCCCCGGGCGGCGCACCCGACGGCGTACGCGCAGCTCGACCACGAGCTGGACATGATCGAGACGTTGGGTTTCCCCGGCTACTTCCTGGTGGTCTACGACATCGTCACGTTCTGCCGCGAGCAGGACATCTACTGCCAGGGGCGGGGCTCGGCCGCGAACTCGGCGGTCTGCTACGCGCTGCGGATCACCAACGTCGACGCGGTACGGCACCGGCTGCTCTTCGAACGGTTCCTCGCGCCGGAGCGGGACGGCCCGCCCGACATCGACGTGGACATCGAGTCCGATCGCCGGGAGGAGGTGATCCAGCACGTCTACGCCCGCTACGGCCGGGAGCACACCGCCCAGGTGGCCAACGTCATCTCGTACCGGCCGCGTTCGGCGGTACGGGACGTGGCCAAGGCGTTCGGCTTCTCCCCTGGGCAGCAGGACGCCTGGAGCAAGCAGATCGACCGGTGGGGTGCGGTCGCCTCCGTCGACGTGGCGGACATTCCCGAGCAGGTGGTCGAGTACGCCAACGAGTTGCAGACGTTCCCCCGGCACCTGGGCATCCACTCCGGCGGGATGGTGATCTGCGACCGGCCGGTCATCGAGGTCTGCCCGGTGGAGTGGGGGCGGATGCCCGGCCGCAGCGTGCTCCAGTGGGACAAGGACGACTGCGCCTCCGTCGGTCTGGTCAAGTTCGACCTGCTCGGCCTCGGCATGCTCTCCGCGCTGCACTACGGCTACGACATGATCGGGATGAGTCTGGACCTCGGCGACATGACGCTGGACGATCCGGAGGTCTACGACATGCTCTGCCGGGCCGACTCGGTGGGGGTGTTCCAGGTGGAGAGCCGGGCGCAGATGGCCACCCTGCCCCGGCTGAAGCCCCGTGAGTTCTACGACCTGGTGGTCGAGGTGGCGCTGATCCGGCCCGGCCCGATCCAGGGCGGCTCGGTGCACCCGTACATCCGGCGCAAGAACGGCCAGGAGCCGGTGGAGTTCGCCCACCCGCTGATGCGCAACGCGCTGGAGAAGACCCTCGGCGTGCCGTTGTTCCAGGAGCAGTTGATGCAGCTCGCCATCGACCTGGCCGGTTTCGACGCGGCCGGGGCGGACCAGCTGCGCCGGGCGATGGGGGCGAAGCGTTCGGTCGAGCGGATGGCGCAGATCGCCGACCGGCTCTACGCCGGCATGGCGGAGCGGGGCATCACGGGCGAGTTGGCCGAAGACGTCTACCGGAAACTCACCGCGTTCGCCAGTTACGGCTTCCCGGAGAGCCACGCGATGAGCTTCGCCTACCTGGTCTACGCCAGCTCCTGGCTCAAGCGCTACCACCCTGGGCCGTTCCTGGCGGCGCTGCTCAACGCCCAGCCGATGGGCTTCTACTCACCGCAGAGTCTGGTGGACGACGCCCGCCGGCACGGTGTGGAGGTGCGCCGGCCGGACATCAACGCCAGTGGCGCCCTGGCGGTGCTGGAGTCCACGCCCGAGACCCGGTGGGGCAGCGAGCCGGGGGAGCCGCCACACGCCTGGGGGCTGGGCGGCCCGGCCGTCCGGCTCGGCCTGTCCAGCGTGCGCACCCTCGGCGACGGGGTGGCGGAGCGGATCGAGGCGGAGCGGATCGCGAACGGGCCGTACCGCGACATGCCGGACGTGGCCCGGCGGGTCGGTCTCACCGCCGCGCAGCTGGAGGCGCTGGCCACCGCGGACGCGTTCGCCTGTTTCGGGCTCAGCCGGCGGCAGGCGCTCTGGGCCGCCGGCGCGGCGGCGCAGGACCGGCCGGGCCGGCTGCCCGGCACGGTGACCGGCACGGCCGCGCCGACCCTGCCCGGCATGGAGGCGGTCGACCGGTTGGTCGCGGACGTCTGGGCCACCGGCCTGTCGCCGGAGAACCATCCGGCGACGTTCATCCGCCCTCGCCTCGACGAACTGGGCGCGGTGCCGATCGCCCAGCTCGGCCGGGTGGAGCCCGGCCAACGGATCCGGGTCGGCGGCATCGTCACCCACCGGCAGCGGCCGGCGACCGCCGGCGGGGTGACCTTCCTCAACCTGGAGGACGAGACCGGCATGCTCAACGTGACCTGCTCACCGGGGCTGTGGCAGCGCTACCGGCGGGTGGCCCGGACCAGCGCCGGGCTGGTGGTGCGGGGCCGGCTGGAACGGAACGAGGGAGTGGTCAACCTGGTCGCCGACCGGCTGGACGCGATCCAGCCGCCGGTCAGTCCGGCCTCCCGCGACTTCCGCTGACCCGCCCTTGCCCGGCGCCGACGGGACGCCGGCGGAGGCCGCGTGCGTCAACCGGCCAGGCCGATGAGGGCCGTGCCGGCGCTGCCGAGCAGCCCGACCAGCACGATGCGACGGAACAGTCGCGGGTCGATCCGGTGGAAGAGCCGGTTGCCCAGCCACCAGCCCAGGGGGACGGCGGGAAGCGCCGCGAGGGCGATCCGCGTCACGTGGGCGTCCACCTGACCGGTGAGCAGGAATCCGGCCAGCCCGATCAGGCCGGTCCCGGCGAACGTCGCCGCCACCGTCGCCCGGAAGGTACGTGGGTCGTAGCCGAGGGAGTGGAACGCGGCGACCAGCGGCGGTCCGTTGGTGCCGGTGGCGGCGGTGAGCACGCCGACGAGCACCCCGATCGCGCCGAGCCCCAGGCGGCCGGTGCGCATCCGGGCACCGCTGGCCACCAGCACGACGCAGCCGAGCACCACCACCGCGATCAGCGCGCTGAGCAGCCGCTGCGGGGCGTACATGAGCACCAGCAGGCCGACCGGCACCCCGAGCAGGGCGGTGGCGGTGAGCGTCGCCGCCACCCGCCACCGGGCGTACGCGCGCTCCCGGACGGCCGCGGTGAGGGTCAGCCCGATGCTGGTCAGCGCCGCCACCACGACCGCGCTGCGCGGGTCGATCGCGGCGGCGAGCAGGGGGACGGTCAGCAGGGCGTAGCCGAAGCCGCTGACCGCCTGGGCGAACGCCCCGAGCAGCACGATGCCGAACGCACTGAGCAGGACGACCATCCGACGAGCGTGGCCCCGGTCGGTGGCGGCCCGGAGACCGGCCCGGCCCCGCGAGACGCGGGACACAGCCGCTCCCGTCGAACTGCGCCGGCGACCGGGGAGACGCGCGACACGTTCGGCAGCGACGCGGGAACGTTCAACGTCATCCATTTGTTCCGGAAACGTGGCAGTTCCCGCACCTGGGTTGAGCCTCAGCGACGACCTGGCTGCTGATCCCGATCATCGTGGTGATAACCCTGATGCAGGTGAAGCTCAGCAACAAGCTCGTGTAGCACGAAGGAGAAGAGCAGTGACGGGGAACAACGGTCACAACGGAGTGGCCAACGCGCGTCGTACTCGCCTCGCCGCCGGATGGGTGCCGGAGCACCACATGGAGCCGCGCGAGTACGAGGTGAACGAAGGCCCCGTGGCGAATGCCCGGCGCTCTCGCGTCGAGCGGGACCCGGCGGCGGGAGGGGAGTCGTAGCAACCACCGCCGAGTGGAGCGCCGTCGCGCCGTCTCCGTCGTCGAGCCGGCCCGGCGGCGCTCCGCCGTCCGGCAGGCGGGCGCGGCGACCGCTGCGGCAGGCGGTGCGCCTGGTCCGCCCCGCCGGGACGGCGCGCCTCTGGTTGCTGCCGTCTGCCTGATCACCCGCTGCTCACCCGCCGAATCCCATTGACGGGTCCGATAGCGGAGGGGCCCCCTGTCGACACGCCGGAACCTGACTAGGCTCGACCGGGTGGAGCAGACCCGAGGCCGGTTCACCGGGCCGCCGCTGACCCCCCGTACCGCCGTGATCTGGTCGGTGCTCCGTGCCGAACTCGACCGGCGGGGCGATGCCGAACTCACCGTGCTCGACGTGGGCGGCGGCACCGGCGGTTTCGCCGTCCCGCTCGCCCAGGCCGGGCACCACGTCACAGTGGTGGACGCGAGCCCGGACGCGCTCGCCGCGCTGACCCGGCGGGCCGCCGAGGCGGGCGCGGCCGACCGGGTACGTGCCGTGCAGGGCGACGGCGACGCGCTGGCCGGCCTCGTCGAACCAGCCGGAGTCGACCTGGTCCTCTGCCACGCCGTGCTCGAGGTCGTCGACGACCCCGTGTCGGTGGTGGCCGCGCTGGCCACCGCGCTACGTCCCGGCGGTGCGGCGAGCGTGCTGCTCGCCGGCCGCGCCGCCGCGGTGCTCGGCCGCGCCATGAACGGCCACCTGGACGTCGCGGCCGCGCTGGCGACGGACCCGGCCGGCACCGCCGGAGCCCGGGACACCCTGCGGCGGCGGTACGACGCCGACGGCGCCACGGCCCTGCTGCGCGGCGCCGGGCTCGTGGTCGAGGAGATCCACGGCGTACGCGTCCTCGCCGACCTGCTGCCGGCCGCGGTCGCCGACGGTCAGCCCGGCGCCCTGGTCGAGCTGGAGCGGGCGCTCGCCGGCCGGCCGCCGTACCGGGATCTCGCCGCCCAGCTGCACCTGTTCGCCCGCCGGCCGGCATGACCGGGCCTGCCCCGTCGCGGCCGTCCGGTCGGCCGGACCCGAACGGCCCCGGGCCCGCCGGGGCCGCACCCGATCCGCTGTCCCCGGTCGCGCCCCGCTACGGCGACGGCAGCCTCGCCGATGTGCTCCCCAGCGCGCTCGCGGTGCTCCGGGTGCCGGGTGCCGTCGACCGGCTGGGTCTGACGGACCGGCTGGCCGGGGTACGCCGGATCGCCGTGCTGCTCGTCGACGGGCTCGGCTGGTACCAGATCCCCACCGCCACTCCGTACGCCCCGACGCTGGCCGGGCTCGCCGCGACGGTCGGCCGGCCACTCACCTCGGGCTTCCCGTCGACCACCCCCACCAGCCTGGTGACCATGGGCACCGGCACGGCGCCCGGCGCGCACGGGGTGCTCGGCTTCACCGTCCGGGTGCCCGGTACGGAGCGTGTGCTCAGTCACATCGAGTGGGCCGCGGATCCGGATCCGCTGCGCTGGCAACCGGTCCCGACCCAGCTGGAGCGGGCCCGCGCGGCCGGCGTCGCCGTCACCGTGGTGAGCCGCCCCGAGTTCGGTGGCAGCGGGCTGACCATGGCCGCCAACCGGGGCGGGGACTTCCGCGGCGCGACCGGCGTCGACGAGCTCGCCGCGACGATGCTGACTGCGCTGACCGCGGGGACCGGTCCGACCCTGGTCTCCGGCTACCACCCCGACCTGGACCGGCACGGCCATCTCACCGGGGTCGACTCACCGCCGTGGCGGGTTGCCGCGGCGGAGGTGGACACTCTGCTCGCCCGCCTGGTCGACGGCCTGCCGGCGGACGCCGCGCTGCTGGTGACCGCCGACCACGGCCAGCTCGACGTGCCCGCCGGGCACCGGTTCGACCTGGACACCGACCCCCGGCTGCGCACCGGGATCGAGGTCGTCGCCGGTGAGGCCCGGGTCCGCTACCTGCACGTCACGCCCGGCGCGGTGAACGACGTGGTGGCCGCCTGGTCGGCGGTGCTCGGCGACGCGGCCCGGGTGCGTACCCGTGACGAGGCGGTCGCGGCCGGCTGGTTCGGGCCGGTGCCGGCCGAACACCTGGCCCGGATCGGCGACGTCGTGGTGATCTGCAACGACACGTACGCCGTACTGGCCACCCGCTCGGAGAGCCCGCTCGCGTCGCGGCTGGTGGCGTATCACGGGTCGGACACGGCAGCCGAGATGACCATCCCGCTGCTGGTGGTGCGGGGCTGACCGGTCCCGTCGTACCCGGGGGCTAACCTGCGGACATGGGTCGCAGCCAGTCGTTGCCACGGGGCGGTGATCCGCGCTTCGGCCCCGACGCCGACGACTCCGGCAGTCCGATCCTGCACGTGGACATGGACGCCTTCTTCGCCTCGGTCGAGGTGCGCCGCCGTCCCGAGCTGCGGGGTCGGCCGGTGGTGGTCGGTGGCCTCGGTCCGCGTGGTGTCGTCAGCTCGGCCAGCTACGAGGCCCGCCGCTACGGGGTACGCAGTGCCATGCCGATGATGCGGGCCCGCGCGCTCTGCCCGCACGCGATCTACCTGCCGCCGGACTTCACCGCCTACAGCGACGCCTCCCGGGCGGTGATGCAGATCTTCCGGGACGTCACCCCGCTGGTCGAGCCGCTCTCCCTCGACGAGGCGTTCCTCGACGTGACCGGTGCGCGACGGCTCTTCGGCTCACCGGCCGAGATCGCCGGCAAGATCCGCGCCCGGGTCGCGCGCGAGCAGGGGCTGACCTGCTCGGTCGGGGTGGCGCCGAGCAAGTTCGTGGCGAAGCTCGGCTCGACCCGGGCCAAGCCCGACGGCATGCTGGTCGTGCCCGCGTCCCGGGTGCTCGAGTTCCTCCACCCGCTGCCGGTCGACGCGCTCTGGGGAGTGGGTGAGCGCTCCGCGCAGGCGTTGCGCCGGCTCGGGCTGGCCACGATCGGCGACCTCGCCGAGGCGCCGTACGGCATGTTGCGCAAGGCCGTCGGCGAGGCGTCAGCCGGCCACCTGCACGCTCTCGCCCGGGGACGTGATCCGCGCGCGGTGAGCCCCGAGCACGTGGAAAAGTCGATCGGGGCGGAGGTCACCTTCGACGTCGACGTGACCGACCCGCTGGAGATCCGGCGCGCGCTGCTCGCGCTCGCCGACAAGGTCGGTGGCCGGCTGCGCCGGGCCGGTCAGGTCGGTCGGACGATCTCGCTCAAGGTGCGACTGGCCGACTTCCGCACGGTCACCCGCTCGCGCACCCTGCCGGTCGCCACCGACACGGCCAGGGAGATGTTCGACACCGTCTGGGCGCTCTGGACCGCGCTGGCCCCGGCCGAGCCGGTCCGGCTCGTCGGCGTACGCGCCGAGGGGCTCGCGGCGGCGCAGGAAACACCCCGCCAGCTCACCCTCGGCGCGCCCGAGCGTGGATGGCGCGAGGCGGAAGCCGCTGCGGACGCCGCTGCTGCCCGATTCGGGCGGTCCGTCATAGGTCCGGCCAGTCTGCTCGGCAACCGTGATCGTCGTCGGAACGAAAATCAGCCCGGGCCATAGGTCGTCCCGCTTTCCGACGCGCGGCCCCCCTCGTAGACTTGCGGGTAAGCAGCCGGTTGGCTGCCACGGTCTGTCGGTCCGAACGGGCCGACCAACGTGACCGGGGAGGAGTGCCGTGCCGCTCTCGGAGCACGAGCAGCGGCTGTTCGAGCAGATCGAGCGGTCGCTTGCCGAGGACCCCAAATTCGCCTCGGCCGTGCGCGCCAGCGATCCGCGTTTCCACACGCGGCGTCGCCTGCTCGTCGCTGCCGGCGTCATCGTCGCTGGGTTGGCCCTACTGGTCTATGGCGCGGTGATCAAGACCCCGCCGCTGGCTGTGGCGGGTTTCGTCGTCATGTTGGCCTCGGCCGCGTACGCGGTGCAGTCGCACCGCCGGGCGCAGTCACCCGATCTCCATGTGGTGGGCGGCACGACAAGTCGACGCCGCACCCGCGGTCGGTCCGGTCGACGTCCCTCGTTCATCGACCGGATGGAGGACCGGTGGCGTCAGCGCCCGGAGGGGCACCGCTGAGCCCGGTCGGCCGCTGATCTTCGTCGGGCGGCCGTGCCGTGATCTTCGTCGGGCGGCCGTGCCGTGACCTTCGTCGGGCGTGGCCGGGCGTCGATCGGCTCGTCATCCAGTGAAGTCGGGGTGTTCCCGTGACCGGAACACCCCGACTTCACTGAACGGGAGTGGATCAAGCAGCCGTGGCCCGACGCGCTGCCGGCCGGTCAGCGGGCCGCGCGGTCGGCGAGCAGTCGGCGCGGGTTCCACCGCAGCAGCCGGTGACGGGCCTGGCCGGTCAACGCGGCCATCCGGCCCGAGGTGTCCGCCACGGCGAGCCGCCAACGCAGCAGCACGGACGGCGGCAGCACCGCCGCGAGCAACCGGGTACGCCGGTCGGCATCCGTGGCGAGCCTGCCCCGGACCACTCGCAGCGCGGGCGCCAGCGGGTCACCGGTGAGCGGATCACGCGCGTAGCGGGCCCGTTCCTCAGCCCGGCCGAGCAACCGGATCGCGGTGACCGCGTCGGCGTCGGCGTTGAGCGCGTCCCGGACGAGCCGGTCGGCGGTCGCCCGCGGGGTTTCCGTCCGGTCGACCGGCACTCGGTAGTCGATCAGCGTGTCGAGCAGCTCGTCCCACGCGGCGTGCGCGTCGGCCCGTGCCCGGTCGGCGTCGGCGCCGACCACCACCATCCGGTCGCCGGTGGTGGCCTCGACACCCACGTCCGGCACGGCGGCCGTGACCGGCATCGGCGCCCCGCCGCCCCGCCTGCGGCGCAACGTGAGCCGGCGGAGAGCCGGCATGGCCAGCAGCAACAGGAGCACCAGCGAACCGGCCGCCCACCAGGGCCAGACGGGTGCCTGCTCGGTGGAGGTCTCGGCATCGAGGGAGAGGCCGGCGTCGGAGTCCCGGTCCTCCCGATCCGAACCGACCGCCCCGGCGGACCCTTCGGGATTCGGCGTGGCGTTCGTCGCGCCCGGCTGATCGGGCAGGGGTTCCGGAGCGTCGGTGTCCGGAGCCCAGGCCGACCGGGTGGAGCCGGCGACGCCGTACGCCGGGGTGGCGTCGAACGGCACCCAGCCGATCCCGTCGAAGTAGACCTCCGTCCAGGCGTGCAGGTTGCGATTGGTGAGCGTGTACGTGTTGCCACTGCGGTTGCTGCCGCTGGTGAAGCCGAACGCGACCCGGGCCGGGATGCCGGCCGCCCGGACCAACCAGCCCATCGCGGCCGCGTACTGCTGGCAGTAGCCGACCTTGTTGGTGAGGAAGTCGACGATGTCCTCGCCGCTGGTCCCGCCCTCGGTCCGCAGCTGGTAACTGAAGCCGTTGTCCGAGGAGAAGTAGTCGTAGATCGCCCGGACCTTGTCGTACTCGGTCTGCTTGCCTCGGACGAGCCGCGTCACCAGCTCCGTCACCTCGGGCACCGGCGGCGTCTTGGTCTGCTGCCGCCGTACCAACGGATGGTCGGCCGGCAGCTTCCGCGCGCTCCGCAACGCGGTCACCGTGTACGTGGACCGGACGTACTCGAACGAGTAGCGCTTGCCGCGGGAGTTCTCCCGGTTGGAGAAGACGATCTGACGATCGTCGTCGTAGAGCCAGGTCGAGTTCAGGTCCTTCGTGCGGACCGGCTCGGAGTAGACCGGCAGCAGCGGCATGTCGAGATCCCGGGTGATCTCGACGCTGGCCTCGTACTGGTGTTGCTCGACGCCGTTGACGCCACGAATCGGGTCGGGCAGCTCCCGGTTGACCGGCCGTCCGCTCGGGTTGGTCACCTCGAAGCCACTCGACTTCAGCTCGTCGGCGACGCCGAAGCGTAGGTAGAACGGGTCCGGTTCGTTGGTGGTGACCTTGATCAGGTCGGCCACCTCGGACTGGTTCAACTGGCCGCTGAGCGCGGCGAACAGGTTGATCTTTCCGGGGGCACCGCCGTGGCCGGGCCGGCCGTTGCCGTTGCCGCTGCCGTTGCTGGAGCTCAGGGAGTCGAGCAGGCTGCCGTTCATTCCCGGCAGGGGGACGAGCGGCAGGAGCACCGCCACCGCCACGCCGAGCACCGCCAGCCGACGGCCGGCGGCGGCCAGCGGGGAACTCTCCCAGACGTCGACGTCCCGCCCGTCGCCGGTGAACCGGCGGCCGAACCGACGGACCCGGTCGACGTTGTCGGCGCCCAGCAACCAGAGATAGCCGGCGGCGCCGATCACGAACGGGACCGGCGAGACGTCGTCCACGTAGACGGCGACGGGGACCGAGTAGATGGCGAGCATCGGCAGGCCCGCCAGGGCCGGTCGGCGCAGCCCGACGGTGAGCAGGTCGACCACGACGGCCACGGCTCCGACGCCCAGCACCGTGATGAACAGCAGCGCCGGGGTGTCGGGCACCTCCACGCCGTACGAGCGCATGTCCGCCACCGACCCGCGCAGCAGCTCGCCGAAGTGGGCGAAGGTGGCCGGCGTGGGCAGGACCGCGAGAAGCTCGCTGCCGGCCGGGAAGAGCCAGGTGAGCGCCAGCGTGAGCCCCGCCAGCATGCCGAGCACCTGACCCCAGAGGGGGGCGCGCAGCGCCCGGGCCAGCGCGGCCGCTCCGGCCACCACCCCGACCGCGACAGCCGACTCGATCAGCCAGGTCCAGCTTTCGAAGATGGCCGACAGCGGCGCCGCGGCGAGCAGCGTCGCGCCTGCGGCCACCAGGCCGAGATTCCGATGGCCGGTCATGACCGCTTCCCTCCGCTCATGCCTCTGCTCCGCCGCGCTGCGCGGCGGCCCGAGGCTCGAGTGCGCTGAGCCGGCTGTTTCGCTCGCTCATCGCACGCCGCCGGCCACCGTCTCGGCCAGCGCGGCGCGCACCGCGAACCCTTGCGAGCCGCGGCCGGCCTGCGGCCAGATCGCCGGCAGCCGGGTGCCGTGGTCGACGCCGATCACCCGCCAACCGCTGCGCACGAGCGAGAGCGCGGCGGCGGCGTGCGCCTGCTCGGCCTCGGCGCGCGCCTTCTCGGGCAGGTTCAGCCAGGTGGAGCTGTTGACCAGGAACGCGACGCAGGTCGCGCCGTTGGCGCGCAACCCGGAGAGCAGTTCCGCCTCGGCGGTGCTCAGCGAGCCGAAGACGCCGATGATCAGGCCGCCGTCGGACCGCTGCCGGACCCGCTGCACCAGTTCGATCACCTCGGTGCGCTGGTCGAGGCGTACCTCGGCGAGCTGGTCGAGCAGGAGCCCGTCGCCGCTGCTCTCGGAGGCGTCGACGTCCGCGCCGGCCCCGGTCACCAGGCGAAGCTTGTAGCCGGCCTGGCGCAGGTGCACGGCGATGCTCGCGGTCGCGGAGACCGCCCACTCGAAGCTCGCCGTCGGGCCGTCGCCCCGGTGGCCGTACGCGCGGGTGTCGAGCAGCACCGTCGCCCGACTCTCCCAGGGCTGCTCCTCCCGGCGGACCATCAGCTCGCCGGTGCGAGCGGTCGACTTCCAGTGCACCCGGCGCAGGTCGTCACCCACCCGGTACTCCCGGGTCGCCGCGTCGTCCTCGCCGTGCACCGCCACCGAGCGGGCCCGGCTGTCGCCGCTGCCGGCGTACTCACCGGGCAGTCGCACCGAGGGCAGCGGCGTGACCTGCGGGATCACCGTCAGGTGGTCGACGCTGGGGAAAGCGCGGCTGAGTTCGCAGAGCCCGAACGGGTCGGTCAACCGCACCACCAGCGGGCCCACCTCGTAGCGGCCGCGCACGTCGGCCCGGACCGTGTACGCCACCGAACTCGCCTGGTGCGCGCCGAGCCGCTCCAACACCACCCGCGGCCGGCTGCCCAACGCGTACGGCAGCCGGTCCTCCAGGAGCAGGGTGCCGGTGGGCAGGCGGGACATGTTCTGCAGTCGCAGCACCACCCGTGAGCTCGCCCCGACCGGCACCCGGTGCGGGTCCAGTGACCGGTTGCAGGCCAGCTTGTAGCGGCTGCGGCCGACGTAGGCCGCGGCGAGCAGGGGCAGTACGGCGAGCAGCACGGCCACCCGGAGCAGGTCCTTCTCACCGAGGATGCCCGCCGAGACGGCCGCGGCCACCGCGGCTGCCAGGAACGAGCGGCCCCGGGTGGTCAGCCCGCGCAGCCCTTCACGCACGTCACGGCCTCCGCGGCTCGTACGGCCCGCGGCCGTTGCCGCTCGCCGGTCGGGTGTCGTAGGGGGAGCGCTTGCGGTCGTTCGGCAGGGGCAGCCGGTGCACCAGGTCGGAGACGATCGCGTCCGTGGTGCGCCGGGCCAGCTGCGCGTCGGCGGTGGGGATGATCCGGTGCGCCAGCACGGGCACGGCCAGCGCCTGGAGGTCGTCGGGGAGGACGTAGTCGCGGCCCTCCAGGGCAGCCACCGCGCGGGCGGTGCGCAGCAGCTGGAGGGTGGCCCGGGGGGAGGCGCCCAGCCGCAGGTCAGGAGCCTCACGGGTGGCGGTGACCAGGTCGATCGCGTACTGCTTGACCGCGTCCGCGACGTGCACCTGGCGGACCGTGGCGATCAGCTGCCGGACGGTGCCGGCGTCGGAGACCGGACGCAGCTCGTCGAGCGGGTCGGTGGCGCCGTGACCGTCGAGCATCGCCAGTTCCGCGCCGACGTCCGGGTAGCCCATCGCGATCCGGGCGGTGAACCGGTCGCGCTGCGCCTCGGGCAGCGGGTAGGTGCCCTCCATCTCGATCGGGTTCTGGGTGGCGATCACCATGAAGGGTGTCTGGAGCTGGTAGGTCACGCCGTCGACGGTGACCTGCCGTTCCTCCATGCACTCCAGCAACGCCGACTGGGTCTTCGGCGACGCCCGGTTGATCTCGTCGCCGACCACCAGGTTGGCGAAGACCGCGCCGGGGCGGAACTCGAAGTCGTGCGTCTCCTGGTTGTAGACGCTGACTCCGGTGACATCGCTGGGCAGCAGGTCCGGGGTGAACTGGATCCGGCGTACCGAGCAGTCGATGGAGCGCGCGAGGGCCTTGGCGAGCTTGGTCTTGCCGACGCCGGGGACGTCCTCGATGAGGAGGTGCCCCTCGGCGAGCAGGACCGCCAGTGCGAGGCGCACGGTCGCCGTCTTACCCTCGATGACCTGCTCGATGTTGGCCACGATGGCCTCGCTCGCGGCACGGAACTCGTCGTGCGGCAGCAGGCCGCCGACCTCGTCCCAGGTCTGTTGTGTCACGGGCCTCCTCCTCGTCGCCGGAACGGCAGCTCTGTTAAGAGCAGCTGGACCCGTCGTTGGGTTCGCGACGCCGAGCCTCGTCTGCCGCAGAAATCTCACTGGCCTCTCAGGCTAACCATGTTTGTCGTTATCGCCGACCCCTGCGGTCAGACCGCCGGTTACGCCCCGAATATTCGTCAGGTTGGGGGAACCGTACGGCAGCCGGTTCGGGGTATCCCAGTAGGCTGGCCGCCCGGCGTCCCGAGGCGTGGTAGCGGGGCACCGGCAGCCCCGGACCTGGGGGTACACTGCGGGCATGGCCGGAGTCTTCCTGCTTCTTACCGAGCCGTGCTGATGCGCTGAGCGCGCGACAGCACGGCGGCCCCTCCTGCGTGAGGGGCTTTTTTGTGCCCGTCGTCCGCCAGTGGGCGGGCGGGCAGCATCAGCAGACCGCACGAGACGACCGCGCCGAGCGACGCGAGGAGACGCGATGAGTGAGGCAGCCGCACCGGCGGGCGACATCCCCCCGTTCCGGTACACCGCGGCCCTGGCCAACGATATCGAGCACCGTTGGCAGGACCACTGGGAGCGGGAGGGAACCTTCCACGCCCCCAACCCGACCGGGCCGCTGGCCGACCCCGGCCACCCTCGGGCGGGCGCGGAGAAGCTCTACGTGCTGGACATGTTCCCCTACCCGTCCGGAGCGGGCCTGCACGTCGGCCACCCGCTGGGCTACATCGGCACCGACAGCTTCGCCCGCTACCAGCGGATGGCCGGCCGCAACGTGCTGCACGCGATGGGCTTCGACGCGTTCGGCCTGCCCGCCGAGCAGTACGCGGTGCAGACCGGCACCCACCCGCGTACCACCACCGTGGCGAACATCGAGCGGTACAAGGCGCAGCTGCGCCGGCTGGGGCTGGCCCACGACGAGCGCCGGTCGGTCGCCACCATCGACGTCGACTTCTACCGCTGGACCCAGTGGATCTTCCTGCAGATCTTCAACGCCTGGTACGACCAGGACGCGAAGAAGGCCCGGCCGATCGCCGAGCTGGTCGCGGAGTTCGAGGGCGGCAACCGGCCGACGCCGGACGGCCGCCCCTGGGCGGAGCTGTCCGTGGCCGAGCGCCGGAGCATCGTCGACGACCACCGGCTGGCGTACGTCTCGGAGGCGCCGGTGAACTGGTGCCCGGGCCTGGGCACCGTGCTGGCCAACGAGGAGGTCACCGCCGACGGCCGCTCCGAGCGGGGCAACTTCCCGGTCTTCAAGCGGAACCTGAAGCAGTGGATGATGCGGATCACCGCGTACGGTGACCGGCTGCTGGAGGACCTGGACAAGCTGGACTGGCCCGAGGCGATCAAGCTGATGCAGCGCAACTGGATCGGCCGGTCGCAGGGGGCGCACATCGACTTCCCGACGACGGCCGAGCCGGTCCGCGTGTTCACGACCCGGCCGGACACGATCTTCGGGGCCACCTACATGGTGCTGGCGCCGGAGCACGAGCTGGTCGACCCGCTGGTGCCCGCGGCCTGGCCGGAGGGCACTCGGGAGGCCTGGACGGGCGGGCACACCAGCCCGCGCGCTGCCGTCGAGGCGTACCGCAAGGCGGCCGCGGCCAAGACCGACGTCGAGCGGCAGGCCGAGACGAAGGAGAAGACCGGCGTCTTCATCGGGGCGTACGCCACCAACCCGGTCACCGGTGCACAGATCCCGATCTTCATCGCGGACTACGTGCTGGCGGGCTACGGCACCGGCGCGATCATGGCGGTGCCGGCCCAGGACGAGCGGGACTGGGCGTTCGCCGAGGTCTTCGACCTGCCCATCGTCCGCACGGTGCAGCCTTCCGAGGGCTTCGACGGCAAGGCGTACACCGGGGACGGGCCGGCGATCAACAGCGCCGCGCCCGACCGTGGCCTGGACCTGAACGGCCTGGGGGTCGCCGACGCCAAGGCCCGGATCATCGAGTGGCTGGAGGCGAACGGCCACGGCCGCGGCGCTGTCACCTACCGGCTGCGGGACTGGCTGTTCAGCCGGCAGCGCTACTGGGGCGAGCCGTTCCCGATCGTGTACGACGAGACCGGCGCCGCGATCGCGCTGCCCGAGGAGATGCTGCCGGTCGAGCTGCCCGAGGTGGACGACTTCTCGCCGAAGACGTTCGACCCGGACGACGCGAACTCGAACCCGGAGACCCCGCTGTCCCGGCGCCGGGACTGGGTCGAGGTCGAGCTGGACCTGGGTGACGGCCCGAAGCGGTACACCCGGGAGACCAACGTGATGCCGCAGTGGGCCGGCTCCTGCTGGTACGAACTGCGCTACCTGGACCCGACCAACGCCGACCGGTTCGTCGACGCGGAGAACGAGCGGTACTGGATGGGCCCGCGCGGCGAGGGCGACAGCGGCGGCACCGACCTGTACGTGGGCGGCGCCGAGCACGCCGTGCTGCACCTGCTGTACGCCCGCTTCTGGCACAAGGTGCTGTACGACCTGGGCCACGTCTCCAGCGTCGAGCCGTTCCGCCGGCTGTTCAACCAGGGCATGATCCAGGCGTACGCCTACACCGACTCCCGGGGCAGCTATGTGCAGGCCGCCGAGGTGGTCGAGCGCGACGGCGGCTACTTCCTGGGCGACGCCGCGGTCAACCGTGAGTACGGCAAGATGGGCAAGTCCCTGCGGAACGTCGTCACGCCGGACGAGATGTGCGCGGCGTACGGCGCGGACACGTTCCGGGTCTACGAGATGTCGATGGGCCCGCTGGAGGTGTCCCGCCCGTGGGAGACCCGGGCGGTGATCGGCTCGTTCCGCTTCCTGCAGCGGGTGTGGCGGGCGGTCGTCGACGAGCAGACCGGTGCGCTGCGGGTCACCGAGGACCCGGCTGACGAGGACACCCGGCGGCTGCTGCACAAGGTGATCGACGGCGTACGCGGCGACATGGAGGGGATCCGGTTCAACACCGCGATCGCCAAACTGATCGAGCTGACCAACGCGCTGACCCGGCTGCCGGCCACCCCCCGCGAGGTGGCCGAGCCGCTGGTGCTGATGCTGGCGCCGTTCGCCCCGCATGTCGCCGAGGAGCTGTGGCGGCGGATGGGGCACGACAGCTCGCTGGCGTACGCGGACTTCCCGGTGGCCGACCCCGCGCTGCTGGTGGCCGAGACGGTGACCTACCCGGTGCAGGTCAACGGCAAGGTGCGTGGCCGGGTCGAGGTGCCGGCCGACGCGTCGGAGGAGACGGTCCGCGCGGCCGCCCTGGAGGCGGTGGCCGGCAGCCTGGCCGGCAAGGAGCCGCGCAAGGTCATCGTGGTTGCCGGGCGCATGGTCTCCGTGGTCGCCTGAGCCACTCCTTCCCGGTCAGGCCCGCCGCTGCGGGTCTGACCGGGAAGGCGCCGGGGCGCGGCCTGGTGGTGCGCGCACGAGCGCGACGACTCACAGCTATATATGTGCCGCAGAGGTATCGCTGTCGCCGCAGGCACCGGTTCGCGGGGCCGCGTGTCCCAGCCGGTCAGCCGGCACCGGACCCGATCGGCAGCGGCCCGGTCCCGGATGTCTCGGTAGCCGGGTAGCCGCCGGATCAGCCGCGTCTACCGGCCGACGGGTCGTCCCTGCGCGGTGCGCCGGCTTCGCTCCGCCCGCCACAGCCTTCGGACCAGCACCGCGCCGGCGATCAGGCCGAGGCCGGCGGGGGCCACGGCGAACCACTGGACGTCACCCGGCGAGGTGACCGCGGCGCCGATGGCCGCGTAGCCGAACGCGCTCGGCACGGCGGCGATCACGCTGCCGGCGAGGAACGGCAGCGGACGTGCCCCGGTGGTGCCGTAGCCGTAACTGACCAGCCCGAACCCGGCGATCGGCAGCAGCCGTACGGTGATCACCCCGAGCACGTTCTGCCGGGCGAACCAGCCGTCGAGGCGGGCCAGTCGACCGCGCACCCGTGCGGCGACGAACTCCCGCCCCAGCAGCCGGCCGACCGTGAATCCGATGGCGGCCGCCACCAACGCCGCGGTCAGCGCGTACCCGGCGCCCTCGAACGGGCCGAAGATCGCCCCCGAGGCGAGGGTGATGAACGTACGCGGAACGAGGGCGACCAGTAGCAGCGCGCCGGCGAGGACCGCCGCGACCGGCGTGAAGCCACCGAGCCGGTCGGCCAGCCCGGGCAGCGCGGACGGATCCGGCCGGGGCACCACGAGCAGCAGCGCACCGCAGGCCGCGACCAGGAGCACCAGCAGCGTGAACCGGACGGCCGACGGTTGCCGCAGCAGCCGCCGGACGGCGGGGATCATGCTCGGGCGGCGGCCACCGCGGCGCGGCGCTCGGACCGGAGCCGGTCGGGCCAGGTGTCGTCCAACGGTGGCAGCTGGTGGATGCCGGTGGCCCAGCGCAGCAGCAGGTCGGCGAGGGCCGGGTTACGGGCCAGCGCGGGCCCGTGCGAGTACGTCCCGAGCAGCTTGCCGCGCCACGCGCCCTCGCTGGCGCCGTCGTTGCCGACGCCGGCGGTGACCCGGGCCAGCGGGGAGACGCTCGGCCCGAGGTGGGTACGACCGCCGTGGTTCTCGAAGCCGCTCAGCGGCGGCAACCCCAACCGGGCGTCGATGTCACCGGTCAGCTCGCCGACGGCCCGCGTCTCGCCCCGGTCGGAGGTGATGTCGAGCAGCTCCAGCCCGGCGCACTTGGTGCCCTTGGCGAAGAACGAGTTGCCGAGCAGCTGGTAGCCGGCGCAGACCCCGAACACGACCGAGCCCTGCGCGACGGCGCGGTGCAGCGAGCCGTCGGCGATCAGCCGTTGCGCGCCCAACGCCTGCGGGCCGTCCTCGCCGCCGCCGACGAGGTAGATGTCGGCGGTCGCGGGCAGGCGCTGGTCGGAGCGAACCTCCAGCACCTCGACGGGCAGGCCGCGCTGACGCGCCCGCCGGGCGAGGATCAGGGCGTTGCCCCGGTCGCCGTAGGTGGAGAGCAGGTCGGGGTAGACCCAGACGATGCGCAGGCTCTCAGTTGACACGGTCCAACTCCGCTCGGATGTCCTGGAACGCGGTGTAGTTGGCGATCACCTCGAGGCGCCCCGGGGGCACCGCGCGGATCGCCTCGTTGAAGCTGCGTACGTGCTGGAACGGCACGTCGTTGACGTCGAGCCGGACGGCCAGGTCGTACGCCCGGTCGCCGGTGATCAGCACCTGCCGTCCGCGCAGCGGGGCGAAGTCGACGTCGAAGAGCCACGAGGTGTCGAGCCCGTCGGGGTCCCGCGCGTTGATCGACAGCAGGGTGGGCGCCAGGTCGGCCATGTCGAACGCCTCCAGCCAGCTGGCCGGGTTCTTGGCGAGCAGCAGCCGGACGAGGCGGCCGTCCTTCTCGACCTGGGCGTAGCGGCCGGCGACCGAGGTGACGCTGGACAGCCGGGACACCGCGTCGACGGGTCGTACGCCGAACTCCGCGGCCACCGCGAGGGCGGTCGCCGCGTTGCCGACGTTGACCTTGCCGGGCAGTTGGAGGGAGACCTTGTGCCACGCGCCCGTCGGGTCGAGCACGCCGTCGTCCTCCACCGTCCACTGCGGGTCGGGGCGGCGTAGCGGGCAGCCGGTGCACCACCACTGCTCGCCGGAGCGCTGGATGGTGGAGCCGCACTCGGGGCAGACCCACGAGTCCTCGTGCCAGCGCTGCCCGGCGCTGAACCAGGTCACCTGGGGCGGGTTGATCCGGTGGTCGTGGTTGGGCGGCGGGGTGGCCGCCCAGACGACCATCGGGTCGTCTGCGTTGGCCACCACCCGCACGTCCTGGTGCCGGACCAGCGCGGCACGCCAGAGCTGCGCCATCATGGCGACCTCCTTGGCGCGGTCGAGCTGGTCGCGGGAGAGGTTGAGCAGCGCCACCACGTGCGGTTCGGTGGCCTCCAGCACCTGGGCCAGGTAGTGCTCGTCGACCTCGAGCACGGCGTAGGGGGTGCTGCCCGCCTTGGCGAGCGCGGAGGTGTGGCCGGTGGGCATGTTGGCGCCGAAGGAGTTGGTGGCGACCTTGCCGAGTACGCCGACCGCCGCCGCAGCGAGCCGGGTGGTGGTCGTCTTGCCGTTGGTACCGGAGATGAGGGCGATCGCGCGACCGGCGGCGAGGTGCGCGAGCAGGTCCGGGTCGATCTTGAGTCCGATCCATCCGCCGATCACCGAGCCGTCACCCCGGCCCGCGGCCCGGGACAGCGCCGCGGCGGTCCGGGACACGGAGCTGGCCACCTTCGCCCGCAGGGGCATCTTCGCGTCCGTCACGCGAGCGAGGTTACCGGACCATCGGTCCCGCCAGATTGGCACCGAGGGCGAACCGTTCGGCCGGGGAGCTGTCGCGGCCGGATGATTCTGCCTCCGCCGGACGGAGTCGATCAATGTCGGAAAGCGGACGCGGCCGGTGGGCCGCTCCGGCCCTCCACTCCGCCCCACCCGTTGTGACGTGCGGTTTTAGGCGTGGATCGGCCGCGCCACGCGGGCGATTCTGGTTGCAGGTGGAGGGAAGTGGAGTAGAGTGGGGCCCAATGGTGAGGCCGGGAGGGCCCACCGGCCCGGGGGGTCAGCGGCGCCGCGAACGCCGCTCAGGGGCGAGGGGGTTGGGCCGTGTTTCTCGGCACCCACACTCCGCGCCTGGACGACAAAGGCCGGTTGATCCTTCCGGCGAAGTTCCGGGATGAGCTGGCGGGGGGTGTCGTGATCACAAAAGGGCAGGAGCGCTGCCTCTACGTGTTCCCGATGCCCGAGTTCCAGCGGATCGCGGAGCAGTTGCGCGCTCAACCGATGACGAGCAAGGCGGCCCGGGCCTACAGCCGGGTCTTCTTCGCCAGCGCGCACGACGAGGTTCCGGACAAGCAGGGCCGGGTGACCATCCCGTCCCACCTACGGGAATACGCGGCGCTCGACCGGGACCTGGTCGTGATCGGCGCGAGCACCCGGGTGGAGATCTGGGACAAGGCCGCCTGGGAGAGCTACCTCGCTGAGAGCGAAGACGAGTTCGCCGACATCGAGGAGGGGGTGCTGCCCGGCGGTCTGTAGGGCGGACGGCGCCCGGCGTACTGCGAGATCTCCAGCCGCTTTCGAGTTCCTGGCACCCCTTCCCCGGTGCCAGGCGCACGATCTCTCGGGGGGCCCGCGGCCTCGCGACGGGCGGGGGAGCGGATGGGGATCTGGCGGTACGACGGCAAGGCGCCGGCCGACGCGGGCGCGAGAAGAAAGCACGGTAACCAGCGGTGGGGGTCAACATGGGGGAGCTACGCGGCACGCACGTGCCGGTGCTGCTCGAGAGGTGTCTCGAGCTGCTGGCCCCCGCGCTGGGTCGGGGTGACCGGACGGTCCACGTCGACGCCACTCTGGGGCTGGGCGGGCACGCCGAGGCGGTGCTCGAGGCGCATCCGCAGACGATTCTGATCGGACTGGACCGGGACACCGAGGCGCTGGCTCACGCACGCGTACGGCTGGCGCGCTTCGCCGACCGGATCCACCTCGAGCACGCGGTCTACGACGAGTTGCCCGATGTGCTCGACCGGTTGGGTTACCCGGGGGTCGACGGGGTCCTGTTCGACCTGGGGGTCTCGTCGCTGCAACTGGACGCGCCCGACCGCGGGTTCGCGTACGCGCAGGACGCGCCGCTGGACATGCGGATGGACCAGACCCGGGGGGTGACCGCCGAAGAGGTGGTCAACACGTACGGCCACCCCGAGCTGGCACGGGTGCTGCGGGTGTACGGCGAGGAGAAGTTCGCCGGGCGGATCGCCTCGGCGATCATCCGGGAACGGGAACGCGCACGGATCACCTCGTCGGCCCGGCTCGCGGAGCTGATCCGGGATGCCATTCCGGCACCAGCCCGACGAACCGGTGGACACCCGGCAAAGAGAACGTTTCAGGCTTTGAGGATCGAGGTAAACAGGGAGCTGGCGGCGCTGGAGACGGCGCTGCCGGCCGCACTCGACGCGCTCAACGTGGGCGGTCGCATGGTGGTCCTGTCCTACCACTCGCTGGAGGACCGGCTCACCAAGGCGGCGCTCGCCGATCGGGTCCGCAGCACGGGCCCGATCGACCTCCCGGTCGAGCTGCCGGGGACCGGCCCGACGTTCCGGCTGCTGAGCCGGGGCGCCGAGCTGCCCGGGGAGCTCGAGGTCGCCGCGAACCCGCGCGCCGCCTCGGTGCGGCTGCGGGCCGCGGAGCGCATCGACCCGGACGCGCAGCAGCAGGAGCGGACCGACCGCGAACGGTCCCGCCGGCGCGTCAAGGCGATGAACCAACCGGGAACGGGGTCCGTGCGATCCGTGGGGGATCGCCGGCGGGCGCCGGGGGACGGGACAGGGACGGACGTAGAGGGGGAGGGGACATGAACGTTGACGGGCGCGAGCGCCGGGACTTCACCGGCGTCGGACAGCGCGCACCGCGGTCGGGGGGCCGGATCGCGGCGGAGCGGGTCGGCCGCGTCGGAAACGGTACGTCTCGCACGGACCGGGTGAACCGGCAGGGGGAGTCTCGGGCGCGGGGGGCGCGCGAGTTCCCGACCCAGGGCAGTGCCGCGCTGCGGCCGGAGCAGGGGAGTGGCCCGAGTGCCGCTCGCCCGCCGCGGCTGCGGGTGGCGCCGCCACCGCCGATGTCGGTGCCGCGGGCGCCGTTCGCGGCGCTGATCGTGGTGCTGGTGGTCGGTGGGGTGCTCGGCATCCTGCTGGTCAACACCAAGATCAATGAGAATGCGTTCAAGTTGGAGAAGCTGCAGCAGCAGCAGGCCCGGCTGGACCTGGAGCAGGAGCAGCTCAAGAAGCAGATCGCCGACGCCGAGGCGCCGGGCAACCTGGTCGCCCAGGCGCGCAGGCTCGGGCTGGTCGAGTCGGGCGAGCCGGCGTACATCCGCCTGCCGGACGGCCGGACCATCGGCGTGCCGCAGCCGGCCACCGGCTCGCCGTCGGTGACCAGCCAGCAGGGCGCGGGGCGCTGACCGGTGCCGCCGAGGTCGGACGATCCGCGCCGCGACGACCGGCGCGGATCGTCCCGGGAGGGCGTGGGCCGGGGCGCCGGTGAGCCGGGCGGAGGAATCTCCGGGGCTCGGGCGTACACCCCTCGGGGGCGCACCATCCGGGAGGAGCACGACCGGGCACCGCGCGGTGGCGGGGCGGAACAGCGGCGCACCCCGCGCGGCACCCGGTCGGGCGATCCGTTCCGGCCGGCCCTGCAGGTGCTCGACGGCGGCCGCGCCGGAGCCGCCCGGGCGGCCCGGCGCGACGCGGCGGCCGCCGGTCGCTCCGGCGTGGTCCGCACCGTGCAGGCCCGCATTCCGGGCAACCCGACCCACGAGCCGTCGGCGCCCCGCCGCCGCACCGCGCCCCGCCCGCAACGCCGCCCGGACCGGCCCGCCGGGCGCCGCCCGTCGCGCAAGCCGCCGAGGCCGCCGAAGCTCGCCGATTCGCGGCTGCGACTGCGCCTGGGCACCGTGCTCACCCTGGCGCTCTTCGTGGTCATCGGAATCCGGCTGGTCGTCCTGCAGGCGGTGGACGCACCCGCGTACGCCGGCGGCGGCGTCGCGGACCGGACCCGGACGGTGGACCTACCGGCACCGCGCGGGGCGATCTACGACCGCGACGGCGCGATGCTCGCGCACAGCGTGGAGGCCCGGTACGTGTTCGCCGACCCGACGATGATCGAGGATCCGGCGGGCACCGCGAAGGCCCTCTCACCGCTGCTGGGCATCTCGGTCTCCAAGCTGACCGAACTCATGCAGCCGCGCAAGCTGGAGAACGGCAACGACTCGAGCTTCGAGTACCTGGCCCGGGGAGTCGAGATCGGCGTCGCCAAGCAGGTGCAGGCGCTGGAGCTGCCCGGTATCGGCGTGCACCGTGACGAGCGGCGTGAGGTGCCCGGCGGCGACCTGGCCGCCAACCTCCTCGGCTTCACCAGCCAGGACATGGTCGGACTCGAGGGTCTGGAGGCCCGCTACGACGACCTGCTGCGGGGCGAGGACGGCAAGCGCGTCTACGAGGCCGGCCGCCGCGACCTGGCCGCCCCGATCCCCGGTGGGTACAGCGAGACGACTCCGCCCAAGCCGGGCAGTTCTCTGCAACTCACCATCCAACGCGACCTGCAGTACATGACGCAGGTGATCCTCAGCCGGCACATGGCGCAGGCGCGCAACGCCACCGGCGCGGCAGTGGTGATCGACGTGGCCACCGGCGACGTGCTGGCCCAGGCGAGCGATCCCACGTACAACGCGGCCAAGCCGGGGGCGAGCAGCCCGGTCGCCCGCGAGGACGTGGCGAGCAGCTTCGTGGTCGAACCCGGCTCGGTGCACAAGGCGATCACCTTCGGCGCGGCGCTCCAGGAGGGGGTGATCACCCCGGACACCACGCTGCCGATCGAGAACAGCATCGAGAAGGGCGACACCCCGTTCTCCGACACCCACCCGGCGAACGGACGGCGGATGAGCCTCGCCGGGATGCTCGCGTACTCGTCGAACGTCGGCACTATCAAGATCGCCGACAAGCTGGGCCGGGAACGGCTCATCGACTACCAACGCCGGTTCGGCCTGGGACAGCCGACCGGAGAGGGCATGCCGGGGGAGGCGAGCGGCCGGCTGCTGCCCGCGGACGAGTGGAGCGAGTCGTCGTACGGCTCGGTGCCGATCGGGCACAGCGTGGACGCCACCCCGTTGCAGATGGCCGCCGCGTACGCCGCCATCGCCAACGACGGCACGTACATCCAGCCGCACCTCATCAAGGAGGTCATCGGGCCGGACGGCCAGCGGACGCCGGCCAAGGCGCCGGTCACCCGCCCGGTGCTGAGCCCGCGGAACGCTCAGGCGCTGCGCACCCTGCTGGAGGCGGTCACCACCGTCGACGGGGCGACCGGCCTGGCGGCCGCGGTGCCGGGATTCCGGGTGGCCGGCAAGACCGGCACCGGCTGGCGGCTGGTGGACGGGAAGAAGCAGCCCGGCGAGGTCTCCTCGTTCATCGGCATGGCGCCGGCCGAGAAGCCCCGCTACGTGATCGCCGTGTTCGCGTACGTCCCGGCCGGCGGGGGCGCCGCGATCGCCGGGCCGGCGTTCAAGGAGATGATGCAGTTCACTCTCCGTCACTACAAGGTGCCACCCTCGACGACGAGCAAGTCGCCCGAGTTCGTGGTCTATCCGCGCTGAGCAGGCACGGCGGGACATCATCGGTGAGTGGGGACGAACCACCGGGGCGGCTGTGCGGCCGGCGCCGGACGACCGGGTAGGGTCTGACGCCGTGTCCGGCAATCCTCGCCCCCGTACGGTCACCGGCACCCGGCTCGGCGACCTCGCAGCCCGGCTCACAGTCGAGCCGCCGGCCGATACCGCCGACGTGGTGGTGACCGGCATCACACACGCCAGCCAGGAGGTCCGCCCCGGCGACCTGTACGCGGCGCTGCCCGGCGCCCGCCGGCACGGCGCCGAGTTCGCCGCCGGTGCGGCCGCCGCCGGCGCGGTGGCCGCGCTGACCGACCCGGCCGGTGCGGCCGCGGTCGCGGCGGCCGGCCTGCCGGCCCTCGTGGTGCCCGACCCCCGAGCGGTGCTCGGCGCGCTCGCCGCCGCCGTCTACGGCGACCCGACCGCCGGGCTGGCCGTGATCGGGGTGACCGGCACCGCCGGCAAGACCTCGACGGCCTACCTGATCGAGTCCGGGCTACGCGCCGCGGGGCACACCACCGGCTTGATCGGGACGGTGGAGACCCGCCTCGGCGACCTGGTGATCGACAGTGTGCGGACCACCCCGGAGGCGACGGACCTGCACGCCATGCTGGCCGCCGCGCGCGAGCGCGGGGTGACCGCCGTGGTGATGGAGGTGTCCAGCCACGCGCTGGCCATGGGCCGCGTCGGTGGGGTCAGCTTCGCCGTCGGCGGTTACACCAACTTCGGCTCCGACCACCTCGACTTCCACGCCGACTCGGCGGACTACTTCGCCGCCAAGGCGCAGCTGTTCGACGGACGCTGCGGGGTCGAGGTGCTCAACCACGACGACCCGGCGCTGCGATCGCTGTTCAAACCCGCCACGGTCAGCTACTCGGCCTCCGGTGACCGGGACGCGACCTGGTGGGCCGACGGGATCGGTGGCGAGGGCTACGCACAGCGTTTCACCGTGCACGGTCCGGACGGGCTCACCCTGCCCGGAAGCGTGGCGCTGCCGGGCCGGCACAACGTGGCCAACGCTCTGCTCGCCATCGCCGCGCTGACGGCGGTCGGGGTGGAAGCGGGCACGGCGATCGCCGGGGTGGCCGCGTGCGGCGGCGTACCGGGCCGGCTGGAACTGGTCACCCCCGCTGACGCGCCCGTCCGCGGGGTGGTCGACTACGCGCACAAACCGGACGCGATCGTGGCCGCTCTGGCCGCGCTGCGTGAACTGAGCACCGGTCGGCTGATCTGCGTGATCGGCGCCGGTGGGGACCGGGATCGGGGCAAGCGGCCGGTGATGGGCGCTGCCGCCGCGGAGGGGGCCGACGTGGTGCTGGTGACCGATGACAACCCGAGGACCGAGGATCCGGCCGCCATCCGCGCCGAGGTCCTCGCCGGTGCCCGGCAGGCCGGCACCACGGCCCGGATCGCCGAGGTGGCCGGCCGCCGGGCGGCGATCGACGAGGCGGTACGGCTGGCCGACCCGGGCGACGTGATCGCGCTGCTCGGCAAGGGCCACGAGCGCGGGCAGGAGGTGGCCGGCGAGGTGTTGCCGTTCGTCGACCACACGGAGCTGGCCGACGCGCTGCGCGCCCGCTTCGGCGATGTGGCGGGTCACCGGTGATCCCGCTGACGCTGGCCGAGGTGGCCACCGCGGTCGACGGCCGGCTCGTCGGCGCCGACCCGGACGTCCGGGTCACCGGCTCGGTCGAGTTCGACTCGCGCAAGGTGAACGCCGGCGGGATCTTCGTCGCCTTCCCCGGTGAGAAGGTCGACGGGCACGACTTCGCCGAGGGGGCCGTCGAGGCCGGCGTGGTGGCCGTTCTCGGCACCCGGGAGGTGCCCGGTGTGCCGATGGTGCTGGTCGACGACGCGCGGGACGCAATGGGCCGGCTGGCCCGCGCGGTGGTCGACCGGCTGCCGCAACTGACAGTGGTCGGGCTGACCGGTTCCTCCGGCAAGACCACCACCAAGGACCTCATCGCCCAGCTCACCGCCCGCCTCGGTGCCACGGTCGCGCCTCCCGGCTCGTTCAACAACGAGCTGGGGCACCCGTACACGGCGCTGAAGGCCGGGCCGGATACCCGTTACCTGGTGATGGAGAAGGGCGCCCGCGGGATCGGGCACGTGCGTTACCTCTGCGAGCTGGTGCCGCCCCGGATCTCCGTGGTGCTCAACGTCGGGACGTCGCACATCGGCGGGTTCGGCTCGCAGGCGAACATCGCCCTGGCCAAGGGGGAGCTGGTCGAGGCGCTGCCGGCCGACGGCCTGGCGGTGCTCAACGCCGACGACCCGCTGGTGGCCGCGATGGCGTCCCGCACCGACGCCCGGGTGGTCTTCTACGGTGAGGCGGCGGACGCCGACGTGCGGGCCGAGGACGTCGTGCTGGACGAGCGGGGACGTGGGTCGTACACCCTGGTCACCCCGGAGGGGCGCGCGCCGGTGCGGCTCGGCCTGACCGGCCGCCACCAGGTCTCCAACACGCTCGCCGCCGCGGCGGTGGCCCGGGAGCTGGGCATGCCGCTCACCGAGCTGGCGCAGGCGCTGGGCGAGCTGGGGCTGATGTCGACCCGGCGGATGGACGTCTTCGACCGTCCCGACGGGGTGACCGTCATCGACGACTCGTACAACGCCAATCCGGCCTCGATGTCGGCGGCGCTCAAGGCGCTGGCCGCCCTGGGCGGCGGGCGGCGTACCGTCGCGGTGCTCGGATACATGGCCGAGCTCGGCCCGTACGAGTACGACGGTCACGCGGAGGTCGGCCGGCTCGCGGCCGAGCTGGGCGTCGACCGGCTGCTCGTGGTGGGCGAGTCGGCCGCGCCGATCCACGAAGGCGCGACAGCGGTAGGCAACTGGGGAGGAGAGTCGGTGCTGCTCACCGATCAGGCGGCAGCCGTCGAGGTGCTGCGGGGGGAGCTACGGCCGGGCGACGTCGTCCTGGTCAAGGGCTCCCGGTACCGCACCTGGGAGGTGGCCGACGCGCTACGCGCGCCGGCCAGTGGGGAGACCACCGCATGAGGGCGGTAATCGTCGCCGTCGGCGTGGCGTTCCTGATCTCGCTCTTCTGCACCCCGATCGCGATCAAGGTCTTCACGCGGCTCAAGGCCGGTCAGCCGATCCGGGCCGAGGGCCCGGCCATGCACCAGGGCAAGAAGGGCACGCCGACGATGGGCGGCGTGGTCTTCATCCTGGCCACGGTCATCGCGTACGTAGCGGGGCACCTCGCCCTGACCACGCTGCCCGATCTGCAGATCGCCCAGGTCGAGCCGACCATCACGGCGCTGGTGCTGCTGGGGCTGATGGTGTTCTCCGGCGCGGTCGGCTTCATCGACGACTTCCTCAAGGTGCGCAAGCGGCACAGCGGCGGCCTCAACAAGCGCGGCAAGCTGCTGGGCCAGATCCTGGTCGGCGCCGTCTTCGGCGTCGTGGCGCTCTACTTCCCGAGCACCATGACCGACGCGAAGGGCACCGCGACCAACACCGAGACGGTCGGCAGTACGACGTTGAGCTTCATCCGGGACATCCCGGCGCTGGAACTCACGAAGGTCGGCGCCGTGATCCTCTTCATCTTCGTGGTGATGGCGGCGACCAACGGGGTCAACCTCACCGACGGCCTGGACGGTCTCGCCACCGGCGCCTCGGTGATGGTCCTCGCCGCGTACGCGCTGATCGCGTTCTGGCAGTACCGCCACTGGTGTGCCGACCCGAGCTACACCCGGGACTACTGCTACACGGTCCGTGACCCGCTGGAGATCGCGCTGATCGCCGGGGCGGCGGCCGGGGCCTGCGTCGGCTTCCTGTGGTGGAACACCTCGCCGGCCCGGATCTTCATGGGCGACACGGGGGCGCTGGGCCTCGGCGGTCTGATCGCCGGCATGGCGATGTCCACCCGGACCATCATGCTGCTGCCGATCATCGGCGGCCTCTTCGTGATCATCACGATGTCCGTCGTGATCCAGATCATCTCGTTCAAGACCACGGGCAAGCGCGTGTTCCGGATGTCGCCCCTGCAGCACCACTTCGAACTGGCGGGGTGGAGCGAGGTCAACATCGTGGTCCGGTTCTGGATCATCGCGGGCATCTGCGTGGCCATCGCGCTGGGCCTCTTCTACAGCGAGTACCTGGCCAACGTCACCTGAGCCGACCGGTCGGGTCGTCCGACGCGTTGACGGGCCCCCTGCTGTGCGGAACACGCCGGCAGGGGGCCCGACGTCCATCCCGACACGCCGAGGGGGCGGTTGCGAGGGCAGCCGGGCGGCGTAGCCGCCATGATGTCCGGGTGGGGGAGGGACGAGGCACCGGCGGCACGAGCCAGGCCCGGCCCCGGCGGGAGCCGGGCGGCGGGCGTACACCGGAGGCGGGCGCGACGGCCCGCGGGCCGGACGGAGGCACGCCACCGGCGGGCCCGCTGCGCGGGCTGGACGCGGCCGGCGGACTGGCCGCGCTGCGCGGCCTGCTGGACCGCCCGATGGCCTCCTACTACCTGTTGATCTCCAGCGCCGGCCTGCTGCTGCTGATCGGTCTGACCATGGTCTTCTCCGCGACCAGCGTGAAGGACTACGCCGAGGAGGGCAGCGCCACGACCTCGGTGGTCAAGCAGGCCATCTTCGCGGTGATCGGCGTGGTCGCGTTCTGGGCCTGCCAGCGGCTGCCCGCGACGACGTACCGGGCGCTCGGCCGGCCGCTGCTGTTCACCGCGATCGGGCTGCTGCTGGTGCTCAACCTGCTGGTCGCCTGGGCCCGCCTGAGCAATACGGACTCGGCCTCGATCGGCCCGATCGAGGCGTACCTGAACTGGCTGTTCATCGGCGGCGTCCAGGTGCAGCCCTCCGAGCTGGCCAAGTTCGCACTGGTGCTCTGGGGCGCGCACGTGGTCGCCCGCAAGGGCGCCGCGCTCGGCTGGTGGCGCGAGCTGGTCACCCCGCTCGCCCCGATGGTCGGCCTGCTCTTCGTGCTGGTCGGCTACAACGACCTGGGCACCATGATCTGCCTGCTGGCGCTGGTCGTCGGGCTGCTCTGGGCGGCCGGGGTCCGGCTGCGGGTGTTCGGCGCGCTCTCGGTCGCCGGTCTGATCGGGGTCGGCCTGCTGATCGCGGTCGCCTCGCTCGGCGCCGGCTCCGGCGAGCGGGGCGCGGAGAACTACCGCCTCGCCCGGTTGATGTCCTTCTTCAACCCACCGGACCCGGAGGAGTGCAAGCTCACCGACTGCTACCAGCTCTTCCAGGGGCGGTTGGCGATCGAGCACGGGGGCTGGTTCGGGGTCGGGCTCGGCAAGGGCAGCCTGAAGTGGGACTGGCTGCCGGAGGCGCACAACGACTTCATCTTCGCCGTCGTGGCCGAGGAACTGGGGGTGGTCGGCTGCGCGGTGATCCTCACCCTCTTCGCGGTGCTCGCCTACACCGGGCTGCGGATCGCCCGGCGCGTCGACGACCCGTTCCGTCGGCTCGCCGCGGCCGCGGTGACGACGTGGCTGGTGAGCCAGGCCGTGATCAATGTTGGTGGGGTGGTCGGCCTGATGCCGATCACGGGTCTGCCGCTGCCGTTCATCTCCGACGGTGGAAGCGCCCTGGTCGTCACGCTCGCGGCGATCGGCATGCTCGCCTCTTTCGCCCGGGCCGAACCCGATGCGGCCAGAGCCCTCCATGCCCGTCCGCCGGCCCGGTGGGTCCGACTACTCTGGGCCCCGTTGCCGCCGCTTCCCGGACGGCGTCGCCGGACGGCGTCGCCCCCGGCTGCCCGTGGGCCGGTGCCTCGGGCACGGCAGCGGCGGTCCGACGAAGAGGCCGTACCCCGCGGTGCCCGACAGACCAGGGCGCGGAGCGGGACGGCGAGCGAGAGGAGACGCTGATGGGTCCGCTGCGTTCGGTGGTGCTCGCGGGAGGTGGCACCGGGGGGCACGTCTACCCGTTGCTCGCCTTCGCCGACTGCCTGCGCCGACACGACCCCGGCGTCAGGATCACCTGCCTGGGCACACCCCGGGGGATGGAGAACGACCTGATCCCGCCGCAGGGCTACGACCTGCGGCCGATCCCCGCGTACCAGCTGCCCCGGTCGATCAACATGAACCTGGTCCGCACGCCGGGCCGGATGTGGACCGCGGCCCGCGCCGCGGGCAAGGTGATCGACGAGGTCCAGGCCGACGCGGTGATCGGCTTCGGCGGGTACGTCTCGGTGCCGGCCTACCTCGCCGCGTGGCGTCGCGAGATGCCCATCGTCATCCACGAGGTGAACGTGCCGCCGGGCGTGGCGAACCGGCTGGGCATGAAGTTCACCAAGAACGTCGCGGTCGGTTTCCCGCACCAGCCCCAGCAGGCCGAGTCGTTGCGGGACGCCCGGGTGGTCGGTGTGCCGCTGCGCCGCAGCATCGCGGGGCTCGACCGGGCCGCCCTGCGCGACGCCGCCCGGGCCCGCTTCGGGCTCCGCCCGGACCTGCCGGTGCTCTTCGTCGCCGGCGGCTCGTCGGGCGCTCGCTCGATCAACCTCGCCGTCGCCGGCGCGGCCAAGGAACTCGCCCGCAACGGCGTGCAGGTGTTGCACGTGATGGGCGCCCGCAACGAGCCGGTGCCGATCCCCACCGACCTGCCGGTGCCGTACGTGACGCTGCCCTACCTGTCCGAGATGGAGCTGGGCTACGCCGCCGCCGACCTCATGCTCGCCCGCGGCGGGGCGATGACCGTCGCCGAGGTGGCGGCCATCGGCCTGCCCACGATCTTCGTGCCGTACCCGCACAGCAACCAGGAGCAGAGGCGCAACGCGCTGCCCGTGGTGGAGGCCGGCGGCGGGCTGCTCGTCGACGACACCGAGATGATTCCGGCCTGGCTGGAGCGGACGGTGATCCCGCTGGTCCGCGACCCGCAGCGGCTCGCCGCGATGGGGACGGCCGCGGCGGCGTACGGGCGGCGCGACGGCGACGTCGCCCTGCTGAACTTCGTCTACGAGGCGGTGGCCCGATGACCGCGCAGTTCACTCCGGCCGGCACGCTCACCGCCGAGGACCTCGGCGCCATCCACCTCATCGGGGTGGGCGGCGTCGGGATGAGCGGGCTGGCCCGGCTCTTCCTCACCCGGGGCCTGCCGGTCTCCGGCAGCGAGCTGCGGGAGTGGCCGTCGTTGGCCGGGCTGCGCGCGCTGGGCGGCACGATCCACATGAGCCACGAGGCGACCAACCTCGACGGCGTGGACACCGTCATCTACTCCTCGGCGATCCCACAGGACCACCTGGAGCTGGTGGAGGCGCGCCGTCGCGGCCTGCGGGTGCTGCACCGCTCGGAGGCGCTCGCCGCGGCCATGACCGGCCGTCGCGCGGTCGCGGTCGCCGGCACGCACGGCAAGACCACCACGACCTCGATGGTCACCATGGTGCTCCAGCAGGCGGGCACGGATCCGTCCTTCGTGATCGGCGGGGAGATCTCCGAGGTCGGCTCGGGCGCGCACCACGGCACGGGCGAGTACTTCGTGGTGGAGGCCGACGAGAGCGACCGCTCCTTCCTCATCTACCGCCCGTACGTCTCGATCATCACCAACATCGAGGCCGACCACCTGAACACGTACGGCGACCTGGCGAACCTGGAGGCCGCCTTCGCCGAGTTCGCCCGGCTCACCGATCCGGAGGGGTTCGTCATCACCTGCGCGGACGACCCGGGCGGGCGGCGGCTGGCGGCGACGTTGCGGGCCGAGGGGCGCCGCGTGTACACGTACGGCGAGTCGCCGGACGCGGACCTGCGGCTGACCTCGATGGCCTCCTCGGCGCAGGGGGTGCGTTACCTCGCCGCGATCGACGGCCGGTCGCTGGGCGAGTTCCGGCTGCCGGTGCCCGGGCGGCACATGGGCCTCAACAGCGCTTCGGCGGTGCTCGCCGCGTACCTGCTGGAGCTGCCGCTGGAGGCGGCGGAGGCCGCGCTGGCGGCGTTTCCCGGTGTTCGCCGGCGCTTCGAGCGCAAGGGCGTCGCCGACGACGTGCTGGTCTACGACGAGTACGCCTACCACCCCACCTCGATGACCTTGGCGTTGCAGACGCTGCGCGAGGTGGCGGGGGACGGCCGCCTGATCGTCGTCTTCCAGCCCTACCGGCTCTACCGCACCCGGGACCTGCAGGCGGAGATCGCCCAGGCGCTGGCGATCGCCGACGAGTTGGTGCTGTTGGAGGTCTTCGGGCCCGGTGAGTTGCGCCAGCCCGGGGAGGGCTCGGCCGCGCTGATCGAGGCGGTGCAGCTGCCGGCCGAGCGGAAGGTCTTCGTCGACTCCTGGGAGACGGCGCCGGTGGAGGTGGCCCGCCGGGCCCGTCCCGGCGACGTGGTGGTGACCATGGGCGCTCCGCCGATCTCGCTGATGGGCGACCAGCTGTTGGACGCCCTGCTCACCCGTACGGCGGGAGCCGCCGGCACCGGCGCGCAGGCGCCGGGCGGTGCGTCCGGCGGCGTGGCCATCGGGGGCACCGTTCCGGGGGTGCCGGCCGCCGGCGGCGGTCCGACAGCCGGTGACGCCGTCACCCCGGACGGCGCGGCGCCCGCCGCCGGATGAGCCCCGGGCCCGCTCGCGGGCGGACCACCGGTGAGGCGTCCGGCCGGCGTGGGCCGGTCGTGCGGCGTTGGCAGCTGGTCCGGGCGGGCAGCGACGCGGTGCCGCCCTCGGCCCGGCGTTTCATGCGCCGGGCCCGGCAGCGTCGGATGCGCGCCGCGCTGCCGTGGGCGGTAGCCGCGGCGGTGCTCGTGCTGGCGGGGCTGATCGCCTGGATCGTCCTCGGCACCGGCCTGTTCGGAGTGCGCGAGGTGCGGGTGGAGGGTGCCGGGCTCGTGACGCCGGTGCAGGTGCGCGAGGCCGCCGGCGTGCCGGACGGGATCCCGCTGGCCAGGGTGGACCTGGCCGGAACGGCCCGGCGGATCGGCGAGCTGGCACCGGTGGAACGGGCCACGGTGACCCGGGACTGGCCGGGCGCGCTGGTGGTACGCGTGGTGGAGCGCACTGCGGTGGCCGCGGTGCCGCAGGGGGAGCGGTTCGTCCTGATCGACCGCACCGGCACGGTCTTCCGCAGCCTGGACGAGCGACCCGGCGACGTGCCGCTGGTGCGGGTCTCCCGGCCGGGGGCGGACGATCCGGGTACCCGGGCCGCGGTGCAGGTGCTCGGCGCGCTCTCCCCGGAGCTACGTGGCTCCCTGCTGGACGTGAGCGTGGAGAGTCTCGCGCTGATCAAGCTCCGTCTGGACGGCGGCCGGACGGTGGTCTGGGGCGACGCGTCCCGGAACGAGGACAAGGCGCGGGTGGCCACCGCGCTGCTGGACCAGCGGGCGAAGACGATCGACGTGAGCGCGCCGGACGTGGTCACCTTCCGCTGACGGCACGTCGCCTGACGTGAGCCGTCCCGCTCCGGGCGGCGACACGCCGGTCAGGTCCTTGGTTCACGGGGCGGCGGCGCTTACGTTGCCCCGAAGAGGATCAGTGGTTGACATAACTGTAAGCCTCTAGTAGAGGGTGAGGGTTCGACCCTGGTCCTCATGAGGAACTGCCGACGTCGACTGCTGGCCTGGCCAAGCCGTGTGGGGCCGGCCCATGCCAATCTCGAGGGGGAAAGGACCTTCAGATGACACCTCCGCACAACTACCTGGCGGTCATCAAGGTCGTCGGCATCGGTGGCGGCGGCGTGAACGCCGTCAACCGAATGATCGAGGTTGGGCTCAAGGGCGTCGAGTTCATCGCGATCAACACCGACGCGCAGGCGCTGCTGATGAGCGACGCCGACGTGAAGCTCGACGTCGGCCGCGAGCTGACCCGTGGGCTCGGCGCGGGTGCCAACCCGGACGTCGGCAAGAACGCCGCCGAGGACCACCGTGACGAGATCGAGGAGGTGCTCAAGGGCGCCGACATGGTCTTCGTGACCTGTGGTGAGGGTGGTGGCACCGGTACCGGCGGCGCGCCCGTGGTGGCGAACATCGCCCGTAAGCTCGGCGCCCTGACCATCGGCGTCGTGACCCGGCCGTTCTCGTTCGAGGGCAAGCGCCGCCAGGTGCAGGCCGAGGCCGGCATCGACGAGCTGCGCAACCAGTGCGACACGCTGATCGTCATCCCGAACGACCGACTGCTGGCGCTCGGTGACCGCAACATCAGCATGATGGACGCGTTCCGCACCGCGGACCAGGTGCTCCTCTCCGGCGTCCAGGGCATCACCGACCTGATCACCACGCCGGGTCTGATCAACCTGGACTTCGCCGACGTGAAGAGCGTCATGAGCGGCGCGGGCAGCGCGCTGATGGGCATCGGCAGCGCCCGCGGCGAGAACCGCGCGGTGGAGGCCGCCGAGGCGGCGATCTCCAGCCCGCTGCTGGAGCAGAGCATGGACGGTGCGCGCGGCGTGCTGCTCTCCATCGCCGGCGGCTCCGATCTCGGCCTGTTCGAGATCAACGACGCGGCGCAACTGGTCACCGACGCCGCTCACCCGGACGCGAACATCATCTTCGGTGCGGTCATCGACGACGCGCTCGGCGACGAGGTGCGGGTGACCGTGATCGCGGCGGGCTTCGACGGTGGGGCGCCGGCGTACAAGGCGGCCGAGCCGGGGCGGAAGACCAACCAGAACCAGCCGGCGCCGCAGAACCCGCCGGTGGCACCGCCACCGACCATGCCGGCGCCGCAGCAGTCGCCTCGCCGCGTGCTCTTCGACGACGTCGACGTGCCCGACTTCCTCAAGAACGGATCCTGAGCGCCACCCATGACCGACAGCTCGACCAGGGTACGGCCGGATCGCCGTGCCGAACTGGCGGCCGCGCTGGCCTCGGTGCGGTCCCGGATCGCGGACGCCTGCGCGGCCGCCGGACGGGACCGCGCCGAGGTCACGATGATCGCGGTGACCAAGACCTACCCGGCCGCCGACGTGCTGGCGCTCGCCGAACTCGGTGTGACCGACGTCGGTGAGAATCGTGACCAGGAGGCGGCCGGCAAGGCCGCCGAGGTCGCGGCGGCCGGGGCGGCGCCGCGTTGGCACTTCATCGGACGGTTGCAGCGCAACAAGGCCCGCTCGGTGGTCCGCTACGCCGACGCGGTGCACTCGGTGGACAGCGTCCGGCTGGCCCGGGCGCTGGACGTCGCCGCGAGCGGCCGGGATCGGCCGCTGGCGGCCCTGGTGCAGGTGAGTGTCGACGGTGACCCGTCGCGTGGCGGGGCGCTGCCGGAGTCCGGCGATCCGGACGTCGGGCTGGGCGCGGTGGCCGAGGCCGTGGCGTCGGTGCCGGCGTTGCGGCTGGCGGGGTTGATGGCGGTGGCGCCGCTGGGCTGGGAGCCGGAGCGGGCCTTCGCCCGGCTGGCCGAGGTGGCCGAGTGGATGCGTGCGGTCCACCCGGAGGCGACGGCGCTCTCCGCCGGTATGAGTGGCGACCTGGAAATCGCGATCAGATACGGCGCGACACATGTCCGCGTCGGTAGTGCGTTGCTCGGAATGCGCCCCACGCTGCGGTAGCCTGACCGCGAAAGAAGCAAATTACATCGGTGTTGTTTCAGGGACGGCATCCCGTCGTCGGGGGGTCGTGGCACGCGACGCGAATCGCGCGCCAGTGGATTGCTGTTCCGGTCCGGTGGGCAGTTAGAAGTCCACTCGCGACAGGCGACACGGCACGGGGGCGCGTGCCGCACGGCGGATGGAAGGGCGCGGGATGGGTGCACTGCGCAAGGCGGGGGTCTGGCTCGGTCTGGTCGAAGAGGACGACGAGCGGGCCTACGAGGACGGTGGCTACGACAAGGGTGGCTACCGCGACTCGCGCTACCGGCAGAGCCGGTACGCCGAGGAGTTCGCCGACGACGAGGACGACGCCGAGGAGCCGCCGGCGCCGCGTCCCCGCCTGGGGGAGCGTGGCCGGCTCAGCGAGCGGGCGAGCAGCCGCTCGACGGAGACCGAGCGCGACGAGCCGGAGCGCCCGGAGCGCGCGGAGCGGTCCAGCGTCCGGTCGATCACCCGGTCGACGGGGGAGACCGCGAGTGCGCTGACCTACCACACCCGCGACAATCTCGCCCTCGCTCCGCAGGCCGCGCCGCGGGAGCGTACGGTCGCCGCCGACGAGGAGCAGCGCTACCAGATCACCACCCTGCACCCGACCACCTACCGGGAGGCGCGGACCATCGGTGAGCACTTCCGGGACGGAGTGCCGGTGATCATCAACCTCACCGAGATGGACGAGGCGGACGCCCGCCGTCTGGTGGACTTCGCCGCCGGGCTGGCGTTCGGGCTGCGCGGTACGATCGAGCGCGTGACCAATCGGGTGTTCCTGCTCTCACCGGCCAACGTCCAGGTCACCGCGGAGGACAAGGCCAAGATCGCTGAGGGCGGCTTTTTCAGTCTGAGTTGACCCCCGCCCCGAGCCGAGGGACGTCGCCTGTCGTGTTGTCGATCGTGCTCCAGGTTCTGTACCTGGTCCTGTATGTCTTCCTGTTGCTTCTCCTGTCCCGGTTCGTCCTGAGCGCCGTGCTGCAGTACGGACGCCGCTGGCAACCTGGTCGCGGCGCATCGGCGGGACTGGAATCCGTGTGGAGCGTCACTGATCCCCCTCTCAGCGCGTTGAGGCGTGTGATCCCTCCGCTGCGAATTGGTACCGTGAGCATCGACCTGGCCTCCCTTGTGCTCCTGGTTATCCTGTTCGTGCTGATGGAGTTCGTGTTGAGGCCGTCGATCCTGGCAACCGCCGGATGACCGACGCGCTTTCGCGGCCGCAACTGACCCGAGGAGTTTCGATGCCGCTGACCCCGGCCGACGTTCACAACGTCGCCTTCAAAAAGCCGCCGATCGGCAAGCGGGGGTATGACGAGGAGGAGGTCGACGCCTTCCTTGACGAGGTCGAGCGCGAGCTCGCCCGTCTCATCGAGGAGAACAACGAGCTGCGCGCCCAGGTGGAGCGCGGCGGCCGTGGCGGCGCCCCCGCCGGCCCCGGCGGTGACGCCCGCCTCGCGGCGGAGCTCAACGACGTCAAGGCCCAGCTCGACCGGGTGCAGCGCGACAAGGCCGCGGCCGAGCAGGCCGCCCGCGCGATGCAGGCCGAGCTGGAGCAGGTGCGTTCCGCCGGCGGCGCCGCCGCTGCTGCCGCCGCCGTGGGCGACGGCGAGCAGCAGGCGCTGCGAGTGCTGATGATGGCCCAGCGGACGGCCGACGACCACGTCACGGACGCCCGGCGCGAGGCCGACCAGCTGCTCGCCGAGGCCCGGTCGAAGGCCGAGGAGGTGACCCGGGAGGCGCGTGCGAAGGCCGACGCGCTCGAGCGGGACGCCCGCCAGCGGCACCAGGAGGCCATGGGCGGCCTGGACGCCAAGCGCACCGCGCTGCAGAAGCACATCGAGGAGCTCAAGCAGTTCGAGCGTGAGTACCGCACCCGCCTCAAGGCCTACCTGGAGAGCCAGCTGCGCGACCTCGACGGTCGCGGGCAGGGCCTGGAGGCCGAGATGACGCGCTCGGAGGGCGGACGGGTCTCGGGCGGTAACGGTCTGGCCACCGCCGGCCTTGCCGGCTCCTACGGTGGCGGTCGCTCCGGCGCTCTCGAGGCCGGTCGCTGATTTACGGTCGGCGGCCGTCAGCGCGACGGTCGCCGACCACCTGGACGGTACGACGCGGCGGGGGTGACCCGTGATTGTCGCAAGCCTCGTGCTCATCCTTGTCGCTGTGGCGCTGCTGGTGCTGGGTCTGGCCGGTGGCTCCAGTCTTTTGTTGATCATCTCCATCGCGGCCAGTCTGCTGGCCGCCGTCGCGTTGGTGGTGGGTGCCCGCCAGGCCGCCGCCGCCCGCGCGACTGCGGATCCGGCCCGCACGGGTCAGCGGGAGCCGGGCGTGTCCCGGGCGGCTGACCCGGCAGGGCAGGGCGTCGCGTACGGCCCGATCGAGCCGGAGATTCCGGTTCAGCACGTTCCTCCGACAGTCGGCAGCGGTGGCGGGTGGCGGCAAACACCCGTCCCGCCGGCCGGCGACCGGCCGCCCCCGTCGACCACCGGGCAGGTGGGGGCGCACGACGACGAGCCCGACGCCCAGCCCGTGACGCCGGCCGAGGTGTCGCAGATGGCCCGGCTCTCCGACGAGGTGCGGGTGGTGGACGGTCGGCCCCGTTACCACCTGGCCGACTGTGCGCACCTGGTCGGACGGGTGTGTGAGCCACTGCCGGTGGCGGAGGCCGTGGAACTCGGCTTCACGCCGTGCGCCCGGTGCGAGCCGGCCACCGCGCTGCTCGCCGACGTCCGGCCGAGCTGAGCGAGGATGCCCGTGCCTGCGCGAGACACGCTGACCGTGGCGGTCCGGGTCAAGCCCGGCTCCGCCCGAGCCCGGGTCGGCGGCCGGTTCGACGGTCCGCACGGGCCTGCGCTGATCATCGCCGTGAACGCGCCGGCTGTCGACGGCCGGGCCACCGAGGCGGCCCGGCGGGCGCTCGCCAGCGCGCTCGACGTCCGGCCGGCGGCGGTGTCGCTGCGCGCGGGCGCGGCCAGCCGCGACAAGCTCTTCCTCATCGAACGGCCCGGTCCGGAGCTGCCCGAGATGCTGCGCCGGCTGCGCGACGGATCCGGCGAGTGAGGAACGCCCGGGCTGTGCGACCGTGACGCCCGGGCTGGATCTCGCGCTGCTCGTCGGCGCCGCCGTGCTGCTGGTGGCGGTCGGCGCCGTCCGGCTCTCCACCCGGCTCGGCGTACCCAGCCTTCTGGTCTACCTGGCTCTGGGCGTCGCGATCGGTGAGGCCGGGCTGGGCATCCAGTTCGAAGACGCGACCCTTACCCGTACCCTCGGCTTCTGCGCGCTCATCGTGATCATCGCCGAGGGTGGGCTCACCGCCCGGTGGAGCACGCTGCGGCCGGTGCTCGCGCTGTCCGCGGTGCTCGCGACGGTCGGCGTGCTCGTCAGCATCGTGGTGGTCGGGGTCGCCGTCCACTTCCTGCTCGGGCTGGACTGGCGGTTGTCGCTGCTCTACGGGGCGGTGCTCTCCTCCACCGACGCGGCCGCCGTGTTCGCCACGCTGCGCCGGCTGCGCCTGCCGCCCCGGCTGGTGGCCTCGCTGGAGGCCGAGTCCGGCATGAACGACGCGCCGGTGGTGCTGCTCGTGGTGCTGCTCTCCGTGGAGAGCGCCGGGCACCCGTGGTGGTACGAGGTCGGCTTGGTGGGCTACGAGCTGATCGTGGGCGCCGCGGTCGGCGTCGCGGCGGGCCTGGCCGGGCGTTGGACGCTGCGCCGGGAGGCGCTGCCGTCGGCCGGGTTGTACCCGATCGCCGTGGTCGGTTTCACCGTGCTGGCGTACGCGGCCGGGGCGATGCTGCACGCCTCGGGCTTCCTCGCCGTCTACGTCGCCGGTGTGCTGCTCGGCAACGCCCGCCTGCCGCACCGGCAGGCGATCCTCGGTTTCGCCGACGGGCTGGCCTGGCTGGCCCAGATCGGTCTGTTCGTGCTGCTGGGGCTGTTGGCGTCACCGGATCGGCTCGACGGAGCGGTGCTCCCCGCGGTGGTGACCGGGCTGGCCCTGGTGCTGGTGGCGCGGCCGCTGTCGGTGGCGGTGTCCGCGCTGCCGTTCCGGGTGGGGCTGCGTGAGCAGGCCTTCCTGTCCTGGGCGGGGCTGCGCGGTGCGGTGCCGATCGTGCTGGCCACCATTCCGCTCTCCGAGCGGGTGCCCGGCGCGGAGGGGCTCTTCGACGCGGTCTTCGTACTGGTGGTGATCTTCACCGTGTTGCAGACCACGACGTTGGCGCCGGTGGCCCGCCGCCTCGGGGTGACCGCGCCGGCCGAGGCGGCGGAGGTGCACGTCGAGACGGCGCCGCTGGAACGGATGCGGGCCGATCTGTTGCAGCTGGAGGTGCCGGAGGGGTCGCGGCTGGCTGGCGTGCACGTCGACGAGCTGCGGTTGCCGCAGGGGGCCTCGGTGACCCTGGTGCTGCGCGACGGGGTGGGTTTCGTGCCAGATCCGGGCACCCGGCTCAAGTCCGGCGACAGCCTGTTGATCGTCGCTACCGCGGCCGCGCGGGACGAGGCGGAGCGGCGGTTGCGTGCGGTCGATCGGCGGGGTCGGCTGGCCCGGTGGTTTGGCGAGTACGGCGACGACCCCGACGATTGATCTGCTAGCGTTCCTTTTGTCCCCATTAGGTGGGGCTTGGGGCTGAATAGCGGTACGTCGGTGCGGCACGTTGTCGGACGCCTGTACGTTCCGTATTCTTGCCAACCTCTGGAGTGCGCGGCGGACATGGCTGCGCGCCCCTTTTCGTACTGGGGGTCGCCGGATCGGTGCCCCCTGTCCAGGTGCCGCGGATCGCCGCGGTTCCGCGGCCTAGGGAGCGACCATGGCGAAGCCAGCCGAGACCAGGACCGCCGGCCGCAAGGCGGTGGCGAAGCCCACCCGCAGTGCCGCGGAGACCGAGAAGATCCGGGCGGCTCTGGCGGCGCGGCGGGACGAGCTCCGCGCCGAGTACGATCAGACGCTGAGCGAGATCACCGAGCTGCAGCGCGACCGGCTGACCGACTCGGCCGGGGACGACCAGGCCGACACCGGCACCAAGACGTTCGAGCGGGAGCAGGAGATCTCTCTCGCCAACAGCATCCTGGAACGGATCACGCAGGTCGAACGGGCGCTGGAGCGGCTCGACGAGGGCAGCTACGGCTGGTGCGAGCGGTGCGGCAACCCGATCCCGGTGGAGCGGCTCGCCGCCTTCCCGTCGGCGACCCTCTGCGTGACCTGCAAGCAGCTGGAGGAGCGGCGCTGAGGTCCGCTCCCCGGCGGCGAAGAAGACGGTGAGCGATCACCGCCGAGTCGATGGGGAGCAGATGAGCGCAGCACCGTCCGCCGGATCCGGCAGCGACGAACCGGCCCACCGCCGGGCCCGGCCGGGAGCGGTCGCCATCCTCGTCGGCACGGCGCTGGTCGCCCTACTGATCGACCTGCTCACCAAACACCTCGCGTTGATGCACCTCACCGACCGGGAGCCGCTGCGGCTGCTGGGCGGGTTCATCTACCTCAACCTGATCCGCAACAGCGGAGCCGCCTGGAGCATCGGCTCCGACCACACCTGGGTCTTCCCGCTGATCACCATCGCGGTGGTCGGCTGGATCGTCTGGATGGCGCTGCGGCTGCGTTCCGTTCCCTGGGCGATCTCGCTCGGTCTGGTGCTGGGCGGAGCCCTCGGCAACCTGATGGACCGGATCTTCCGCGCCCCCGGTCACTTCGTCGGCCACGTCGTCGACATGATCAGCGTCTTCGGGCCGTTCGGCGAGTACTTCCCGGTGTTCAACCTGGCCGACAGCTCGCTGGTCTGCGGCGTCGTGCTCGCCGTGCTGTTGGAACTGACCGGCCGCCAGCGCGACGGCGGCCGGGTCGGCCGTGGCGGCCGCCCGAGCGCGGATCCGGCGACCGTCACCGAGCAGCGGGAGCGAGCATGACCTCGGCATTCGTGGGAGGCGGCGGCCAGCGTTCGCTGCCGGTGCCGGACGGCCTCGACGGCATGCGACTGGACCAGGCGGTGTCCCGGCTCTTCGGCCTGTCCCGTACCGCCGCCGCGGCCCTGGTGGACGCCGGGGACGCGCTCGTCGACGGCGTGACCCGCCCCAACTCGCACAAGGTCAAGGCCGGCTCGTGGCTGGAGGTGACCCTGCCCGCCCCGCCCGCGCCGCCGACCGTGGTGCCACAGGCGGTGCCCGGCCTGCGGGTGATCTACGCCGACGACGACATCGTGGTGGTGGACAAGCCGGTGGGTGTCGCCGCCCACCCGAGCCCCGGCTGGACCGGTCCCACCGTGATCGGCGCGCTGGCCGCGATCGGCCACCGCATCTCCACCAGCGGCGCGGCCGAACGGCAGGGCGTGGTGCACCGCCTGGACGTGGGCACCACGGGAGTCATGGTGGTCGCCAAGAGCGAGCAGGCGTACACCGCGTTGAAGCGGGCGTTCAAGTACCGCGACGTGGAGAAGCGCTACCACGCCGTGGTACAGGGGCACCTGGATCCGCTGCGCGGCACGATCGACGCCCCGATCGACCGGCACCCCACCCACGACTACCGGTGGGCCGTGGTCTCGGGCGGCAAGCCGAGCATCACCCACTACGACACCCTTGAGGCGTTCCCGGCCGCCAGCCTGGTCGACGTCCGGCTGGAGACCGGTCGTACCCATCAGATCCGGGTGCACTTCTCCACCCTGCGTCACCCGTGCGTGGGCGACCTCACCTACGGCGCGGACCCGACCCTGTCCGCCCGGCTCCGGCTCGACCGGCAGTGGCTGCACGCCCGCGAACTGAGCTTCCTGCACCCCCGTACGGGGGAAGAGGTTCGCTTCGTCAGCGACTACCCTGACGACCTGGAACGCGCGCTCCGGATCCTGCGCGACTGAGCGGCGGTCCGCCCGACACCGATCGACGAGGGGAACCCGCCCGTGCGTGCCGGCGACCTGCTGCGCCAGATCGACCAGCGACTCCTGCCGCTGCTGGGCCGGATGGTGGCACGGCTCGGCGAGACCTCGTCCCGGTCACGGGTGCTCACCGGCACGGCGCTGCTGTCGGTGACGGCGGTGCTGCTCGCCGCCGTCTGGGCCGCCGACGACGGCCCGGTCGGGGATTCGACCGTCGGCGAGGTGACCCGGGTCGGCGTGGTCGACGGCGACTCCGTGCCGGGCTACCTGCGGGCGGCGGCCGCCGACCTGGCCGCGCTGCCCTCACCCTCCGCGGCTCCCGCCGACGGCACGTACGCGTTGGTCTCCCTGGACAACTACCTGGCCCCGCAGGGCCTGGACGCGGTGTTCCGCGACGTGTCGGTCTCGGCGGTGTTCGGGCGGGTGCCGCTGCCCGGCCGGCAGACCGAGATCGTCCGGATACCGGCGCAACGAGTCCCCGACGACGTGGTCGCCGCGATGACCGAGCTGGCTGACCGCAAGGAGCGCGAGGCCGCCGACTACCGGGCGCGGGCCGCCGCGACGACCGACGACGCCGAGTTGCGCCAGGTGTACGTCAGCGGCGCCGAGGTGGCCGCCGCGGAGGCGAACGCCTACCGCGCCGGGTGCGCCTGCGTGTACGCGGCGGTGGTGCGGGCACAGCCGGCGACGCTCCGTGCCGTGGCGTCCCGACGCGCCGTCCGGGCGGTCGATCCGGCGCCGGAGGTGCGTCGGCTGGACCGGACGGTGTTCACTCCGCCGCTGCCCGAACAGCGCGACGTGGTCCGTCCGCCGGCCGACGCCGCGCTGCCCGAGCAGACCACCCCGTCCCCGCAAAGCCCGTCGGCGGTGTCGCCCGGCCCGACGGCGCGCGAGTCGTCGGAGCCGACGCCCACCGTCACCGAACCGTCACCCACGCCGGAGCAGAAGCGGTCCTCGGCTCCGCCGCCGACGGTCACCACCTCGCCCGAGGGCTCCGGTGAGCAGCCCGACGGCTCCGGTGAGCAGCTCGACGGCTCCGCTGAGCAGCCCGACGAGTCCGGTGCGCAGACGGTGCGGCCGATCGAATCATGATCATGCCGCGGGAACGTGCGCGGGGCGGTGTGTTCCGAATAGGGTTTGGTTCGTAGCCTGTCGGGCGGAGATCGATCGCGCTGGGGAGGGCGAGCCGTGGAGGGCAGCGAGACCGGCTGGGGCCGGCCGGCCGAACCAGCGCCGCGGTGGCGGGCGCTGCTCGACCGCGCCCGCCTGGCCGGCAGAGGGGCTGAACAGCCCGAGCCCGACCGGCGGGTCGAGGACCCACTGCCGCCGCCCAGGCCGCTCACGCCGCCGGATCCGCTCGGCCCGCCGGAGCCGTTGCCGCGACGAGCCGCCCAGAGCGGCTACGCCGGGCGGGCGCCCGCCGGGGGCCAGCCCGAGCGGACGTACGGCGGCCAGTCCGGTGAGCGGACGTACGGCGCGGATCCCGGCTACCGGGCGGAGGGGACCTACCGCGTCGATCCGTCGTACCGGGCGGAGCCGGCGTACCGCCCGGATCCCGGACATCCGGGGGAGCCGGCGTACCGGCCGGACGCCGGACATCCGGGCGAGCCGGCGCACCGGGTGCCGGAGCAGCGGCGACCGGAACCGCCCGAGTCGCGATACTCGCTGCTCGACAACGGCTACCGGTCCGAGCCGCGGCCGGCGGAATCCCGTTACGCCCTGCTCGAGAACGGCTACCGCCCGGAGGCGGGTTACGCGACCCCGCTGGCCCCCGCCCCACCGGCCCCCGCCCCGCCGGCCCCCGTCCCGCCCCCACCCGTGTCTTCGGCGCTCGCGCCGCCACCGGCGGTCGCCGATCGGGCCTACACGGCGCGGGCCGAGTGGCGGCCACCGGCACCCGACCCGGAGGTGGAACGGGCCAGAGCGGTACTGCGCCGCGAGTTCGGCTCGCCACGGGTCATCGCCTTCGCCAACCCGAAGGGCGGGGTGCACAAGACGACAGCCACCGTGCTCGCCGCGGCCACCGTCGGCAGCGTGCGGGGGCGGGGCGTACTGGCCTGGGACGACAACGAGCTGCGCGGCACGCTGGGACTGCGAGCCGGCAGCGCCCGCCACGCCCGGACCATCCGACACCTGATCACGGAACTCGCGCAGATCGAGATCCTCGAGGGGGACACGCTGCTCGACCGCCTCGACGACTTCCTGCGGCACGCCTCCGACGGCTCGTACGACGTGCTGGCGGGGGAGGAGAGCCCGCGATTCGCCCAGCGGCTCGACCAGTTCACCGTGCGGCGGGTGCTGGAGCTGCTGCGGCGTACCCACGAGGTGGTCTGTGTGGACACCGGCAACAACGTGGAAAGTCCCAACTGGCGCACCGTGATGCAGGCGGCCGACCAGCTCGTGGTCACCACCGTGCCGCGGGAGGACGCGGCGTTCAGCGCGGACTGGATGCTCGACCTGCTGCACGAGGTCGGCATGGGTGAACTGGCCGAGAACGCGGTCACCCTCATCTCCTGCCCGACCCCGGGTCGCTCCCAGCTGCAGGACGACCTGGAGCGCCACTTCGCCAGCCGGACCCGCGCCGTCGCCGTGGTGCCGTACGACCCGGCGCTGGAGACCGGATCCTCGATCGAGTACGCCCAGCTCCAACCGGAGACCCGTCAGGCCTGGCTGCGCGCCGCCGCGGTCATGCTGGAGCCGTTCGCCCGGTGAGGGGGACTGCCGCCACCGGCGCCCCCACCGGTTCGCCCGCCTGAGAGGATCATCGGGTGAGTCCGGACACCCCCGACCCCGAACGTCCCGTCGTCCACCCCGACGAGCCCGAGCACGCCGACCCGGCCGTAACCGGAGCCGACCCGCGCCCCGGAGACCCCGCGGGCGCGGACCCGCACGCCGCGCAGACCCCCCGACAGGCGCCGGCCGTCAACCCCACCACCGGTGGCGGCCCGGCGTCGACCGCCGCTCGGCCGACCCCCGGGGCCGACCCGATCGGCCCCCAGCCCGGTACCGGGCAGGCGGTGCCGGCGACCGGCGGCACGTCGGCCCGTCCGGCCGCCGGGTCCGATCCGGCCGCGGTGACCGACACGCCGCGGCGGGCCTGGGCGGGCGCCGTCGGCGCGGGACTGGCGCTGGCGGTGCTCGGCGCGCCGCTCGGGCTGCTCTGGGCGGCGGTCGCCCCGGGCACCCCGGTGATCAAGGCAACGCTGGGCGCCGTCTACGCCGAGCCGCAGCCGGAGCAGCCGATCGCGGCGGACGGCTGGTTCAGCCTGCTCGGGCTCGGCTTCGGTGTGCTCGCCGCAGTGGCGCTCTGGTTCGTACTGCGCCGGCGGCGCGGGCCGGTCGGGCTGGCCAGCGCCGTGCTCGGCGCCTTCGCCGCCGCGGTGGTGGCCTGGCAGGTGGGACGGCGCTTCGGGCTGGCCGAGTTCGACCGGCTGCTGGCCACCGCACCGGAGGGGCAGGCCTTCAGCAAACCGGCCGACCTGCGAGCCGGCGGGATCGACTGGCTCTTCGGCGTGCTGCCCGTGCCGCACGGCAACCTGCTGCTGCCCGCGTTCGGCGCGGCCGTCACGTACACCCTGCTCGCCGGCTGGTCCCGCTGGCCGTCGCTGCGCCCCGAGCCGCAGCCCGACCCGGCCGCGCTCAGTTGGGTGTCGGCGGCGACGCCAGCTCCCCCAACGGCACCGGAACCGCCCGCACCTGGCGCAGCAGAGCCGCCTCGCGGTTGAGCAGCCGCAGCTCGGCGCGGAGCCGGGCCGCGGTGTCGTCGATGGCGAGCAGCCGCTGCCGATCCTCGACGGTGAGCGCGGCCGTGGCGGCGACCAGGTGGGACAGCACCGTCGGATCCTCCGGGAGCTGCTCGGAGAGGTCCTGCTGGTCTGGGCGGATCAACCCGAGGTACTGCCGGAACACGGAGATCACCCGGGCGGCCAGCAGCTCGGCGGCCTCGTCGGCGCCGCCCGGCTCGGGGAGCCACTCCACCTCGGCGGTCAGGTAGGGGGCCGCACCCCGGTCCACCTCCGCGATCCGGAAGCGGCGCCGGCCGACCGTGACGATGTCGAAGCCGCCGTCGGGGAGTTCGGTGACCTGCCGCAGCTCGGCGGTGCAGCCCACCTCGTGCAGGGTCACCTCGCCGCCGCCGGGCAGCGGCCGGCCGTCGGGCGCGGTCGCGGCGACCTCCCAGCCGGCCTGGATCGCCACCACGCCGAACTCGCGCGGAGCGCCCTCGGGCAGCTCCACCAGATGCCGGACCAGGGCGCGGTAGCGCTCCTCGAAGATGTGCAGCGGAAGAACCAGACCGGGGAAGAGCACCGTCCCCAACGGGAACACCGGCAACCGCGCAGTCACGCCGTCGAGCCTAGCCCGATCCGCCGTCGGCGGCGTGTCCCGGCTCACCGTCCCGCCGTACGGGCGCTGCCGGTCGACCCGCTGACCGGCCGCCTAGACTCGCAAGGGTGTTGAATCGGATCGACCTGCGCGGCGGCGTCCCTGATCCGCGCCGCCTCCTGCCCCGTGCCCAACTCGACGTGTCGGTCGCCGTCGAGCGGATCCGGCCGGTCGTGGAGGCGGTCCGGGAGCATGGCTACGCGGCGATCCGGGAGGCGAGCGAACGCTTCGACGGGATCAGCCCCGAGGTGCTGCGGGTGCCCGCCGAGGTGATCGCCGCGGCGGAGGGCAGCCTCGATCCGGAGGTACGCGCCGCGCTGCTGGAGTCGATCCGCCGCGCCCGCCGGGTGCACGCCGACCAGCGGCGTACCGACCACACCACCCAGGTGGTGCCGGGCGGCACGGTGACCGAGCGCTGGGTGCCGGTCGAGCGGGTCGGCCTCTACGTCCCCGGCGGCCTCGCGATGTATCCGTCGACGGTCGTCATGAACGTGGTGCCCGCCCAGGAGGCCGGGGTCCGCTCGCTGGTGGTGGTGAGCCCCCCGCAGAAGGACAACGCCGGCCTGCCCGATCCGCGGGTGCTCGCCGCGTGCGCGCTGCTCGGCGTGGACGAGGTCTACGCCGTCGGCGGCGCCCAGGCGGTGGCGATGCTCGCGTACGGGGCGAGCGTGGACGCCGGGGGGAGCGCACGCTGCGAGCCGGTCGACATGATCACCGGTCCGGGCAACATCTGGGTCACCGCCGCCAAGCGGCTGCTGCGCGGCGTGGTCGGCATCGACGCCGAGGCGGGTCCGACCGAGATCGCCATCCTGGCCGACGACAGCGCCGACCCGGCGCACGTGGCCGCCGACCTGATCAGTCAGGCCGAGCACGATCCCCTCGCGGCCAGCGTCCTGGTCACGCCGTCGGTCGGGCTGGTCGAGGCGGTCGAGCGGGAACTGGCCCGGCAGGTGCCGGCGACCAAGCACGCGGAGCGGGTCACCACCGCGCTGACCGGCGAGCAGAGCGGCGTGGTGCTCGTCGACGACCTCGACGCCGGGCTGCGGGTGGTCGACGCGTACGCCGCCGAGCACCTGGAGATCCAGACTCGGGACGCCCGCGAGTGGGCGCTGCGGGTACGCAACGCCGGCGCGATCTTCGTGGGCTCGTGGTCGCCGGTGTCGCTCGGCGACTACTGCGCCGGCTCCAACCACGTGCTCCCCACGGGTGGCTGCGCCCGGCACTCCTCCGGCCTGTCGGTGCAGTCCTTCCTGCGCGGCATCCACCTGGTCGAGTATTCGCAGGACGCGTTGCGTGAGGTCGCCCCGCACGTGGTCACCCTGGCGACGGTGGAGGACCTGCCGGCGCACGGCCAGGCGGTCCGCGCCCGCTTCCCCGGGGCGCTGTCGTGACCGGCCGGCCGGCCGCCCCGCCGCGGACCGCCGTGCGGCGCGGGGTGGTGGCGTGACCACCCTCGACGACCTGCCGATCCGCGACGACCTGCGCGGACGCACGCCGTACGGAGCGCCGCAGCTGGACGTGCCGGTGCGGCTGAACACCAACGAGAACTCCTACCCGGTGCCCGAGCCGGTGGTCGAGGCGATCGGCAAGGCGCTCGCCGCCGAGCTGCGCGACCTCAACCGCTACCCGGACCGCGACGCGGTGGCGCTCCGCGCCGACCTGGCGGGCTACCTGGGTCACGGGCTCACCGTCGAACAGGTCTGGGCGGCCAACGGCTCCAACGAGGTCCAGCAGCAGCTGCTCCAGGCGTTCGGCGGGCCGGGGCGCAGCGCGCTCGGCTTCGTTCCGGCGTACTCGATGCATCCGCTGCTCGCGCTCGGCACCGGCACCCGCTGGGTGCCCGCGCGGCGCGGCGCCGATTTCGGGCTGACCGCCGAGGACGCGGTGGCGCAGATCCGCGAGCACGCCCCGGACGTGGTCTTCCTCTGCTCCCCGAACAACCCCACCGGCACAGCGCTCGACCCGGCGGTGATCGGCGCGGTGCTCGACGCGGCGCCGGGGATGGTGATCGTCGACGAGGCGTACGCCGAGTTCGCCCGCCCCGGCACGGTGAGCGCCCTCGCGGTGCTGCCCGACCACCCCCGGTTGGTGGTGACCCGGACGATGAGCAAGGCGTTCGGGTTCGCCGGCGGCCGGCTGGGTTACCTCGCCGCCGATCCGGCGGTGGTACAGGCGGTGCAGCTGGTCCGGCTGCCGTACCACCTCTCGGCGCTCACCCAGGCGGCGGCTCGCGCGGCGCTGGCCCACCGCGACGCCCTGCTCGGCACGGTGACGGCCATCAAGGAGCAGCGCGACCGGATCGTCGCCGAGTTGCGCGCCCGCGGCCTGCGGGTCGCCGACAGCGACGCCAACTTCGTGCTCTTCGCCGTCGGCGGCGACCAGACCGTGGCCTGGCGTGCGCTGCTGGACCAGGGCGTGCTGGTCCGGGACGTCGGGCTGCCCGGATGGCTGCGGGTCACCGCGGGCACGCCCGGCGAGACCGATGCCTTCCTCACCGCCATGGACAAGCTGTAGTGGGCGCGTCAGCCCCGCGACCGAGAGGCGAGCAATGAGCCGCACCGCACGGGTCGAGCGGATCACCAAGGAGACCAAGGTCCTCGTCGAGATCGAGCTCGACGGCACCGGCAAGGCCGACATCGAGACCGGCGTCGGCTTCTACGACCACATGCTCAACCAGATCGCCCGGCACGGGGGCTTCGACCTGACCGTGCACACGGTCGGTGACCTCGAGATCGACGCGCACCACACCATGGAGGACACCGCGCTCGCTCTCGGCGCGGCACTCGACCGGGCGCTGGGCGACAAGGCCGGCATCCGGCGGTACGGCTCAGCCACCGTGCCGATGGACGAGGTGCTGGTCCGGGCCGCGGTCGACCTCTCCGGCCGGCCGTACGTGCTGCACGACGAGCCGGCGCTCGCGCCCTACATCGGTCCGGTCTACCCGACCAGCATGACCCGGCACATCTGGGAGTCCTTCGGCCAGGCGGCGCGGATCACGCTGCACGTGGACGTGTTGCGCGCGGCCCGGCCCGGCGGACACCCGGACGCGCACCACGTGGTGGAGGCGCAGTTCAAGGCGGTGGCGCGGGCGTTGCGCGAGGCCACGGCCATCGACCCCCGGTCGGCCGGGGCGGTACCGAGCACGAAGGGGGCGCTCTGATGAGCGTGCGGAACGTGGCGCGGCGGCGTACGGGCGGGTGGCTGCGGTGAACGCGGTCCTGCCGATCCTGATGCTGGTGCTGGCCGGCGTGCTGGTGGGCGGCGTCTGGTCGCTGCACCGGCAGGGCGCGCCGCGGAGCGCGGTGCTGCTGACCGCCGTGCTCGCGGTGCTCGCCACGGCGGGCGGAGTGTTGTGGTTGCTGCCGGGGGCGGGCCAGTGAGTGGCCCGGACGTGGTGGTGCTCGACTACGGGTCGGGCAACCTCCGGTCGGCCGAACGCGCCCTGGCCGCCGCCGGGGCGACGGTACGGGTGACCGACGACCTGTCGGCCGCCTCGGCCGCGGCCGGATTGGTGGTCCCCGGCGTCGGCGCGTTCGCGGCGTGCATGGCCGGTATCGAGGGGCTCGGCGCCGGCCCGGTCATCGCCGACCGGGTGGCCGCCGGCCGCCCGGTGCTCGGCATCTGCGTCGGGATGCAGGTGCTCTTCGAGCACGGCGAGGAGCACGGCGTGGTCACCAAGGGGCTCGGGCTGCTGCCCGGCGCAGTGACGAAGCTTCCGGCGACCCGGCTGCCGCACATGGGCTGGAACACCGTCCGTCCGGCCGCGTCGTCGGCGCTCTTCACCGGCCTGCCGCCGGAGAGCCGGTTCTACTTCGTCCACTCGTACGCGGTCACCGAGCCGGGCGCGCTGGCCTCGGCCGGCGCCACGGTCACCACCGCCCACCACGGCACCGACTTCGTGGCGGCCGTCGAGCGGGGCCCGCTCTCCGCCGCCCAGTTCCACCCGGAGAAGTCGGCCGACACCGGGGCCGTGCTGCTGCGCAACTGGCTGGCCACGCTGTGAGCGCGGTCGAGCCGACGTCCGCCGCGGCCGGGCGGGGTGCGGGGTGAGCAAGGAACGTGCCCGCCGCCGGGAGGCGCGCGAGGCCGAGCTGGCCCGGGAACGGGCGGTACGCCGGCGTCGGGTGGCCCGCCGGGAACGTCGGCGCATGCTGGTACGCCGGCTCACGCCGCAGTTGCGTCGGCGAAGCGCCGGCCGCCTGGCCCGGCACAGCCGTACCGAGCGCGCCGGGATCGTGCTGCTCACCCTGGCGTCGCTGATCCTGATCTGGGCCCTCGTGGACGACCTGGCGCTGCGCATCGCGCTGGTCGTGCTGCTGCTGCTCGTACTGCCGGCGATCGTGGTGATCGCCCTGGACCGTCGTACCTGACGCTAGGAGAAGACGTTGAGCCTCACCCTGTTGCCCGCCGTGGACGTCGCCGACGGTCGGGCCGTCCGCCTCGTGCAGGGGGCCGCCGGCAGCGAGACCAGCTACGGCGACCCGCTGGAGGCGGCGCTGGCCTGGCAACGCGACGGTGCGGAGTGGATCCACCTGGTCGACCTCGACGCCGCGTTCGGCCGCGGGTCCAATGCCCACCTGCTCGCCGAGGTGGTCCGCCAGCTCGACGTCAAGGTCGAGCTCTCCGGCGGCATCCGCGACGACGAGTCGCTGCTCGCCGCGCTGGGCACCGGAGCGGCCCGGGTCAACATCGGCACCGCCGCGTTGGAGGATCCGGCCTGGTGCGACCGGATCGTCGGCGAGTACGGCGACCGGGTCGCGATCGGGTTGGACGTTCGTGGTCGTACGCTCTCCGCCCGTGGCTGGACCCGTGACGGCGGCGACCTCTTCGAGGTGCTGGAGCGGCTCGACAAGGCAGGTGCCGCGCGGTACGTGGTCACCGACATCACCAAGGACGGCACGATGCGCGGGCCGAACCTGGAGCTGCTGCGGGAGGTCTGTGCCCGAACCGACGCGCCGGTGATCGCCTCCGGTGGTGTCTCCACGCTGGACGATCTGCGCGCGCTGGCGGTGCTCGAGCCGATCGGGGTGGAGGGCGTGATCGCCGGCAAGGCGCTCTACGCGGGCGCGTTCACCGTGGCGCAGGCGTTGGAGACGCTGGCCGCCGCCGGAGAGACCGTCGGGTAACCCTGCGGCGTCCGCTGCGGGCACAGCCGTGCGGACGACACCGCACGACCCGCGCGGTGCTCGACCGGCCCGCCCACCGGCTGGGAGACTGACCGGGTGGGTGGGGTGATCATCGGCCGGGACGGGGTGCTGGGCCAGGCCCGGCGGTCCCTGGACGACGGCCGGCCGGTGCTCCTGGAGGGACCGGCCGGCATCGGCAAGACGGCGGTGCACCGGTCGCTGCTCGACGCCGCCGCCGGGGACGGCTGGCTGCTGTTGTGCTGTGCGCCGACGGAGGCGGAGCGCGCGCTGCCCTTCGCCGCGCTGGCCGACGTGCTCGCACCCCTCGCCGACCGCGCGGCGGAGTTGCCGCCGCCGCAACGCACGGCCCTGGCCGGGGTGCTGCTCTCCGGCGAGGTGACCGAGCCGGTGGACGAGCGGGCGGTGGCCGCGGCCACCCGGGCGTTGCTCGAGGTGGCCGCCGGGCCGGAACGGCCCCGCGTGCTGGTGGCGGTGGACGACGCGCCGTGGCTGGACCCGCCGAGCGAGCGGGCGCTGCGGTTCGCGTTGCGCCGCGTGGTGCCGAGGATCGCCGTGCTGGTCACCGCGCGATCAGATCGACCGCAGGTCACGCCCGCGCCGCTCGGCCTCGATCACGGCGCCACCGGCTCGTTGCTGGACCGGGTCACCGTCGGACCGCTCGGCGTGGGCGCGCTCCACCACGTGCTGCGCGCGGCGACCGGCACCGCCATGCCCCGGCCGCTGCTGGTCCGCATCGCCGAGGAGTCCGGCGGCAATCCACTGCTCGCCATCGAGTTGGCCCGGGCGGTGCTGCGGCTGCCACAACAGCCGGCCCCGGGTGCGGACCTACCGGCCGCGCCGTCGCTGCGGCACCTGATCGCCGACCGGCTGGCCGCCCTGCCGCCGCCGACCCGGCACGCGATCCGGCTCGCCGCGCTCTCCGGCGTACCGACTCTGGACGGGCTGGCCCGGGCCGGGGTGGCCGCCGCCGATTTCGATCCCGCGGAGGAGGCGGGGCTGGTGGCCGTGGCCGGGGAGGAGGTGAGCTTCGCGCACCCGGTCTACGCCGCCGCGGTCCGCGCCGACGTGCCCACGGGGGTGCGTCGACGCCTGCACCGGCTGCTCGCCGACACCGCGCGGGACCCGGACGAGCGAGCCCGGCAACTGGCGCGGTGCACGAGCGCGCCGGCTCCGGAGGCGGCGGCGGAGATCGCCGCCGCCGCCGCCCGCCAGCAGGCTCGGGGCGCCCCGGAGATCGCCGCGGGGTTGTACGACACGGCAGCGCGTCTCGGCCCGCCGGAGACCGTCGCGGAGCACGCCCGGTGGCGACTGGCCGCCGCGCAGTGCAGGTACGACAGTGGCGACTACGTCGCGGCCCGCGTCGCGGCCGAACAGGCGGCCGAGGAGCTGACCGGGCCGGCGCGGGGTGAGGCGCTGCTGCTGCGGGCCGTGATCGGCTGGAGTGCGGACGAATCGCCCGAGAAGATCATGGCGATCGCCGAACGCGCGTTGGCCGCCGCCCCGCCCGACACGGCGCTGGCCGGGCGCATCCACGCACACCTCGGCATGTTCGAGGACGCGCCGGACCCGGCTCGGCGGCACGCGGAACACGCCGCCGCGCTGCTGGCGGGCAGCCCCGACGATCGCCCGGTGTACGCCGCGGCGTTGATGCTCCTGTTCTTCAACGAGGTACGGGCGGGTCTCACCGCGCGGACGGAGCTGCTGGAGCAGGCGTTGGCGGTGGAAGGCGAGGAGCCGTCCTGGCTGGCCGGGACCGTGCCGGCGATCTGGTGGAGAGGGCTGGACGAGCACGACCGGGCCCGCGAACGGCTGCACCGGTTGCTGAACCGCGCGGTCGGGCGTGGCGACGAGCCGTCCCAGCACGAGCTGCTGTGTCACCTCGGCGAGACCGAGTTGCTCGCCGGCCGCTGGGCGGACGCCGCCGCCCACATCGCCGAGGCCCGCGAACTGGGCGAGCAGTACGGTGCCGACTCGGCGGGGGTGGAGTGGCTGGAAGGTCTGTTGCTGGCATACCGGGGACGGCTGGAGGAGGCCACCCGGATCGCCGTGGAGGGCTTGGGCCGCGCCGACGAGCTGGGCGACCGGTGGCGGCTCCGGATCCACACCCAGCTCGCCGGCTACGCCGCGCTGACCGGGGGGCGGCTGCCGGAGGCTGCCCGGCACTTCGGCCTGCTGGCGGCCACCGTGGACGAGTTGGGGCTGGTCGAGCCGTTGGCCCAGCGTTTCGAACCGGACTGGTTGGAGGCCTGCGTCGGGGCCGGTGACCTGGCCACCGCCGAGGCGGTCCTCGAGCGGCTGGCGGTACGGCACCGGCGGCTGCCCCGGCCGTGGACCACCCTGGGGCTGGCCCGCAGCCGGGTGCTGCTCGACGGTGCGCTCGGGCGTGACCCGTCCGACGCGCTGGTGGAGCTGGATGCCGCCCGCGCGGCCGTACCCGCCGACGTGCTCCCGCTGGACCGGGCTCGCTGCCTGCTGGCGGCCGGCGTCGCGTACCGGCGGATGCGCCGGCGGCGGGAGGCACGCGACGCGCTGACCGGAGCCGCGGCCGAGTTCGACGCGCTCGGCGCGGCGGCGTTGGCCGCCCGTGCCCGCGCCGAGGCGGAGCGCACCGGCGGGCGGGTCGCGCCGCGCCAGCTCACCGGCACCGAGCTGGAGGTGGCTCGCCTCGCGGCCGCCGGCCGGACCAACCGGGTCATCGCCGACACGCTCTTCATCAGCCCGAAGACGGTCGAGGCCAACCTGGCCCGGATCTACCGGAAGCTCGGCGTGACCAGCCGCGCCGAGTTGGGCGCCACGATGGCCCGCGGTACCGGCACCGACGGGTGAGCGGCGTGGCCGCGACCGTCGGATCGCGGTGCCGCGGCGGGCGGCTCGCTCCGGCCGGCGGGTGTTGCCGCGGGTCGGCCGTCGAAGGATAGGGAAACGCCCGATTACCCGGCCCGCACGCGGGCCTAGCGTCGACGCATGTCCACTCGACTCTTCGTCCTCGAGCGCTACGACCGCGTTCCGGGAGAGTCCGCCGACGAGCCGGTCGGTGCGCTGACCACCGGCACGACCCGGCTTCGGGGCGCCGTGCGGATCCCGGCCGACGACGTGGTGCTCGCCCTGGTCGAGGGGCCCGACGCCGAGACGGTGGCCGCGGTGGCCGCCGCCGCCGGGTGGCGGGTGGACCGGTTGGGCACGGCCGAGTGGATCGTCGCGCCGGAGGGCACGGCAGCGCCGGGTGACCCGTCGTGACCGGCCGGTCCGCTGATGTCGCGTCACCGCCTGAACCGTCTTGGAGGTCCTGATGAGACAGCTCCGCCCACGGCTGGCCGCCCTGCTGCTGGCCGGTCTGCTGCCCCTGCTGGTCGGCTCGGTGGCCGGCTGCGGTTCCGGCGGGGACGACGTGCCACCGGCGGCGGTCGAGGCGCCGCTGCCCGAGGCGCCGGCCAGCAGTGACGAGCCCTCGCCCACCACGCAGGCGCCGGCCGCCGTCGACGCGTGCACCCTGGTGACCAAGAAGGAGGCGGAGGAACTCGCCGGGACCAAACTGGACGACGCCGTGCCGGTGCGCGAGTCGTGCACCTACACGGCCCCGGTCACCGGGCCGACCGCCCAGGTGGAGGTCTTCGTCGGTGACGGCGCGAAGAAGTACCTCGACATCGAACGGGAGCTCGGCCACGAGCTGCGACCGTTGGCCGGCGTCGGTGACGAGACGTACGTGAGCCTCGAGGCGGCCTTCGTCAACCGTTCGGGGCTGTGGGTGGCGGTGCGTCTGGTCCGGCTGAACGACCCGGAGGAGAACCGCGAGCCGCTGGAGGGGATCGCGCGCACGGTGGCCGGCCGGATCTGAACCTGGCGGACGGACAGGTCGAGCGCGGCGGTTCCACCCACGGCGCGGCCGGGGGCAGGTCGGTGGCCGCCGATCGAGCAGAAAGGTTGCGCGCAATTTAGTTGCGCGCTACTTTTCTGGGGTGACCGATGACCTGGTGTTGCGCCGCCAGGTGTGCTTCGCGCTCTACGCGGCGTCGCGGGCCGTGACCGACGTCTACCGGCCCATCCTCGACGCTGTCGGGCTTACCTACCCGCAGTACCTCGTACTGCTGGTGCTCTGGGAGCACGACGGCGACCCCCGCACCGTCTCCGATCTCGGCGCCGAGCTGCGGCTCGACTCCGGCACCCTCTCCCCGCTGCTCAAGCGGCTGCAGGAGGCGGGCCTGGTGGTCCGGCGGCGGTCGACCCGCGACGAGCGGCGGGTCGAGGTGGAGCTGACCGACGCCGGCCGGGCGCTTCGGCAACGGGTGGCGGACGTGCCGCTCCGGATCGCCCGGGCCACCGGGCTCACCGAGGCCGAGCTGGTCGCCCTCCGCGACACCCTCACCCGGGTCACCGAGACCGTCCACCGACAGAAGGAGCAGTGACCCCTCATGCAGGTGCTCTACACCGCGTCCGCCACCTCCACCGGTGACGGCCGCAGCGGACACGTCCGGACCGCCGACGGCATCCTCGACCTCGACCTCGTGCCCCCGAAGGAGATGGGCGGCGCCGGTGGCGGAGCCAACCCCGAGCAGCTCTTCGCCGCCGGCTACGCGGCCTGTTTCCACTCCGCGCTGCGGGCCGTGGCCCGCGGGACGAAGGTGGACGTGACCGGCTCCGCCGTCGAGGCCGAGGTGGGCATCGGCCCGGACGGCGCAGGCGGCTACGGACTGACCGTCGCGCTCGTCGTCGACCTGCCCGCCGTCGAGCGGGTGGCCGCCGAGGAGCTGATGGCGCAGGCGCACCAGGTCTGCCCCTACTCCAACGCCACCCGCGGCAACGTCGAGGTCGCGCTCCGGCTCCGGGCCACGGCGTGACCGCGACGGTGAACCGGGAGATCCACCTGGCGTCCCGCCCGCAGGGCTGGCCGACGGCGGAGAACTTCCGGCTGGTCGAGACCGAGGTGCCGAAGGCCGGGCCGGGGCAACTCCTGGTCCGTAACCGGTACATGTCCGTCGACCCGTACATGCGCGGCCGGATGAACGACGCGAAGTCGTACGTGCCGCCGTACGCGCTCGACGCGCCCCTGGACGGCGGCGCGGTCGGTGAGGTGGTGGCCGGCGAGGCCGACGGCTTCGCCCCCGGCGACACCGTGCTGCACGGGCTCGGCTGGCGCGAGTACGCGCTGGTCGACGCGCGCTCCGCCCGGAAGGTCGAGCCGGACCTGGCGCCGGTGAGCGCCTACCTCGGTGTGCTCGGCATGGTGGGGCTGACGGCGTACGCCGGGCTGCTGGAGGTGGCCGGGATGCGGCCGGGAGAGACGGTCTTCGTCTCCGCCGCGGCCGGCGCCGTGGGCAGCCTGGTCGGGCAGATCGCCAAGCTCCGCGGCGCCGCCCGGGTCGTCGGCAGCGCCGGCTCGCCCGCGAAGGTCGAGCGGCTGACCGCGCTCGGCTTCGATGCGGCGTTCGACTACCACGACCGCCCGGTCCGGGAGTCGCTGAAGGCGGCCGCGCCGCAGGGAATCGACGTCTACTTCGACAACGTGGGCGGCGACCACCTGGAGGCCGCGATCTCGGCGCTGCGACCGCACGGTCGAGTGGCCGTCTGCGGCATGATCTCCCAGTACAACGACACGGCGCCGCCGGCCGCGCCACGCAACCTGGCGCAGGTGATCGGTAAGCGCCTCACCCTGCGCGGCTTCCTGGCCGGTGACCATCAGGGCCTGCGCGACCAGTTCGTCCAGGAGATGGCCGGCTGGCTGCGGGAGGGGCGCGTCTCGTACGACGAGACGATCGTGGACGGTATCGAGAACGCCCCGTCGGCGTTCCTCGGTCTGCTGCGCGGCGAGAACCTCGGCAAGATGCTGGTCCGTCTGTGAGGAAAGGGCCCCTTCCCGCTGTTTCCGGTGGCGAAGGGGCCCCTCCCGGCGCAGCCGGTGGTGGGGTTCACACCGCTGGTGGCCGCCGCGACGCGCTCGGCGCCTGGTCGGCCCGGTGCGGAAGGATAGGCTCGGCGGCATGACGGTGGCGGTACGGGTCATCCCCTGCCTGGACGTGGACGCCGGGCGGGTGGTCAAGGGCGTCAACTTCGTCGACCTGCGGGACGCCGGCGACCCGGTCGAACTGGCCTCGGCGTACGACCGGGCCGGCGCGGACGAGCTGACCTTCCTCGACGTCACCGCGTCGAGCAGCGATCGCGGCACCATGCTCGACGTGGTGCGGCGCACCGCCGAATCCGTCTTCATCCCGCTCACCGTCGGCGGCGGCGTACGTAGCGTCGCCGACGTGGACACCCTGTTGCGCGCCGGCGCGGACAAGGTCGGAGTCAACACCGCCGCGATCGCCCGGCCCGAGCTGATCGCCGAGATCGCCGACCGGTTCGGCCGGCAGGTGCTGGTGCTCTCGCTGGACGTACGCCGCGCGCCGGGCGGTGCCACCGCCAGCGGGTTCGAGGTGACCACGCACGGCGGCCGCCGGGGCACCGGCATCGACGCGGTCGACTGGGCCCGCCGGGCTGCCGAGCTGGGCGCCGGGGAGCTGCTGGTCAACTCGATGGACGCCGACGGCACCAAGGCCGGGTTCGACCTGGAGCTGATCCGGGCGGTCCGGCACGTGGTGGACGTGCCGGTGGTGGCGAGCGGTGGCGCCGGACAGGCGGCGCACTTTCCCCCGGCGATCGGCGCCGGCGCGGACGCGGTGCTCGCCGCGAGCGTCTTCCACTTCGGTGAGCTGACCGTCGCCGACGTGAAGGACGCGCTGCGCCGAGACGGGCAACCGGTCCGCTGACCTCCGGCCCGGGACGCTCCGGCCGGACGCTCAGTGGCGGTCCGGGTGCCCCTCCGGCGAGCGGCGCGGGCTCGGGATCGAACGCACCAGGTATTCCTGCACGGCCGCCGCGTGGTCGGCCTCGTCCAGCGTCCAGTCGGCGCTGCCCGGCGTGTGCCGCCGGTCCAGCACGCCCTGCACGGTGTCTACAGTGGTCGCCACTCCGGCGCTGGGCCGGCTGCGCCAGAGCCGCTCACCGTCGGCGGTGATCCGGAACCAGCCGTCGCTGACGCTGACCAGACCGGCGCCCAGCAGCCGGCGCACCGCCGTCTCGACCTCGACCCGTTGCGGGATCGCCCGGTTCAGGTGGTCGGCGGTGGAGAGCACGTCGGCCAGGCGTACGCCCTCGGGGCGCCGGCTGGACGCGGACCGGCGGTGCCGACCGGCGCCGCTCGCGATGACCAACGACACGAAGATCCAGGCATCGCTCCAGCGCCATCCGTTCTCCCCCATGCAGAGATGATGCCGGTCCGGATCGCGGAAGGAAACACTTGATCGTCGGCCGCACATCCCGCCGGCGAACACTGTGCTGCCGGCAGGTGGTCGACCGGCGGTGGCGGTCAGCCCGCCGGCTGCGCGGCCACCCGTCCGGCGCCGACGTCCCCGGGCTGCGCGACGGCGAACATCGGTACGAAGAGCTGGGCGAGCGGCCCGATGGCGAGCGCGTACGCCACCGTGCCGAGGCCGACCGTGCCACCGAGCAGGAACCCCAGGGCCAGGACCGTGATCTCGATCACCGTGCGCACCAGCCGGATGGAGCGGTTCGGCCGACGGGCCACGTAGCCGGTCATCAGGCCGTCGCGCGGGCCGGCGCCGAGGCGGGCGCCGAGGTAGAGGCCGGTGGCCGCGCCGTTGGCCACGATCCCGGTGATCAGCAGTCCAATTCGGATCCAGAGCGGCCCGCCCGCCGGCAGCAGCGCGAGCGTCGCGTCCACGACCAGCCCGATGACCACCACGTTGCTGACGGTGCCGAGGCCGGGGCGCTGCCGCAGCGGGATCCAGAGCAGCAGGACGACCGCGCCGACGGCGATGGTCACGGTGCCGAAGGAGAGCCCGGTGCGCTCGGAGAGCCCCTGGTGGAACACGTCCCAGGGGTTGAGGCCCAGCCCGGACCGGATCATCAGCGCCATGCTGATCCCGTACAGGGCCAGCCCCACGAAGAGCTGGGTCAGTCGGCGGACCGGCCGGTGCCGCAGATTGCCAATCGCTGCCATGCATGCCACCCTAGGGGCCAATTCGTCGAGGGATAGAGCCAATCTCGGGGAGGTGGCCATGACGAGTCAGGTTCGAGGAGTCCAATTGGCCCGACTGCTCGGGCAGTGGCATTCGCTGCCCGGTCGTCGCCGCAGCCCCGACTACGCCGCGCTCGCCGGTGCGGTCCGCGGACTGCTCGCCGACGGCCGACTGCCGCTGGGCGTACGCCTGCCCGCCGAACGGGAGTTGGCCCAGGCGCTGAGGATCAGCCGGACCACCGTCACCGCCGCCTACCGGCAGTTGCGGGAGAGCGGGCACCTGGCCAGCCGGCGGGGGGCGGGCAGCTGGACCATGCTTCCCGGCAACCACCGGGTGACCAGCACCGGGTTGTGGACGCCGCAGGACGACGTCGACATGATCGACCTCGGGGTCGCCGCGCTGGCCGCGCCGGCGGAGCTGGTGCCGGCCGCCCGGGCCGCCGCCGAGGACCTGCCCCGCTACCTCGGTGGGGCCGGGTACCACCCGACGGGGATCGTCGAGCTGCGCGAGGCGGTCGCCCGCGGCTACACCGATCGGGGCCTGCCGACCTCGGCCGACCAGATCATGGTCACCAGCGGCACCCAGCACGCCCTCGATCTGGTGCTGCGGCTCGCCGTCTCGCCCGGCGCCGGCGTGCTGGTCGAGTCGCCCACCTACCCGAACGCGCTGGCCGCGCTCGCCGCCCGCCGGGCCCGGATCGCCACCCACGGGCTCGCCTCGGACGGCGCCGGCTGGGACGCGGACCTGCTGCTCGGCAGCATCCGCCAGGGCCGGCCGAAGCTGGCGTACCTCATCCCGGAGTTTCAGAACCCGACCGGCCACCTGATGGCGGCCGACCTGCGGGAGCGGGTGGTGGCCGCCGCCCATGCCGCCGGCACCGACCTGGTGGTCGACGAGTCCTTCGTGGACCTGCCGCTGGACGGCACGCCGCTGCCGCCTCCGGTGGCGACGTTCGACCGGCACTCCCGGGTGATCTCGATCGGCGGGATGAGCAAGCCGTACTGGGGTGGTCTGCGGATCGGCTGGGTGCGCGCCTCCGCCCCGCAGGTGCAGCGTCTGGCCGCGGCACGCGTCGGCGTGGACATGGCCAGCCCGGTGCTGGACCAACTGGTGGCGGTGCACCTGCTGGCCGAGGCGCCGGCGATCGTCGCGGAACGCCGGGCGCAGCTCACCGTCCAGCGTGACGCCCTCCTCGGCGTGCTCGCCGAGCGGTTGCCGGACTGGCGGGTCACCGTGCCGCGCGGCGGGGTGACGCTCTGGGCGGAGCTCGACGGGCCGATCTCCAGCGCCCTGGCCCGGGCCGCTGAGGAGGTCGGCGTACGGCTGGCGCCGGGTCCCCGGTTCGGTCTGGACGGCACCCTGGAGCGGTTCCTCCGGCTTCCGTTCACCCTGCCGGCGGCCGAGCTCGTCGACGCGGTCGGCCGGATCGCCGCCGTCCGCTACGACCTGGATCGCGCCGCCCGTCCACAGTGGCGGGAGCCGGCGGTCATCGCCTGAACCGCCGCGGGCCCCCCGGCCGCAGGTGCGGGAAGGAGGGCCGGCGGCGATCGGTTCAAAGCTCGGCGAGCGTACCCGCGTACATCTTGTCGATCTCGGCGGCGAAGTTCGTCTCCACGCCGCGACGCTTGATCTTCAGCGACGGGGTGATCTCGCCGTCCTCGATGGTCAGGTCCCGCGGCAGGATGCTGACCTTCTTGATGGTCTCCCAGCGGTTGAGCCTGCTGTTGAGCTGGGCCACGTACTCCTCGACCATCGCCTGCGCCTGCGGTGCGGCCACGATCTCTGCGTAGTCGCGTCCCGCCAGCTCGGTGCCGGCCGCCCAACCCTTGATCGCGTCGGCGTCCAGCGTGACCAACATGGTGCAGTAGTTGCGGGCCTGGCCGATCACGACCGCCTGCGAGGTGTACGGGCAGATCGCCTTGAACATCCCCTCGATGTGTGAGGGGGCGATGTACTTCCCGCCGGAGGTCTTGACCAGGTCCTTCTTCCGGTCGGTGATCCGCAGGTAGCCCTGGGCGTCCAGGGTGCCGATGTCACCGGTGCGGAAGAAGCCGTCCTCGGTGAACGCCGCCGCGGTCTCCTCGGGCAGGTTGTGGTAGCCGCGCATCACCGGCCGGCCGCGCACCAGGATCTCCCCGTCGGTGTCGATCCGGCACTCCAGGTCGCCCATCGCCTTGCCGACGGTACCGATGCGCAGCCCGTCCGGCGGGTTGACGAAGTTGCCCGCGCTGGTCTCGGTCAGACCGTAGCCCTCGGAGATCGGCAGGTTGGCGGCGGCGAAGAACGTGGCGATCTCCGGGCTGAGCGGCGCGGCGCCGGAGACCAGTACGCGGATCCGCCCACCGAGTCGGGCCTGGAGCTTGCTGAACACCAGCTTCTCGGCCACCCGGTAACGCAGCTTCAGCCCGGCCGGAACCGGGCTGCCGGCCTGCTCCAGGGCGACCTTGCGCTTGCCGACCTCGACCGCCCAGGCGAAGATCTTCGCCTTCGCGCCGCCGCCGCTCTGCGCGGTGGTCACCGACTTGTTGTAGACCTTCTCGAAGACGCGCGGTGCGCCGCACATGAGCGACGGCCGGATCACGCCGAGCAGGTCGACCAGCTTGTCCACCCGACCGTCCACGTACGTCGGCAGGCCGACGTGGGTGGCGCCGCAGAGCAGGGTCTTGCCGAACGAGTGCGACAGCGGCAGCCAGAGGTACTGGAGGTCGTCCTCGCGCAGCAGCCCCAGGTTGGCCTGCGCCACGCCCTCCCAGCACCAGCCGCCGTGCAGCAGCTCGACGCCCTTCGGCCGACCGGTGGTGCCCGAGGTGTAGATGAGGGTGGCCAGGTGGTCCGGGCCGATGCCGGCGACGATCATGTCGATCAGGTCCGGCTCGGCGGCGAGGGCTCGCTCGCCGCGCTCCTCCAGATCGGCGAGGGTGAGCTGAGGGAGGGCGGCGGCCGGGTCCGGCGTGCCGTCGAAGAGCACCACGTGGGTCAGCGCGGGCAGGTCGGCCCCGGCGATCTTGGCGGCCTGCGCCGGGTTCTCCGCGAAGAGCACCCGCGAGCCCGAGTCGGCGACGATGTAGGTCGCGTCCGCCGGCTCGGTGGTGGGATAGACAGTCGTCGTCGCACCGCCGGCGCACATGATCCCGAAATCCGCCAGCACCCACTCGATCCGGGTGTTGGCCAGGATCGCCACCGGGTTCTCCAAGCCGACGCCGAGGCCGTGCAGCCCAGCGGCGATCGCCTTGGCGCGCCGCCCCACCTGGGCCCAGGTCAGCCAGACGGGGCCGGAGTCGTCGGCCGCGGGGTGGGCGAAAGCCTGGCGGTCGGGGGTCGCCGCCACGCGCTTGAGGAACATGTCGGGGATGGAGCGGTACGGTACATCGAGAGCCATCGCTGTGCCGCCTTCGGGGGTGTGGCGTGACGGGCGTCACGTCATGGTGGTTACCGAAGGGTATGCGTGGCACCCCGGCCGGGGCTACCCCCGGTGATCGTCCGACAGGGCAGCCGGAGCGGCCGTTCAGGCGTACCGGGCGGCGACGAGCGACCAGTCGTAGGTGGCGCGGATCCAGTTGCGCCGCGCGGCGAGCACCGGGTGGACCGTCGGGTCGCCCTCCGCGAGGAGCTTCGCCTCCGCCGTCAGGTACGCCGACAGCGTGTCGTTGAACCGCTCCGCGGCCGCCCGTAGCGCCGCGGCCTCGTCGTGGCCGGACTCGCGGGCGATCACCGTCACCAGGTTGTGCCCGTCCGGGTCGGTGCGTTCCTTCGAGTAGGAGAAGACGTCGTTGCACCAGCAGACCAGGTCCGCCGCGAGGGTGTCGACGGCGAGCACCGTCGGCTCGGTTCTCGTCGCGGCGCCGGGCAGGCCGGCCAGGGCGAGGTCGGTCAGCGCGAAGCTGGGGTGCACCCCGCCGGTGTGCCGGCGCATCTGCACGTACTCGGCCACCCCGGGAGCCCGCCCGTGCTCCCGGTTGCTCGCTTCCCACAGCAGCGCGAGCAGGTAGTCCCGTACCCGGCTCACGAAGCGCAGCAGCAGGGCCGAGCGTCCGCGGGCGCGTACCCGGCGGCAGAGGTCGTGCAGCGCGCCGCCGAGCGGGCCGTCGTCCGGCGTGCCCGGACCGTCGCCGTGCCGGTCGAGCACATCGAGCAGGTCCGCCACGACCGGCGCGAGCCGGGTCGGTGCGGCGCCGAGGCCGTCCTCGTCGCAGGCGTCGTCCATGACGAACAACCAGGAGATCAGGTCGGTCAGCAGGCGGACCTCGTCGACCGGCCCGTCGGGGGCCGCCCGCCCGGCCAGCCCGGCAGCGTCGGCCCGGCGCAGCCGGCTCATCCGGTGTCCGGAATCGATCAGCCCGAAGCTCAGCGCCCAGGTCGTGCTCTCCCCGGCCAGCCGATCGGTGGCGTCATGGCGCCGTGCGGGAAAGGGGGGTTCCCGCAGCGCCGAGACTGCAAAGGTCCGCATGGTGCCCCCAGTCGCGCTGTTGCGGAGCGAACGACGCGGGAAAGCGTACGGGAGCAGAGATCGGTTCGGTTCGTTGGGTGCACATCGCGGGACGGTCTGTGAGTGACCGATTATGTGCAGTCAGTCATATCCCCAGGTCGGCGCCGCGAAGCCGCTGCACCAACTCTCTCGGGCCGTCCAACTGCACCCGGGCCACCCGCTGCCGTCCGGAAAGGAACAGCGTGAGTTCGCCGGGCGCCGCGACCAGCCGCAGCTGCTCGCCGCCCCGGCCGACCGAGAGTTGCCCGTGACCGGGCGCCTGCACGTAGACGTCCGCCGGAAACCGGCGCAGCGCCAGCCGGGCCAGCGGCCCGGCCCGCCGCCACAGCGCGGACCGCAACCCGGCGGGGAGGTCGCGAGGCGACCAGTCTGCTCCGCCCCGCCGCACGTCCTCGTGGTGGATGAAGAACTCCATCGTGTTGGCCAGCTCGTCGGTGAGCGGGTTGCTGACCGGGCTCCAGATCGGCGGCCTGCGCACCTGGGCCACCAGCTCGGCGAAGGGGCGCGCGGCGACGCGTCGGCGGACCCGTTCACCGTAGTCGCGCAGCGGCGGGAGCATGATGCCGCCGGCGGCGTCCGGCCGGCGTTCCCGCACGACCAGGTGCGCGGCCAGATCGCGGGTCGACCAGCCCTCGTTCACGGTGGGCGCGTCCGGCCCCAGGGTCAGCATGAGATCGGCCAGCGCGTCGCGCTCGGCCCGGGCGTACCGGGGCATGACCAGATGGTAAGCCGCCGCGCGGCCTCCGGCGCGCCCGCCGCCGGCAGCTGCGCACGTCGGCGAAGAGGGCCGGGATCGCGCACCGTGCCGGACCCGGCACGATCCGATACGAGGTCGTCACGTGACCGTCGACATATCCGGGCGGACGGCGGGGCCACCTCCGGACCGGTAAGGATGGGGGAGATAATTGCGGCTCACGGCGGGGGAGAACGTGGCGAGCAGTACGAGTCGGGACGTGGTCGGTCGGGGATTGGCGGTTCTCGGGCGGGCGATCCGGGAGCAGCCACGGATCTTCACGGTCGCGGTCGCCGGCAGCGTGCTCTTCGGATCCATGGTGATCGCCAGCGCGTACGTGGTCGGCGCGGTGGTCGGGGACGTGGTCGTACCGTCGATCGAACGCGGTTCGGTCGCCGGGGGCACCCTGGCGCTGGCCGCGGTGGCGCTGTTCGGGATCAGCGTGCTGCGGGTGGTGGGCATCTTCGGACGCCGGCTCGGCGCCGGCTACATGCAGTACCGGCTCCAGGCCGCGTACCGCCGCCGGGTCACCCGCCGTTACCTGGAGCTGCCGCTGGCCTGGCACCACCGCAACTCCACCGGCACACTGCTCTCGAACGCGAACTCCGACGTCGAGGCCGCCTGGTACCCGATCGCGCCCCTGCCGTTCGCGGTGGGCACGCTGGTCATGCTGGTCGGCGCGGTCGCCTCGCTCTTCGTCACCGACTGGGCGCTCGCCCTGGTCGGGCTCGCCGTGTTCCCGGCGCTGTTCGTGCTGAACGTGGTCTACTCCCGCCGGATGGCACCCCGGCAGGCGCGCGCCCAGCGGCTGCGGGCCGAGGTCAGCGGGATCGCGCACGAGAGCTTCGACGGCGCGCTCGTGGTGAAGACGATGGGGCGGGAGGCGCAGGAGACCAGCCGATTCGCCGGCCGGGCCGGCGAGCTGCGGGACTCGCTCATCTCGGTGGGCCGGCTGCGCGGCGTCTTCGACCCGATGCTGGAGACCCTGCCCAGCCTCGGCACCCTCGCCGTCCTGGTGGTCGGCACGTTCCGGCTCCGGCAGGGCGCGATCGGTGTCGCCGACCTGGTCAGCGTGGCGTTCCTCTTCACCGTGCTGGCCTTTCCGGTGCGGGCGATCGGCTGGGTGCTCGCCGAACTGCCGCGCAGCGTCGCAGGCTGGGACCGGCTGCGCCGGGTGCTCGACGCGACCGGCGAGATGCCGTACGGCGACCGCGAACTCGATCCGGCCGACCCGGCGCCCGCCACACTCAGCTTCCGCGACGTGTCCTTCGCGTACGAGCCGGCCGAGGCGCACCTGCCCGGCGCCGAGGTGCTCGGCGAGGTCTCCTTCACCGTGCCGCCCGGAAAGACCGTGGCCCTGGTCGGGCCGACGGGTGCCGGCAAGTCGACGATCGCCTCGCTGGCCGTACGGCTGGTGGATCCGCGCTCCGGCACGGTCACCCTGGACGGTGTGGACGTACGCGAACTGACCGGCGCGTCGTTGGCCCGCACCGCGGCGCTGGTCGCCCAGGTGCCGTTCATCTTCGACGACACCGTCCGGGCCAACATCGCGCTGGACCGGGCGGGCGTCAGCGACGACGACGTGTGGGCCGCGCTGCGGCTGGCGGAGGCGGACGGTTTCGTGGCCGCGCTGCCCGACGGGCTGGACACCATGGTCGGGGAGCGGGGCACCTCGCTCTCCGGTGGGCAGCGGCAGCGGCTCACCCTGGCGCGTGCCCTCGCGGGCCGGCCGCGGCTGCTCGTGCTCGACGACGCCACCAGCGCGGTCGACCCGCGAGTGGAGGCCGCCATCCTGGCCGGGTTGCGGTCCGCCGACCGGGCCGGGGGCGCTCCCGCCTCGATCCTCGTGGTCGCGTACCGGCGGGCGACCATCGCGCTGGCCGATGAGGTGATCTACGTCGAGCAGGGCCGCGTGGTGGCGCGGGGCAGCCACACCGAGCTGCTCGCCACCGTGCCCGGCTACACGGACCTGGTCACCGCGTACGAGCAGGCCGAGGTGGAACGCACCCAGGAGCAGCCGTACGACCCCGAGGCGGATCCGCTGCACTCGGGCCTGGAAATCGAGGTGGACCGGTGAGCGCGAGGAGTGCAGCGCAGCGGGAGGCGGAGGCGCCCGAGCCGACCGAGACGACCTGGCAGACTCTGCGGCGCGGCCTGGCGCTCTCCCCGGAGCTGCGTACCGGGCTGCTCGGCACGCTCGCCCTCGCCCTGGTCTACATGGTCGGCCGCGTCGCCGTGCCGGTGGCCGTGCAGCAGGGCATCGACAACGGCATCGTCGGCGGGCTCGACCTGGACGTGGTCTGGACGGTGGTGGCGGTCGCCGCCGCCATCCTGGTGGTGACCACGCTCTGCGGCTACCTGATGATGCGCCGCCTGTTCACGGTCAGCGAGACCGCGCTGGCGAACGTCCGGATCCGGGCGTTCCGGCACGTGCACGACCTGTCGATGCTGCACCAGCAGTCCGAACGGCGTGGCTCGCTGGTCTCGCGGGTCACCAGCGACGTCGACCAGATCACCCAGTTCCTCCAGTGGGGCGGGGTGATCCTGCTGGTCAACCTTGGTCAGCTGGTGGTGACCACGATCGTGATGCTGGCGTACTCCTGGCAGCTGACGTTGATGGTCTTCGCCGCCTTCCTGCCCGCGATCTTCGTGATCCGGTCGTTGCAGCGTCGCCTCGGCTCCGCGTACGGCATCGTCCGGCAGCGCACCGGGGCGCTGCTGGGCGCGATCGGGGAGAGCGTGGTCGGCGCGCCGGTGATCCGCGCGTACGGCATCGCGGGACGTACCGCGCGTCGTCTCGACGAGGCGATCGACGGCCAGCGCCGGGCACAGCAGCGGGCCATCCGGATCAGCATCATGGGCAGCTCGGTCGGGGAGTTGGCGGCCGGGCTGGCGCTGGCCGGCGTGGTGGCGCTCGGGGTGGTCCTCGGCGTCGGGGGCACGCTCAGCATCGGCCAGCTGACCGCGTTCCTCTTCCTGGTCACCCTCTTCATCCAGCCGGTGCAGATCGCCACCGAGGTGCTCAACGAGGCGCAGAACGCCATCGCCGGCTGGCGGCGGGTGCTGAACGTCCTCGACGTGGCGCCGGACGTGGCCGACCCCGGTGAGCAGGGGCGGGAACTGCCGTCGGGCCCGCTGGACATCCGCTTCGCCGAGGTGGGCTTCGCGTACCCGGGCGGCGCGCGGGTGCTGCACGACATCGACGTGGAGATCCCGGCGAAGAGCCGGGTGGCGGTGGTCGGCGAGACCGGCAGCGGCAAGACCACGTTCGCCAAGCTGCTCACCCGGCTGATGGACCCGACCGACGGCGCGGTGCTGCTCTCCGGGGTGCCGCTGAACGAGGTGCGGTTCGCCTCGCTGCGGGCCCGGGTGGTGATGGTGCCGCAGGACGGGTTCCTCTTCGACGCCACGGTGGGGGAGAACGTCCGGTTCGCCCGTCCGGAGCTCACCGACGAGCAGCTCGCGGCGGCCTTCACCGAACTGGGCCTGGCGGACTGGCTGGACGGGCTGCCCGCCGGGCTGGACACGCCGGTCGGCGAGCGCGGCGAGGCACTGAGTGTGGGGGAGCGGCAGTTGGTGGCGCTGGCCCGCGCCTACGTGGCCGATCCGGACCTGCTGGTGCTCGACGAGGCGACCAGCGCCGTCGACCCGGCCACCGAGGTACGCCTGCAACGCACCCTGGACGCGGTGACCCGGGGCCGGACCACGCTCGCCATCGCGCACCGGCTCTCGACCGCGCAGGCCGCGGACGAGGTGATCGTGGTCGACCGGGGCCGGATCGTGCAGCGTGGCCCGCACGACGAGTTGGTCCGCGACCCCGAGTCGACCTACGGCCTGCTCTACGCCTCCTGGCTGGAGCAGACCCGCTGATCCCGGCACGGGTGCCGATCGTGCCGGGACGGTGGGGTCAGCGGGAGTAGTACTCCACGATGAGTTGCTCGTCGCAGATCACCGGCACCTCGTTGCGGGTCGGTTCGCGCAGCAGGGTCGCCCGCAGGCCGGCCAGGTCCACGTCCAGGTACGGCTGGCCCGGGCCGTCCCCGCGGTTCGCGCCGGTGGCGGCGGCCTGGAACGGCAACCGCTCCCGGCTGCGCTCCCGGACCCCCACCACCTGCCCGGGGCGCAGGCGGTAGGAGGGGCGGTCGACCTTCTGCCCGTCGACGGTGATGTGGCCGTGGGCGACCAGCTGGCGTGCCTGGTAGATGGTGCGGGCCAGGCCGGCGCGGTGGACCACGGCGTCGAGGCGGCGCTCCAGGAGCGCGACCAGGCGTTCGCCGGTCTTGCCCGTGCCCCGGGCGGCCTCGTCGAAGGTGCGGCGCAGCTGAGTCTCGCTGACGTTGTACTGGTGGCGCAGGCGCTGCTTCTCCAGCAGCCGTACCTGGTAGTCCGACGTCTTGCGGCGCTGCCGCCCGTGTACGCCGGGCGGGTAGGGGCGGCGTTCGACGTAGCGGACGCACTTGGTGGTGAGGGGGATGCCGAGGGCGCGGGAGAGCCGGGCCTTGGGCCGGGCTTGGTTCACGTGGACGTCTCCGATCAGGTGCTCTATGGTGCTAGTTAGGTAAGGCTAACCTACTAAGGAGGTCGCGCCATGGGACCCAGCCCCGCGGAGATCGTCCGCACCCTCGTCGCGGGCCGGCTCCCCGGCCTCGTCCACCTGGCGCACCGGCCCGGCCCGCACCACGTGCGGCACGTGACGGACCCGGAGGGGCGCGTGTTGCTGTTGGTGCCGGTGGTCAGCGACCTCGCCGCGGCGCTGCGGCCGGCCGAGGGCGACCAGGACGTGGCGATCGTGCTCGACGTGCTCGACCTGCCGCCCGCCGCGGGCGCACCCTCGCTCGGCCGGGCCTGGGTCTCCGGCTGGGCGGTCGAACTCGACGGCGGGCAGGCCCGCGCCGCGGCGCAGGACTTCGCCGCCGTGGAGCCGACAGGTGACCTGCTCGATCTCGGCCGGCGGTTCCGGTTGTTCCGCTTCGAGGTGGCCGAGGTCCGCTGGGAACGCGACGACAGCGTCCGGCGTATCGACCCGGAGGTGTACGCCGAGGCCGAGCCCGACCCGCTGCACCCGGTCGAGGCCGAGTTGCTGGCCGACCTGACCGACCATCACGGCGCCGAGGTGACCGCGTACCTGCGTCGGCAGTTCGGGCTGACCGCCGACGACCCGGCCGACGCGCCGCGGGTGGTGCGGATGGACCGGTACGGCCTCGTCGTGGTCCTCGGCGGGCCGGGGGCCCGGCGGCGGGTGCGGCTGGCCTTCCCGGCTCCGGTGGCCGATCACGCCGAGTTGGTCCGGCTGCTGCACCCGATGATCTGCCCGCGCGCCGCCGCCGGCTGAACCACGGCCCCGCGCGCCGAGCCGCAGCCGCCGAGGGGAACCGTCGCGGGCCGAGCACCGGCCGCCGGTGCGAAGGAGAACCGCCGTGGGGCTCAGTGCCGGGGCAGGCCCCGGTTGACGAGCTCGGTGGGGATCAGCAGGTCGCGAGGTGCGGAGCGGTCGCCCTTGATCCGGCGGAACAGCAACTCGGCGGCCGTCCGCGCGAGCGTGCGGGTGTCGTAGGCGACCACGGTGAACGGGTAGGGCAGCAGCCGGGACAGGTCGAAGTCGTCGAACCCGAGCAGGGCGGCGTCGCTGCCTCGGCGGTGCAGCTCCTCGACCGCGCCGAGCGAGATGCGGTTGTTGAGGGCGAAGAAGGCGGTCGGCGGGTCGGGCTCGTCGAGCAGGTCACCGACGACGCTGGCGGCCGTCTCCGGGTCCCGGATGCCGTAGCGGATCAGGCGGTCGTCCGCCAACCCGGCCGCGGCGAGCGCGTCCCGCGCGCCGGCCAGCCGTTCCCGCATGGTGTAGATGGCGGTCGAGTCGAGCAGGATGCCGACCCGGCGGTGGCCGAGCTCGACCAGTTGCCGGACGCCGGCGTGGGCCCCGCCCCGGTTGTCGATCAGCACCGTGTCGGCCGGCAACCCGCCGGCCGGTCGGTCGAGGAACACCGCCGGGGTGCCGCGTTCCACCTCGCTGCGCAGGAACGCGTGGTCCTCGCCGGCGGGTACGACGAGCAGGCCGTCCACCTGGCGGGCGCACAGATCGCGCAGCAACTGCTGCTCCCGGGCCGGGTTCTCCTCCGAGCTGGCGATGAGCAGCATCGTGTCGTGCTCCGAGGCGACCTCGGCCACGGCGCCGGCGATGGTGGCGTAGAACGGGTTGGCGATCTCCTCGATGAGCAGCCCGATCGTCGCCGTGGCCTGGCCGGAGCGGAGCGAGCTGGCCAGGTGGTTACGACGGAAACCGAGCTCGGCGACCGCGGCGAGGACCCGCTGCGCCACCTCCGGCTGCACGTAGGGCGCGTTGTTGACGACCCGGGAGACCGTCTTCACGCTCACGCCGGCGAGGGCGGCCACGTCCACCATGGTGGGTCGCTTCGTACGGCTGGGAGCGCTGGTCACCTGCGAGACCTTACCGCCCCCGGGCGACGGATGGATCAAGCCTGGAACAACTCCTTGACACGTTTGATCTTTCACCGCGAAGATCTGACAACGTTGTCAGCCTGGGAGGCGTCATGTCCGAGTCCGCGTCCATGTCGCGGCGAACCTTCCTGTCCACCGGCGCCACGCTGCTCGCCTCGGTCGGCGTGGCCGTCGTGCTGCCCGAGGCCGCCTCCGCCGCGCCCGCCGGGCCGCCGCACGGAACCGAGACCACCGACCTGGCCCGGTACCGGCCGGTGCGCGTCTCGTCGACCGACTACGCGCCCACGCCGGGTTCGTTCGCCGTGGACGGACTACCGCAGGTCGGGGTACGCGGCAGCGGCTGGCGGGCCGCCGCCGGTGACCCACAGTGGATCTCCGTCGACCTCGAGGCGCCCTGCCGGATCGAAGCGGTGACGCTGGTCTTCGAGGCCACGCTCGCCGACGGACCGTTCGACGGCAACTACACCGACACCGACGGCGACGAGATCCTCTCCAGCGTCGCGGTGGCCTACCGGCTCGAGGTCTCCTCCGACGGGCAGACCTGGCGGACCGTGTACGAGACCACCGAGGGACAGGGCGGGGTCCAGGCGATCCGGCTTCCGGAGCCGGCCACCGCGCGATGGATCCGGATGACCGCTACGAAGCGGTCGAACGGCAACCCGGTCGGTCTCAACGGGTTCCAGGTCTACGGCACCGCCCTCGCCGCCCGCCCGCCCGTCGAGGGCTGGACCGACTGGGCGGGGGGCAACACCCGGCCCGCGCCCGAGCTGAAGGTCGCCGCCGACGGCACCGTGCCGGTGGAGTCCGGCTGGTCGCTGACGATGGACGACTTCGCCGGCACCACCGACGGCGCGGAACTGTCCACCGGTGGGGTCGACGTGCGGGACTGGTTGCCCGCCACCGTGCCCGGCACCGTGCTGGGCACCCTCGTCGAGCGGGGACACCTGCCCGACCCGGTCTCCGGCTTCAACAACATGCGCATCCCCGAGGCGCTCTCCCGGCACGCGTGGTGGTACCGCCGGGCGCTGCGGCTGCCCCGAGGGCTGGACACCTCGGCCGGCCGCCACGTGTGGCTCGAGTTCGACGGCGTCAACCACGAGGCCGTCGTCTGGGTCAACGGGAAGCGGGTGGGCGACGTCAAGCACCCGTTCGCCCGGGTGGCCCTCGACGTCACCCACGCCCTCGCCGGTCACACCGAGCACGTCGTCGCCGTCCAGGTGACCCCGATGCCGCACCCGGGAACTCCGGGCGACAAGGGCGCCGACGGGCGGACCTTCCTCCAGTCGGCCCACCACTACCTCGACGCGCCCACCTACCTCGCCGTCTCCGGCTGGGACTGGATGCCCGCGGTCCGTGACCGGGTCACCGGCATCTGGAACCACGTCCGGCTGCGCAGCACCGGGGCGGCCGTCCTCGGCGACCCGTACGTCAAGACCACGCTGCCGGACCTGCCGGGTACCGGCACCGCCGAGGTCACCATCGCCGTACCGGTACGCAACGCGGCCGCCACGGCCACCACCGTGACCGTCCGCGCGGAGTTCGACAAGGTCAAGGTCGAGACCACGGTGACCGTACCCGCCGGCGGGGACACCACCGTCGAGTTCACTCCGGAGCGCTTCCACGCGCTGCGGCTGCGCAACCCCCAGCTCTGGTGGCCCAACGGCTACGGCGAGCCACACCTCTACGACCTGAAGCTCACCGCCACCGTCGCTCGGAAGGTCAGCGACCGCCGTGCCGTCCGCTTCGGTATCCGCGAGTTCGGCTACGACTGGCACCAGCCGATCCAGATCTCACCCGCCGCCACGCCCCCGCTGGACTTCGTCGACGGAGCGGCGACGCAGACCGTCACCTTCGACCGCCGGCACGCCCGGCACGTCCGCATCCAGGCGGGTCGGCGCGCCACCGGGTGGGGCGTCTCGATGTGGTCGCTGTCGGTGGCCGACGGCGACGGCCCCGACCTGGCCCGAGGAAAGGCCGCCACCGCCTCCGGCTCGGAGAACGACACCAACGTGCCCGGCAACGCCGTCGACGGCGATCCCCGCACCCGCTGGGCCTCGACGTACGAGGACGACCAGTACATCCAGGTCGACCTCGGCGCGGCGGTCGACTTCGACCGGGTCACGATCGTCTGGGAACAGGCGTACGCCCTCGACTACCGCGTCCAGGTCTCCGCCGACGGGGAGTCCTTCACCGATGTGAAGGCGGTCAGCAACGAGACTCCGCTGGGCAGCCGGGCCACCCAGGTCGAGACGTTCCCCGAACAAACCGCCCGGCACCTACGCATTCAGGCGGGTACGCGGGCCACCTCGTGGGGCGTGTCGATGTGGACGCTCTCCGTGCGGCGGCAGGCGGAACCGGACGTCGACCTCGCCCTGCACGCCGCCGTGCGGGCCTCCTCCGCCGACAGCGACTCCACCGGTCCCGAGCAGGCCGTCGACGGCAATCCGCGTACCCGCTGGGCGTCGAAGGCGGAGGACGGCCAGTGGATCGAGGTCGACTTCGCTCAGCCGGTCACCTTCGACCAGGTGACCATCGTCTGGGAGCAGGCGTACGCCCGCGACTTCGTCATCCAGGTCTCCGACGACGGGCAGCGGTGGACCGACGTCAAGTCGGTCAGCAACAAGATCACCGAACTCAAGATCAGTGTGAACGGCGTGCCGATCTTCGCCCGCGGTGGTAACTGGGGCTGGGACGAGCTGCTGCGCCGGGTGCTGCCCGACCGGCTCGCCGACACCGTCGAGATGCACCGCGACATGAACTTCACGATGATCCGCAACTGGCTGGGCAGCAGCAACCGTGAGGAGCTCTACCAGGCCTGCGACGAGCAGGGCATCCTCGTGTGGAACGACTTCTGGCAGGCCGGCCAGTTCCTGCCCAACCCGCCCGGCTACGTCGACATCGCCGCCGACACGATCCGGCGGTACCGCCACCATCCGAGCATCGTCGTCTGGTGCGGCGCCAACGAGGGCGACCCGCCGCCGATCGTCGACGCGGGACTCAAGCAGGCGGTCGCCGCCGAGCACCCGGAGATCCTCTACATCCCCAACTCCGCGAGCGGCATCGTCAGTGGGCGGGGGCCGTACCACTGGGTCGACCCGGCGACGTACGTCGACAACAAGATCTACGAGGCTGACTCCTTCGGCTTCCACACCGAGATCGGCATGCCGGTGGTCTCGGTCGTCGAGAGCATGCGCAACCTCGTCGGCGACGAGCCGGAGTGGCCGCCGAGCGTGGTCTGGAACCACCACGACTGGTCGACCGTCGGCAATCAGCGCGTCGGCACGTACCAGGACGCGATCGACGCGCGGCTCGGCGAGTCCGGCTCCATCGAGGAGTTCGCCACCCGGGCGCAGTTCGTCAACTACGAGAGCCACCGCGCCATGTTCGAGGCGTGGAACGCGAACCTGTGGCAGGACGCCACCGGACTGCTGCTGTGGATGTCGCATCCGGCCTGGCACAGCACGGTCTGGCAGACGTACGACTACGACCTGGACGTCAACGGTGCCTACTTCGGCACCCGGAAGGGCTGCGAGCCGCTGCACGTACAGGCGGACCCCGGCACCTGGCGGGTCCGGGCCGTCAACCACACCACCACGGCCCTCACCGGCGCCACCGTCACCGCCCGCCGCTACGACCTGCGGGGCCGGTCACTGGGTACGCCGCAGAGTCAGCGGGTGGACGTCGCCGCCTCCGCCACCTCGGCGGCGTTCACGGTGCCCGCGCCGGACGGCGCCGGGCTGCACCTCGTGCGGCTGGAGCTGCGCGACAGCCACGGCCGGCTGCTCTCCGAGAACACCTACTGGCGCTACGGCGCGGCCGAGGAGATGCGCGCGCTCAACGACCTGGCGCGCACACGCCTGTCGACGGAGACCGGCGGCGTACGCGCCACCGGGGGGCGCGTCACGGTCACCACGACGGTGCGCAACGAGGGCGACACGGTGGCCGCGCTGGTCCGGCTGAGCGTGCGTGACTCCCGTGGCGATCGGGTGCTGCCGGCCCGGTACGACGAGAACTACTTCTGGCTCCTGCCGGGTGAGTCGCGCCGGGTGGAGGTCTCCTGGCCGGCGCGGCTGGACCTGCGGGGTCGCGTGCAGGTCTCGGCGCGGGCCTACAACTCGGCCGGCTGACGTTCCGGTGCGCCGGTCGTCGCTCCGGCGACCGGCGCACCCGTCGGCGCGGCGGGGCCTACCCGGTGGTCAGCTCGCCGACCAGGTAGCGCTGGACGGTCGGGCCGACGGCGGCGACCAGGGTCGCCGGGTCGGCGGAGGCGACCGGGTCCAGCCGGATCACGTACCGCATCATCGCCAGCCCGACCAGCTGGGTGGCGACCAGCGACCCGCGCAGCGGCAGCTCGGCCGGGTCGATGTCGAGGTGCTCCAACACCCGGCGCAGTACCTGGGTGACGACGAACTCGCGCAGCAGGCGGGCCGTCCACTCGTTGCTCACCGCCGAGCGCATCAGCGCCACTCCGGCGGTGCCGGCCGGGGAGTCCCAGACGCCGAGGAACGTGCGCACCAGACGCTCGCCGATGCCGTCGCGGTCACCGGCGAGCACCCCCGGGAGCAGCTCGCGGGGGTCGACCGGCGCCTGCATCGCGGCCAGGAAGAGCTGGTCCTTGCTGCCGAAGTAGTGGTGGACCAGCGCCGGGTCCACCCCGGCCGCGGCGGCGATGGTCCGGATGGAGGCCGCGGCGAAGCCCCGCTCAGCGAACGCGGACCGCGCCGAGGAGAGGATCGCCTCCCGGGTGTCCGGGTTGCCGGGCCGCCGGCCGGTCCGTCGTGCCATCGCCGCCATTCACTCCGTTCCTCGCTTGCGCCCCACCCGCCGGGCCACCGTGGCCCCCGGCCCGGCGAGTGGGACCGGTCGGTCAGCCGCTGCGCCGCCGCAGCGTGGCCGCGGCGAGCGCCAGCGCGAGCACCGTCGCGCCGACGACCACCGCCAGGTCACGCCACATCGTGCCGGTCGGGTCGGCGTGCGCGCCGACCTCCTGCAACGCCTCGACGGCGTACGACAGTGGCAGTACGTCGCTGACCGCCTGGAGCCATCCGGCCATCTCGTCGCGGGGCACGAAGAGCCCGCAGAGCAGCAGTTGGGGGGCGACCACGACCGGCATGAACTGTACGGCCTGGAACTCGGTGCGGGCGAAGGCGCTGCAGAACAGGCCGAGCGCGACCGCGAGCACCGCGTTCAGCGCGGCGATCATGATCACGAGCTGGCTGCCGCCCGCGGTGTCCAGGTCGAAGACCCAGTACGCCAGCGCCGCGGCGACGGTCGCCTGCACCGCCCCGGCCAGCCCGAACGCGATGCCGTAGCCGAAGAGCAGGTCGGCCCTGGCCAGCGGCGTGGTGAGCAGGCGTTCCAAGGTGCCGTTCGTGCGCTCGCGCAGCATGGCGATGCTGGTCACCAGGAACATGATGACGAACGGGAAGAAGCCGAGCATGACCAGCGCGATCCGGTCGAAGGTGGACACCCCGCCGGGCGGGGCGGGCTGGTCGGCGTACATGTAGTAGACGAGGGTGAGCAGCAGCGTCGGCACCACCAGCAGCAGCGCCACCGTACGCCGGTCGTGGCGCAGCTGGCGCAGGATGCGGCCGGTGGTGACCGCCAGGATCCGCGGGTTCACGCCGTCTCCCCTCCGGTGCCCGCCGGCACCCCGGCGCCGGCCTCGCTCGCCCTGATCAGGCGCAGGAACGCCTCGTCGAGGTCGGCCACGCCGGCGGCGGCCCGGACCGCGTCCGGGGTGTCGTCGGCGATCAGGCGTCCCTCTCGGATGAGCAGCAGCCGGTCGCACCGGGCCGCCTCGTCCATCACGTGGCTCGACACCAGCAGTGTCACCCCGCTCGCCGCCAGCTCGTGGAAGCGGCTCCACAGGTCGGCGCGGAGCACCGGATCCTGGCCGACGGTCGGCTCGTCGAGGACGATCAGCTCCGGCTCGCCGACCAGGGCGCAGGCGAGCGAGGCCCGACTGCGCTGTCCGCCGGAGAGCGTGCCGACCAGTTGTCCGGCCGCCGCGCCCAGCCCCACGTCCGCGACCGCCCGGTCGGCGTCGGCCCGGCTGCGCCCGTGCAGGGCGGCGAAGTAGCGGGCGTTCTCCCGCACCGTGAGGTCGGCGTACACACTCGGGGCCTGGGTCAGGTAGCCGACCCGTCGGCGCAGGTCGGTCGCACCGGCGGGACGGCCCAGCACCGTCACCGTGCCGCCGTGGACCACCTGCACCCCGACCACGGCACGCATGAGGGTGGTCTTGCCGCTCCCGCTCGGGCCCAACAGCCCGGCGACCACGCCGCGCGGCACCGCGCAGCTGATGCCGTGCAGCACGCGCCACCGCCCCCGGTCGACGACCAGGTCGCGGAGCACTATCGCATCTTCCATCGCCCCTCCCCAAAAACTCACCATGTGTTGAACTCAACGCTAGGTGAATTGTTCGCTCGTGCGCAACAGGTGACTTTCGGGTGCGGTCGATCCGGCGGCCCGGAAGCCGTGGACTCCCGTCGGCGAAGGGACTCTTCCGGCGATCGAACCGTTGATTCGGACACCACGTGCGGCATCGGACACCGCCGGTACGGCACGATGGCGGGCGTGGATCACGCTCCGTTGCCGTACGCCGGGTTCCTCGACGACTGGGCGGCCCGGCTGCGGAAATTCGGCGAACGGCCGGTCGTCGGGATCATGCTGCGCGGCAGCCACGCCCGGCAGGCCGCCACCGAGCACAGCGACGTCGACCTCGACGTGCTGGTCGGTGGCGCGCCGTACGCGGCGCGACGGGCGTACCTGGCCCCGACTGCCGGCCGGCTCACGCACGTCTCGGTGGCCGCCCGGGACGTCCGCTCCTGGGTGGCCCGGCTCGGAGAACCGCCCGACTGGGCATTCGGGCTGCCGGTCCTCACGCCGGCCCGGCTGCTCTGGGCGGACGCCTACTGGCGACGCCGGATCGATCTGCCGGTGCTCTGTCAGCCGGCCGGTGAGCCGCAGCTGGAGGAGCTGATCGCCACACTCGGCAAGGTGGCCGGGGCCCGGGTCGCCGGGGACCATCTCGGGGTCCGCCTCGCCGCCGCAGACCTGGCCCGGCTCTGCCCGTCGGTGCTACGGCTGGCCAACCCGTCGGTACGCGTCGCGTCGCGCCGGGCCGCCGTCGAGGCCGCCCTGAACCTCCCGGTCGCCCCGCCCGACTACCGGGAGGACATGCTGCTCTGCCTCGGCCTGCGCCCGGGTGCTCCCGGGCAGCTCTGGGCCGCGGCCGTCCGGCTGGTCACCGGGTCGCTGCCGCTGATCCGACCGTACGCCGAACGGATCGCCGAGGCCGCCGGGACGGACCTCGCCGAGGCGCTGCTCGACGGCCGGCTGGACCGTTACGTCGCCCAGCTCACCCGGGCGTCGGACGGTCCGCTCCGACCTCGGCGGGAGGCGTCGCTGGTCCCCGCGCCGCGTGCGGGAGAATGGGTGACTGTGCCCGTACCTGACGCGCCCGTGACCGGCGCCCCCGTCCCAGCGAGCGAGCCGCCGGTGCCCGGCCCGGCCCGTCCGTCGCAGCTCGACCCGGCCGTCGCGGCGCGTCTGCGGCGCACCGCCGATGGGCTGGTGGCGGCCGTGGTGCGCGACCACGACAGCGGCGAGGTGCTGATGGTCGCCTGGATGGACGACGAGGCGCTGCACCGCACGCTCACCACCGGGCGGGCCACCTACTGGTCGCGCAGCCGCCAGGAGTACTGGGTCAAGGGGGCCACCTCCGGTCACCACCAGTACGTCCGCTCGGTGGCGCTCGACTGCGACGGTGACGCCCTGCTGGTGACCGTGGAACAGGTCGGCGCGGCCTGCCACACCGGGCACCGCACCTGCTTCTTCGACGAGCTGCCGGTCACCGGCGCGGACGCGCCGTGAGCAGGCCGGGGTTCCGGCAGGCGAACGGGAGGCGGCGGCGGTCATGACCGATGGCGCGGTGAGCCCCGACCAGGCGACCTTCACCGAGCTGGCGGCCCGCTGGCGGGTTGTGCCGGTGACCCGGCGGCTGCTGGCCGACGCGGAGACCCCCGTCGGGGTCTACCGCAAGCTGGCCGGTGGCCCGGGCACGTTCCTGCTGGAGTCCGCCGAGCAGGGCGCCGGGTCGGCCGGCATGACCTGGTCGCGGTACTCGTTCATCGGCGTACGAAGCAGCGCCACGCTCGTCGAGCGGGACGGTGCGGCCGTCTGGCTCGGTCGGCCTCCGGCCGGGCTGCCCACCGGCGGTGACCCGGTCCACGTGCTGCGGGAGACCGTCGCGGCTCTCGCCGGTCCGGCGTGGGATCCGGCCAGCGGAATGCCGCCGCTCACCGGGGGCATGGTCGGCTACCTCGGCTACGACCTCGTACGCCGCTTCGAGCGGCTGCCCGAGCGGACCGAGGACGACCTGGGCGTGCCGGAGCTGGGCATGATGCTCGCCACCGACCTGGTGGTGCTCGACCACTACGACGGCTCGGCGATCCTGGTCGCCAACGCGCTCCTGCCCCCGCTGGACGAGCCGGCGCGGGACGAGCTGGTCGCCGCGGCGTACCACCATGCGGTGGGTCGGCTCGACGCGATGACCACGGCACTGTCCCGGCCGATCCCGCCGATGATCTCGTCGGTGGACCGGCCGCCCGCGGGCGACGTGGTCAGCCGGACGCCCGACGGTGGCTACCCGAAGGCCGTGGAGGTCGCCAAGGAGGCGATCCGGGCCGGCGAGTGCTTCCAGATCGTGCTGTCGCAGCGCTTCGAGCGGCCCACCCACGCCGATCCGCTGGACGTCTACCGGGTACTGCGCACCACCAACCCGAGCCCGTACATGTACCTGCTGCGGTTCGACGGCTTCGACATCGTCGGCTCCTCCCCGGAGGCGCACCTGAAGGTGACCACCGAGGCCGGCGGCCGACGGCGTGCGCTGCTGCACCCGATCGCCGGCACCCGTCCGCGCGGCGCGAGCCCGGCCGAGGACGCCCGCCTCGCCGCCGAACTGATCACCGACCCGAAGGAACGGGCGGAGCACGTCATGTTGGTCGACCTGGGCCGCAACGACCTGGGCCGGGTCTGCCGGCCCGGCACGGTCGAGGTGCCGGAGTTCGCCACCATCGAGCGGTACAGCCACGTCATGCACATCGTCTCCACCGTGGTCGGCACACTGCGGGAGGACCGGACGGCGTTCGACGCCCTGGCCGCGACGTTTCCCGCCGGCACCCTCTCCGGTGCCCCGAAGGTGCGAGCCATGGAGATCATCGAGGAGCTGGAACCGGTCCGGCGTGGCGTCTACGGCGGCACGGTCGGCTACTTCGGCTTCGGCGGGGACCTGGACATGGCCATCGCCATCCGGACGGCGCTGATCCGGGCCGGCCGCGCGTACGTGCAGGCCGGTGCGGGTGTCGTGGCCGACTCCGACCCGGGCGCCGAGGACCAGGAGACTCGGAACAAGGCCGCCGCCGTGCTCGCGGCCATCGCCGCGGCGGAGACGCTGAGGCCGGCCCGGTGAGCGCGAGGAGTGCAGCGCAGCGGAGCCCCGCAGTCGCGAACGAAAGGCCGGCTTGGTGAGCGCGAGGAGTGCAGCGCGGCGGGGCCCCGCAGTCGCGAACGGAAGGGTGGCCCGGTGAGCGCGAGGAGTGCGGCGCGGCGGAGGGTCGCGGTCGCGAACGGAAGGGTGGCCCGGTGAGCGCGAGGAGTGCGGCGCGGCGGAGGGTCGCGGTCGCGAACGAAAGGTGGGTCCGGTGAGCGTGGAGGTGGAGCGGGACGCCCGGGCCGGTGCCGGCCGGCGCGAGTTGACCTACGCCGTGCTGCTCAGCCTGGCCGGCGCGGGCCTGGCGCTCTGGGCGGCGACCCGGACGTGGTCGGTCGAGTTGACCGTACGGCCGTCGCCGCTGCCACCGGAGCGGGTGACCCGCACAGGTACCGCGCTGCTGCCGTGGCTGCCCGCGTTGGCGGTGGTCGGGCTGGCCGGTGGGGGAGCGGTGCTCGCCACCCGGGGCCGCGTACGTCAGCTCCTCGGTGGCCTGCTTGCCCTGCTCGGGCTGGCGGTCGCGATCGGTGGCGGCTACGGCCTCGTGGCCGGGTTCGAGGGGGCGGTGAGCCGGCAGTGGCCGGCGCTCTGCCTGGTCGGTGGTCTGCTGGCGGGTGCGGGTGGACTGCTGACGGCGCTGCGCGGACGGGCTTGGCCGGCGATGGGGGCCCGCTACGAGCGACCGGCGCGCGGCGGCCCCGCGCCGTCTGGTCCTGCCGGCCCGGTCACCGGCCGGCGCACCACGGAGGCGTGGGACGCGTTGGACCGGGGCGAGGACCCGACGGTCAACTGATCGGCTGCCGGTCCCGCTGCTGACGGGCGGCGGCGCCGGTGGCGGCCAGTTCGGCGACGAGGCGGTTCAGCTCGGCACGCCGGTCGGCGCGGGCCCGGTCTGCGCAGACCGCCTCCCACGCGTTGCCGCGGGCCGTGCGGGTCCGCGCCTCGCCGACGACCGCGCGTTCCAGCGTGTGCACCACGCCGACGGCGAGCGACGCGACGGTCCGCGAGATGGTGGTCAGGCCGATGTTCGGGTTCGGGCCGGCAGTGCTCATGGTCACCCCGTACGAGGATGTTGGCGAGGGTTGGGGCAGCGCGCTATCGAGTCTGCCCGACATCGATGCTCACCGGCTCACGTTTCGCCGTGGTGTCCGTCGCATCAACGGCCTGTTCGGCGTCGGGACCAGGGCAGAGCCGGTCGCCTTTGAGCTTCCTCACAGGATCGATGAACATGGCTCGATCCCCCGGGTCGTCTCCGGCTGTAACCGATGGGTCCTCATCGATGCGATTCGGGTGGTCCGGCGCGGAGGTGGCGGGCGATGGAGGTGGCGCTGCGTGACAGCCCCTTCACGGCAGGTCGGCCATTATGCCGCAGGCCGTTTCGTGAGCAGCGCCATACCCCCGCCGTCCGGTGCCAGGTGGAGCCGCCTAGCATCGGCCCATGACACCCGGAGAGGGGAGTCCGTTGGTGACTGCTGAGCATGCGCACGCGGAGGGGGACGGGGCCGATTCGGCAGCGTCCGTAAGCGTGCTCGACGAGATCCTGGCGGGGGTACGCGAGGACGTCGCGCGCCGACAGGAGCGGGTTCCGCTGGAGCGGATCCGGGAGTCGGCCGCCGCCGCGCCACCACCGCTGGACGCGTACGCGGCCCTGCGCCGGCCCGGCGTCGCGGTGATCGCCGAGGTGAAGCGTTCCTCGCCGTCGAAGGGACAGCTCGCGGAGATCGCCGACCCGGCGGACCTGGCCGGCGACTACGCGGCCGGTGGCGCACGGGCGATCAGCGTGCTGACCGAGGGGCGCTGGTTCGGCGGATCGCTGGACGATCTCGCCGCGGTCCGCGCGGCAGTACAGGTCCCGGTGCTGCGCAAGGACTTCGTGATCTCCAGCTACCAGGTGCACGAGGCGCGGGCGTACGGCGCCGACATGGTGCTGCTGATCGTCGCCGCGTTGGAGCAGAACGCCCTGGTCGGGCTGCTGGAGCGGATCGAGTCGCTCGGCATGACCGCGCTGGTCGAGGTGCACGACGAGGAGGAGGCCGACCGGGCGATGGAGGCGGGCGCCCAGGTCATCGGGGTCAATGCCCGCAACCTGCGTACCCTTGAGGTCGACCGTTCGGTGTTCGAGCGGATCGCGCCCGGCCTGCCCAGCAGCGTCGTGAAGATCGCCGAGTCCGGCGTGCGTGGCCCGCACGACCTCATCCGGTACGCCTCCGCCGGTGCCGACGCGGTCCTGGTCGGCGAGGGTCTGGTCACCCAGAAGAGCCCTCGGGAGGCGGTCGCCGAGCTGGTCAACGCCGGCAACCACCCGGCCACGCCCCGTCCGGTGCGCTGATTCCGCACCGGCCCGCCAGCACCGAGAGGATCTTGCCATGAGCGCCGACACGCTGGCCAGCACCGGCTCCCACCCCGATGCGGCCGGTCACTTCGGCCGTTTCGGCGGTCGCTTCGTTCCCGAGGCCCTGGTGGCCGCGCTCGACGAGCTGACCGAGGCGCACCGCACGGCCATGGCCGACGAGTCGTTCCGGGCCGAGTTCGCCGCGCTGCTGCGCGACTACGCCGGCACCCCGTCGCTGCTCTACCCGGCCGAGCGTCTCTCCGCCAAGCTGGGCGCCCGGGTGCTGCTCAAGCGGGAGGACCTGAACCACACCGGTGCGCACAAGGTCCGCAACGTGCTCGGCCAGGCGCTGCTGACCCGGCGGATGGGCAAGACCCGGGTGATCGCGGAGACCGGCGCCGGGCAGCACGGGGTGGCCACCGCCACCGCGGCCGCGCTCTTCGATCTGGAGTGCGTGGTCTACATGGGCGAGGTCGACACCGAGCGGCAGGCGCTGAACGTGGCCCGGATGCGGATGCTCGGGGCCACCGTCATCCCGGTCACCACCGGTTCCCGGACGCTCAAGGACGCCATGAACGAGGCGATGCGGGACTGGGTCGCCAACGTCGACGGCACCCACTACCTGATCGGTACGGCCGCCGGGCCGCACCCGTTCCCGGCCCTCGTGCGCGACTTCGTCCGCGGCATCGGTGACGAGGCCCGCCAGCAGTGCCTCGACCAGACCGGCGCGCTGCCCGACGCCGTGGCGGCCTGCGTCGGTGGCGGCTCCAACGCCCTCGGCATCTTCCACGCCTTCGTCGGCGACCCGGGCGTGCGGTTGTACGGCTTCGAGGCCGGTGGCGACGGGCTGGCGACCGGCCGGCACGCGGCCAGCATCACCGGCGGCTCGCTCGGCGTCCTGCACGGCACCCGCACGTACGTGCTCCAGGACGCCGACGGGCAGACGGTCGAGTCGCACTCGATCTCCGCCGGCCTGGACTACCCGGGCGTCGGGCCGGAGCACGCGTGGCTGCACGACACCGGCCGGGCCAGCTATCTGCCGGTCACCGACGTCGAGGCGATGGCCGCGTTCGAACTCCTCTGCCGCACCGAGGGGATCATCCCGGCGATCGAGAGCTCCCACGCTCTCGCCGGTGCCGCCGCGATCGCCCCGAAGCTCGCGGCGGAGCTGGGCCGGGAGCCCACCATCGTGGTCAACCTCTCCGGCCGGGGCGACAAGGACGTGCACACCGCCGGCGAGTACTTCGGCATTCTCGGCAAGGAGCAGTGATGAGCCGGATCGGTGTCGCCTTCGAGAAGGCGCGGGCGGAGGGACGGGCATTGCTGGTCGGCTGCATGCCGGCCGGTTTCCCCACCGTCGAGGGCAGCATCGCGGCGATGACCGCGATGGTCGAGGCCGGGGTCGACGTGATCGAGGTGGAGATTCCATACTCCGACCCGGTGATGGACGGCCCGGTCATCCAGAAGGCCAGCGACATCGCGCTCGCCGGCGGCGTACGCACGGCCGACACGTTGCGCATCATCGAGGCGGTCTCAGCCACCGGCGCGCCGGTGGTCACCATGACCTACTGGAACCCGATCGAGCGGTACGGGGTCGAGGCGTTCGCCCGTGACCTGGACGCCGCCGGCGGCACCGGCCTGATCACTCCGGACCTCATCCCGGAGGAGGCCGACGAGTGGCTGGCCGCCTCGGACGCGTACGGGCTGGACCGCACCTTCCTGGTCGCCCCGTCCTCCACCGACGCGCGGTTGGCGATGACCGTCGAGCACTGCCGGGGCTTCGTCTACGCGACGGCGATCATGGGGGTCACCGGAGCGCGGGCGCAGACCTCCGACGCGGCTCCGGTCCTGGTCTCCCGGGTCCGGCAGGTCACCGAGATCCCGGTCGGCGTCGGCCTCGGCGTGGGCACCGGGGCGCAGGCCGGCACGGTGGGCGGGTACGCCGACGGCGTGATCGTGGGCAGCGCCCTGATCCGCCGCCTGCTCGACGCGCCCGACCTCGACGCCGGGCTGGCCGCGCTGCGTACGCTCAGCGCCGAACTCGCCGAGGGTGTTCGTAACCCCGTTCGCTGAGCCGCCGCGACGCCACGATGCCACGCGGACCCTGCGCGCCCGGCGGGCGCGCAGGGTCTTCCGGTCCGGTGCGGACGACGCCAGCCCGACCGGCCCTTGTCATTCCCGGCCCGCGTGGGCGGCCGGATCGCCACCGGACACGAACGCGTCCCGGGGGCGTTGCACCGAGGCGAGCGACAGGATGTCGCGGCCGAACAGCGCCGCGGTCAGCCAGATCGCGAGGACCCGGGACTTACGCTCCCAGCTGGGCACGGCCAGCACGTGGTAGCCCCGGTGCATGAGCCACGCCGGCAGGCCGGTGATGACGATGCCCCGGTACTGGAAGATGCCGCGGCCGAGACCGAGGGTCGCGATCGAGCCCAGGCTGTGGTGCAGGTACTTCTTCGGCTTCTTGCCGTGCAGACTGGCCGCGATGTTGCGGGCGAGAAGCTTGCCCTGGCGGTAGGCGTGCTGCGCGTTGGGCACGGTGCGTGCACCCGGAACGGGCGAGGCGAGGTCGGGTACCGCCGCGTCGTCGCCGGCGGCCCAGGCGTCGGGCACGGGTTCGTCGTCGGTGCCGACCCGCAGGTCGGGCCGGACGACGACCAGGCCGCGTCCGTCGATCGGGAGGTCGGTGTGCCGGCTGATGACCGGGTTGGCGCCGTTGCCGGCGGTCCACACGATCAGTTCCGAGTCGAACTCCTCGCCGGTGGAGAGCACCACGTGCCCGCCGACCGCGGAGGTCACCTGGGTGTTCAGGTGGACCTTCGCGCCGCGCTTCTCCAACGAGCGCACCACCCAACGTCCCGGCTTGTCGGTGACCTCGGGGAGGATGCGGCCGGAGGCCTCGACGAGGTGGAAGCGGAGCTCTTCACGATCCAGCTCGGGGTACCGCTTCAGCAGCGCGGTCGCCAGGGACAGCAGCTCACCGAAGCCCTCGACCCCGGAGAAGCCGCCGCCGACGAAGGTGACGGTGAGCAGCCGCTGGCGCTGCGGCCCGGGCGGGAGGGCGGCGGCCTGGTCGAACGCCGTGAGCAGCCGGTCCCGGATGGCGACCGCCTCTTCGACGTGCTTGAGGCCGATCGCCTGCTCGGCGATGCCGGGCACGGGGAACTTCCGGGTGACGGCGCCGGCGGTCACGACGATCAGGTCGTAGCTCCGCTCGAAGCTGTCTCCGATGGTGGGCTGAACGGTGACCACCCGGTGTTCGTGGTCGATCGCGGTCACCGTCCCGGCGACGACGTGGGTGCGGCGCAGGTGCCGCCGCAACGACACGGCGGCGTGCCGCGCCTCGATCGAGCCGGCCACGACCTCCGGCAGGAACGGCTGGTACGTCATGTACGGGCGGGGGTCGACGAGGGTGATGTCGGCCTCGCCCGGGCGGAGCTTCCGCTCGAGTTTCCAGGCGGTGTAGAAGCCGGCGTAGCCGCCACCGACGATCAGTATCTTCCGCGTGTTGTTCACGGGGTGTTCCCCTCCGCCGGACGTACCGCCGGCAAACTCGGATTACTCCTATCCGAATAATACTCGGATAGATATTGTCCGAATCAACCGCCGTCGTTACGCTCGGAGCGTGAGACTGTCCGGCGGAGTCGAATCGGCGTTGCACTGCTGCGTGGCGCTCACCGCGGCGGACGGCCCGGTGCCCGCGGCCCGGCTGGCGGAGCTGCACGGGGTCTCGGCGACGTACCTCGCCAAGCAGCTTCAGGCCCTTTCCCGTGCGGGGCTGATGCATTCCGTGCAGGGCAAGTCCGGCGGGTACGTGTTGACGCGTCCGCCGGCGGAGATCACGGTCCTGGACGTGGTCGAGGCGATCGAGGGGCCCCGGCCGACGTTCGTCTGCACGGAGATCCGGCAGCGGGGTCCGCTGGCCGCGTCGCCCGACGCCTGCACCACACCCTGCGTGATCGCCCGCACCATGACCGCGGCCGACCGTGCCTGGCGCGCCGCGCTCCGGGAGGTGTCGATCGCCGACCTGCGCACCGCGGTGGGCGAGGAGCACGACGCCGACGCGCTGCCCCGGATCGGCGACTGGCTGCGCGCCCCGCTGCCCTGACACCCCACCCCGTCGCGCCACCCCGACCCCGTCCGAGCGCCCTCGTGCACGCAAAGAGTGCCTGTCCGCGCCGGAATGGGCATTCCTTCCGCGAATTTGCGCGACGTCTCGGGGCGGGGCGGCGACGTCCGGGCGGAGCGGTGAGGGGCGGTCAGGGGTGTGGGGCAGGTTCTGTCGGTGGTCGCTGGGCGCGTTGGTTGGGGGCGCGGAGCGGGACGGGGGTGGCGCGCAGCACCCCGGAGCGGCCGGCGAGCGCGTCCGTGAGCGCCGCGCGGGTGGTCGGTGTGAGTGTCTCCGGCAACGCCGCGGGCTCGTGCCAGGAGATCAGGCAACCTCCCGCCGGCTGGGCCGCCGGTCCAGAACCCTGCGTCCGGGCCCGGAACACGTGCACCAGGACGTCCGGTGGCGGCCCGGCTCGCCCGGGCGGCGCAGGGTCGCTCAGCTGGTAGAGGCCGACCAGATCGACCACCTCGATCTCCCAGCCGGTCTCGATGCGGACGTCCCGGAGAGTCGCGGGCAGCGGGCTCTCCGCCCGGTGCAGCCGTCCCCCGGGCAGCGCGTGCGGGCGCTCGCCGCGGCCCTGCCGGCAGAGCAGCACCCGGCCGGTGTCGTCGGTGACGACCGCGGCCACCGCCCAGGTGAGCCGACTCATGGACAAAGAGCCTACGGCGACGCAAACCAGAAGTCATCGCGACGACCCGACGCTCCGCCCGGGGTGCCACTGCGGGGCCTCACAGCGGTACCGTGTGCAACCGTGACCCTCGCCTCGTTGTCCCCCCAGGCTGCCCTGCCCAGCCCGACGACCGCCGTCTGGCAGCTCGGGCCACTGCCGGTGCGGGCATACGCGCTCTGCATCATCGTCGGCATCCTGGTGGCCTGCCTGGTGACCGAGTACCGGTTGCGCCGGCGTGGGGTGGCACCGGGTGCGGTGCTGGACATCGCGGTCTGGGCCGTTCCGGCCGGGATCATCGGCGCCCGGATCTACCACGTGATCACCTCGCCCGAGAAGTACTTCGGCGCCGGTGGCGACCCGATGAAGGCGTTCGCCATCTGGGAGGGCGGCCTGGGCATCTGGGGCGCCGTGGCCGGTGGCGCGATCGGCGCGTGGATCGCCGCGCGGCAGTTGGGCATCCCGCTGGCGGTGGTGGCCGACGCCCTCGCGCCGGGCCTGCCCCTCGCGCAGGCGATCGGCCGGTTCGGCAACTGGTTCAACAACGAGCTGTTCGGTGGCCCCACCACCCTGCCGTGGGGCCTGGAGGTCCACCGGATGGACCCGGACAATCCCGGGCACGCGCTGCGAGACGACATCGGTCAGCCGATCCTCGAACCGGGCCTCTTCCACCCGACGTTCGCCTACGAGGCGATCTGGAACATCGGCGTCGCGGCGCTCGTGTTCCTGCTCGACCGTAAGCTCCGCCTCGGCCGGGGCCGGGCTTTCGCGCTCTACGTGATGGGCTACACCGCCGGCCGGTTCTGGATCGAGATGATGCGCACCGACGAGGCGAACACCATCCTCGGCGTCCGGCTCAACGTCTGGACCGCGGGGCTGGTCTTCCTCGGGGCGCTGATCTACTTCGTGCGGGTACGCGGTCCCCGCGAGTACATGATCCCGCTGAACGCCACCGCCGTCCCCGCCGTCCCCGCCGCGCCGACCGGGTCCGACGTCTCCCAGGTCGACCTCTCGGCCCGCGAGGCCGGGCCACGCCCCGCCGCGCCCGACGGCTACCGCGTGGTCACCGAGGAACAGTTCCGGGCCTACCAGGAGACCGGCGCAGTCCCCGCCGAACCCGAGGCCGGCGACCAGGCCGACGCGACCCGGGCCACCGCCGACGAAGAGCCGCGCCGCGACGACGCCGAGTCGCCCCGCGAGGACGACCGGGCCGGCGCGAACGGCCCCGGTCCGGCCGACCGCGAGAGCTGACGGAGGAGAGCGACACCATGCGTAGCGCGGTGGTGGTCGGCGCCGGCATCGGCGGCCTGTCGGTCGCCGGCGCGCTGGCCCGATCCGGCTGGCAGGTCACCCTGCTGGAGCGGTCCGACCGGGTACGCCCCGAGCCGACCGCGGTGGTGCTCTGGCCCAACGGGGTGCGCGCGCTGCTGGCGCTCGGTCTCGGCGCGGGGCTCGATGCGATCGCCACCCCGCTGCCCGACGGCGGTATCCGTCGCCCCGACGGGCACTGGCTGGTACAGCCGCAGGCCCTGCCGGCCGATCGGATGCCGGTCGTGGTGCACCGCGAGGACCTGCACGACGCCCTGATCGCGGGGCTCGGCGACCGGGTCGAGCTGCGTACCGGCGTGACCGTGCGGACCGTACGCGCCGACGCGGGGGAGCGGCCGGCGGTGGGGGACGGCCGGCAGACCTTCGAGGCCGACCTGGTGGTGGCCGCCGACGGTGCCGACAGCCAGATCCGTCAGCGGCTCGCACCCGCCGCGAAGGTGGTCAGTTCCGGCTCGGCCGCGTGGCGCGCGGTCATCCCCTGGTACCGGGCGCCCCAGCTGCCCACCGGTCAGCGGGTCGGCGGCGAGGTGCTCGGCGCGGGCTACCGCTTCATCTCCGCCTCGCTCGGCGACCGGGGGTCGTCGGGCGGTTCCACCCGGGGTGGCATCTACTGGGTCGCCACTGCGGCCGGCGCGGCTCGCCCCGAGCCGCCGGAGACCCAGCTCGCGCTGCTGCGCCGCTGGTACGCCGGCTGGCCCGCCCCGATCGGGGAACTGCTCGAGGCCACCGACCCGGCCGATCTCGTCCAGCAGGAGATCCGCGAGCTGCGTCCGCTGCCGCGCGCGTACGGCTTCCCGGTCGGCCCGGGTGGCGTGGTGCTCCTCGGTGACGCCGCGCACGCCATGCCGCCGCACCTCGGGCAGGGCGCCTGCCTCGCGTTCGAGGACGCGGCCACCCTCGCCGGGTTGCTGCGGGAGTCGACGTTGCCGGACGCCGTCGCCGCGTACGACCGGGTGCGCCGGCCCCGCGCGGCCGGTATGGTCCGGCAGACCCGCCGGATGTCGGCGGTGCTCCAGGCCCGGGGCCGGCTGGCGCTGCGCGCCCGGGACGCGGCGCTGGGCACGCTCACGCCACGGCTGATCAACACCGCCGCCGCCACCGCGGCGCAGTGGCGTCCCCCGACCTGACCGACCCGGCTTGGCCGACTGGTCCGGTCCCGGCTGAGCCGACCGGTGCCCCCGGCGTCGCGGGCGGGGTCGGGTCAGGAGATCAGCGCGGCGGGCTCGGCTATGCAGGCGGTACCTACGCGGCGGAAACCGACGCGTAGGTAGACCCGGGCGATCTCCTCGCTGCCCGCGGAGAGGAACACCACGTCGGTGCCGGCCGCGAGCAGTTCGCGAGCGAGCGCCGCGGTGACCGCCGCGCCGAGCCCACGACGACGGGCGGCGGGCAGGACGCCCACCCCGGCGATCTCGGCGACGCCGTCCACCCGCATGGCGATCCCGCTGGCGAGCGTCCCCTCGGCGGGGGTGCCGGCCAGCACGGTGAGTCGCCGGCCGTCCGCGATGCGGGCGCGCTCCTCATCCAGCGCGGTGTTCTCCAGTTCGGTGAGGGCCGCGTCCCGCTGGGCCGGTCCGGCCTCTCCCCGGGCCGTACCGCCGTAGGCGAACGCCACGGCGGCGACGGCCCGCCGGGCGGCCACGGCGGCGGCGAAGTCGGGCGCGTCCGGTTCGAGCACCCGCACCGGTACGTCGCCGAGCGTCGCCGGGTCGGGCAGCGCCTGCGGGTCGAGCACCATCAGGGGCGCCTCCAGCACGGACAACCCTGCCGAGCGGGCCACCGGCAGGAACTCCGGCGTGGTCTCGTGCACCCACTCGAACGCCTCGGGCAGGCCCAGTTCCCGCTGCCGTTCCCGGACCGTGTTGACGTCGGCCAGCGAGGGTGGGGTGGGCGTGCCCAACCGGGGGCGGGCGTAGAACGGGAATCCGGCTCCGTCGCGGACGAAGAGCACCAGAGCGCCGTGCTCCTCGACACGAGCCGCGTCGCGGGGCACCGAGTCGTAGAAGTGTTCGAGCCGGTCGAAGAGGCCCTTGTGCGCAGGATCCACCGCGCGAGACTACCTGTCCCAGACTCTGGAAGGTGTGATCAATCTGGACTGCCCTTGCGCGTCGCGCCCTAACGTAGACTCAATAGACCCACGCGGGCCGACGTCGTCCCCACCATGATCCATCCTGAGTGACGACAGGAGGCCCGGTGGCCCTTCCGTACCCGCAGCAGCCGGTCCCGACCCATGGCCCCGGGCGACCCACGGCCGGGCTGTACGACCCCGCGTTCGAGCACGACGCCTGCGGCGTGGCCTTCGTGGCCGACCTGCACGGGCGGCGCTCGCACACGGTGGTCGCGAACGGTCTCGCCGCGTTGTGCCGGCTCGATCACCGGGGCGCGCGCGGCGCCGAGCCGAACACCGGCGACGGCGCGGGCATCATGATCCAGGTGCCGGACGCGTTCCTGCGTGCCGTGGTGGACTTCCCGCTGCCGCCGGCCGGCGACTACGCCACGGGCCTGGTCTTCCTGCCCGACAACGACGCGGCCGAAGCCCTCGCCCGTCGCGTCGTCGAGAAGTACGCCCTGGTCGAAGGCGCCGAGGTGCTCGGCTGGCGGGATGTGCCGGTGGACCCGAGCGGGCTCGGCGAGACGGCCCTCGCCGCGATGCCCCGGGTCCGGCAGCTCTTCCTGGCCGCCCGTCGGCTCACCGACGCACCGGCCGGGCCGGCCGGCTCGCCGTTGCACGGCGTCGAGCTGGACCGGGTGGCGTTCTGCCTGCGCAAGCAGGCCGAGCGGGAGACCGCCGAGCGGGGCGTGCCGGCGTACTTCCCGTCGCTGTCGGCGCGCACGATGGTCTGGAAGGGCATGCTCACTCCCGACCAGCTGCCGGCGTTCTATCCCGAGCTGACCGACGAGCGGCTGGCGAGCGCGATCGCGCTCGTGCACTCCCGGTTCTCCACCAACACGTTCCCGTCCTGGCCGCTGGCGCACCCGTATCGGTTCATCGCCCACAACGGCGAGATCAACACCATCCGCGGCAACCGGAACTGGATGCAGGCGCGTGAGGCCCTGCTGCGCAGCCCGGACCTGCCCGGCAACATCCGGCGGATCTTCCCGGTCTGCACTCCGGGCGCCTCGGACTCGGCGAACTTCGACGAGGTCCTCGAGCTGCTGCACCTCGCGGGGCGGAGCCTGCCGCACGCGGTGCTGATGATGATCCCCGAGGCGTGGGAGAACGACCCGGGCATGCGCCCGGACAAGCGCGAGTTCTACCGCTTCCACGCCAGCCTGATGGAACCGTGGGACGGGCCTGCCTCGGTCGCCTTCACCGACGGCGAGATCGTCGGCGCGGTGCTGGACCGCAACGGGCTGCGTCCGGGGCGCTGGTGGCGCACCGACGACGGGCTCGTGGTGCTCGGCAGCGAGGCGGGCGTGCTCGACCTCGACCCGGCCCGGGTGGTCGCGAAGGGACGGCTCCAGCCCGGCAAGATGTTCCTCGTCGACACCGCCGCCGGGCGGATCGTGCACGACGACGAGATCAAGGCCGAGCTGGCCGCCGCGCGGCCGTACGGCGAGTGGCTGCACGCCGGGCTCATCGAGCTGACCGACCTGCCGGCCCGCGAGCACATCGTCTACACCCACGACTCGGTGCGCCGCCGCCAGCAGACCTTCGGCTACACCGAGGAGGAGCTGAAGATCCTGCTCGCCCCGATGGCGCGTACCGGGGCCGAGCCGATCGGATCGATGGGCACGGACACTCCGATCGCGCCGCTGTCCACCCGGCCGCGGCTGCTCTACGACTACTTCCACCAGCTCTTCGCGCAGGTCACCAACCCGCCGCTGGACGCCATCCGGGAGGAGCTGGTGACCAGCCTCAGCTCCCGGATCGGGCCGGAGGGGAACCTGCTCGACCCGGGCCCGGCGAGCTGCCGGCAGATCGTGCTGCCGTACCCGGTGATCGACAACGACGAGCTGGCGAAGATCCTCTCCATCGACGAGGACGGCGATCTGCCCGGCTTCAAGGCCGTCCGGGTCTCCGGGCTCTATCGCATCCGCGAGGGCGCGGCCGGGATCAAGGCGCGGCTGACCGAGATCTGCCGGCACGTCTCCGAGGCGATCGAGGACGGCGTACGGATCCTCGTCCTGTCCGACCGCGACTCCAACGCCGACCTGGCCCCGATCCCGTCGCTGCTGCTGACCGCGGCGGTGCACCAGCACCTCGTCCGGGAGCAGACCCGTACCCAGGTGGCGCTGGTCGTGGAGTCCGGCGACTGCCGGGAGGTGCACCACGCGGCGGTGCTCATCGGCTACGGCGCGGCGGCGGTCAACCCGTACCTGGCCTTCGAGTCGGTGGAGGACATGATCTCCACGCGGGCGCTGGTCGGGGTGGAGCCCGCGACCGCGGTCCGCAACTACGTCAAGGCGCTCGGCAAGGGCGTCCTGAAGATCATGTCGAAGATGGGCATCTCGACGGTCTCGTCGTACTGCGGCGCGCAGGTCTTCGAGGCGGTCGGGCTGGACGCCCGCCTGGTCGAACGTTACTTCCGGGGTACGCCCAGCAAGATCGGCGGCATCGGACTGGCCGGTATCCACGCCGAGGTCGCCGCCCGCCACGCCCTCGCCTGGCCGGCCGCCGGCGCCCCCGCCTCCGAGCGGCTGGAGGTCGGCGGCGAGTACCAGTGGCGCCGCGAGGGGGAGCTGCACCTGTTCAACCCCGAGACGGTCTTCCTGCTGCAGCACGCGACCCGCAGCCGCCAGTACGACATCTTCAAGCGGTACACCGCCAAGGTGGATGCGCTGGCGGCCGACTCGGGTTCACTGCGTGGCCTGTTCGCCCTGCGCGCCGACGTGCGCCCACCCGTGCCACTCGACGAGGTGGAACCGGCCACCGAGATCGTGAAGCGTTTCGCCACGGGCGCGATGTCGTACGGGTCGATCTCGGCGGAGGCGCACGAGACCCTGGCGATCGCCATGAACCGCCTCGGCGGCAGGTCCAACACCGGCGAGGGCGGCGAGGACGCCGAACGGCTCCACGACCCGGCCCGCCGTTCGGCGGTGAAGCAGATCGCCAGCGGCCGGTTCGGGGTGACCACCGAGTACCTGGTGAACGCCGACGACCTCCAGATCAAGATGGCCCAGGGGGCGAAGCCCGGTGAGGGCGGGCAGCTGCCGGGCAACAAGGTCTGGCCGTGGATCGCCCGGACCCGGCACGCCACCCCCGGCGTCGGCCTGATCTCCCCGCCGCCGCACCACGACATCTACTCCATCGAGGACCTCGCCCAGCTGGTGCACGACCTGAAGTGCGTCAACCCGGCCGCCCGGGTGCACGTCAAGCTCGTCAGCGAGGTGGGCGTCGGCACCGTGGCGGCGGGGGTGGCGAAGCTCAAGGCGGACGTCATCCTGATCTCCGGCCATGACGGCGGCACCGGCGCGTCACCGCTGAACTCGCTGAAGCACGCCGGTACGCCGTGGGAGCTGGGGCTCGCCGAGGCGCAGCAGACGCTGCTGCTGAACAACCTCCGCGACCGGGTCACCGTCCAGGTCGACGGACAGCTCAAGACCGGCCGGGACGTGCTGATCGCGGCGCTGCTCGGCGCCGAGGAGTTCGGGTTCGCCACCGCCCCGCTGATCGTTGCGGGCTGCGTGATGATGCGGGTCTGCCACCTGGACACCTGCCCGGTGGGCATCGCCACCCAGAACCCGGTGCTGCGGGAGCGGTTCACCGGCACGCCGGAGTTCGTGGAGAACTTCTTCCTCTTCCTCGCCGAGGAGGTCCGCGGCTACCTCGCCGAGCTGGGCTTCCGCTCGATCGACGAGGCGATCGGCCACAGCGAGCTGCTCGACGTGGTGCCCGCGATCGAGCACTGGAAGGCGCAGGGGCTCGACCTCGCGCCGGTGCTGCACCTGCCCGAGCTGCCCGCGGGCGCGGCCCGCCGCGGCGTGCGCGCGCAGGACCACGGCCTGGACCGGGCGCTGGACAACGAGCTGGTCAGGCTCGCCGAGCCGGCACTGCGGGACGGCACACCGGTCCGCGTCGAACTCGCCATCCGCAACGACCACCGCAGCGTCGGCGCGATGCTGGGCGGGGAGGTGGTGCGCCGTCGTGGTGGCGCCGGGCTGCCCGACGACACCGTGGAGGTCGCGCTGCGCGGCACCGCCGGGCAGTCCTTCGGCGCGTTCCTGCCGCGTGGGGTGACCCTGCGGCTGAACGGCGACGCCAACGACTACGTCGGCAAGGGGCTCTCCGGCGGCCGGATCATCGTCCGTCCCGATCCGGCTGCTCCGTTCGTCGACCCGGACGCCGCGGCCGGACAGCGGGCCGAGGACCAGATCGTCGCGGGCAACACCATCCTGTACGGCGCCACCGGCGGTGAGCTGTTCCTGCGCGGCCGGGTGGGGGAGCGCTTCGCGGTGCGCAACTCGGGCGCGGTGGCCGTCGTCGAGGGTGTCGGCGACCACGGCTGCGAGTACATGACCGGCGGGACGGTGGTCGTGCTCGGTCCGACCGGACGCAACTTCGCCGCCGGTATGTCCGGTGGCACCGCGTTCGTCCACCGGCTCGACCGGACCCGGGTCAACACCGAGATGGTCGACCTCACGCCGTTGCGCGAGGAAGAACAGGCCGGGCTGCACGAGCTGGTGCAGCGGCACTTCGCCGAGACCGACTCGGCGGTCGCCGCCGAGCTGCTCAAGCGCTGGCCGGAGGCGGTGGCTGAGTTCGTCGCCGTGGTACCCCGGGACTACCGCCGGGTGCTGGAGATCATGCGGGCCGCCGAAGCCGCCGGCCGTGACGTCGACGACGCGGTGATGAGCGCGCTGGCGGCGTCAGCCGCTCCGGCGGCGCAACCCGCGCCCTCGTCCATGCCGGTGCCGCCCGCGCCGCGGGCGGCCGCTCAGGAGGTGGCTCGTGCCTGACCCGAACGGTTTCCTGCGCTATCCGCGGCGGATGCCGGCCCGCCGGCCGGTGCCGGTGCGGATCTCCGACTGGCGCGAGGTGTACCCGCCGGCCGGCGAGGAGCTGATCCGCGAGCAGGCCACCCGGTGCATGGACTGCGGCATTCCCTTCTGCCACGACGGCTGCCCGCTGGGCAACCGCATCCCGGACTGGAACGACCTGGTCCGTACCGGCAACTGGGACGCCGCGGTGGCGTCGCTGCACGCCACCAACAACTTCCCCGAGTTCACCGGCCGGCTCTGCCCGGCGCCGTGCGAGGCCGCCTGCGTGCTCGGCATCGGCGGGGGCGACCCGGTGACGATCAAGCAGGTCGAGGTGGAGATCGCCGACGCGGCGGTGGCCCGGGACGGGCTGCGGCCACGACCGGCGGCGCAGGCCACCGGCCGCTCGGTGGCGGTGGTCGGCTCCGGCCCCGCGGGGCTCGCCGCCGCGCAGCAGCTCGCGCGCGCCGGGCACGCCGTCACGGTGTACGAGCGTGACGACGCGCTCGGCGGTCTGCTCCGGTACGGCATCCCGGACTTCAAGCTGGAGAAGCAGCACATCGACCGACGGCTGGCGCAGCTCGCCGCCGAGGGCGTCGAGTTCCGCACCGGCGTCCACGTCGGGGTGGACGTGACCGCCGACCAGCTGCGGGACCGGCACGACGCGGTGCTCCTGGCCTGCGGCGCGCTGGTTGGCCGGGACGTCCCGGAGACTCCGGGGCGGGGGCTTCGCGGCGTACACCAGGCCATGGAGCACCTGGTCGCGTCGAACCGGGTGGTCGCGGCGGCCGGCGACGGCCTGCCGGCGAAGGCCGTGCTGCCCGACGGTACGCCGATCGACGCCGCCGGCAAGCACATCGTGATCATCGGAGGTGGCGACACGGCCGCCGACTGTCTCGGGGTGGCCCACCGGCAGGGCGCGGCCGGCGTGCACCAGCTCGACCTGTACCCGCAGCCGCCGCTGGCCCGCGACGAGGCTCGCGACCCGTGGCCGACCTGGCCGTGGATCCTGCGCAGCTACCCGGCGCACGAGGAGGGTGGCGAGCGGGTCTTCGCGGTCGCGGTCCGGGAGTTCGTCGACGACGGCACCGGGCAGGTACGGGCCGTCCGGGTCGCCGAGGTCACCGTGGAGAAGCGGGACGGCCGGCGCATCGTCACCCCGGTGCCCGGCACCGAGCAGGAGTTGCCCGCCGACCTGGTGCTGCTGGCGATCGGCTTCGAGGGCACCGAGGAGCAGCCGCTGCTGGCCCAGTTCGGGGTGCGCCGCAACGCACGGGGCGCCGTGGACGCGCGGCCGGACTGGCAGACCGACGCCGACGGGGTCTTCGTCGCCGGTGACATGCACCGGGGTGCCTCGCTGATCGTCTGGGCGATCGCCGAGGGGCGGGCGGCGGCCGCGGCCGTCCACGCGTACCTCGGTGGCGGCGGGACGCTGCCGGCCCCGGTCGACCCGGCCGCCCAGCCGCTCGCCGCCCGCTGACACAAGGATTCGCAAGCCTCAGCCGCCACATCGGCCCCGGCACCGCCCCGGTTCATCGTGGACCGGGGCGGGTCGCGTGAACCCGCTCACGAAGACGGGCAAATCGGGCTAACCGTCGCCACACTTGGCGACGGCCGATCGCGCGTGTCCCGGCCCTGTCATGCCCCTGTCTGGTCGGGAGGTTGTGCCGTGGCGTTTGGTGCCACGTTCGCCGCGTTGCGTCACCGGAACTACCGGATCTGGGCCATCGCCGGGTTCGTGTCGGTGATCGGCACCTGGATGCAGGTGCTCGGAGTCAACTGGTACGTCCTGGCGCGTACCGGCTCGGCGACCTCCATGGGCTTCGCCATCCTCCTTCAGGCCATCCCCACGCTGCTGCTCAGCGTCTGGGGTGGCGCTCTGGCCGACCGGCTGCCCGCGAAACCGCTGCTGATCGGAGCGCAGGGGGCGCACGCGGCGCTGGCCGCGAGCCTGGCCTTCGTCGCCCTGACCGGGACCGGCGGGCTGCCTGCGATCTACGCGATCTCGCTCGCCGCCGGCGCGGTCTCGGCGATCGAGGGCCCGGCGATGGGCCGGTGGTCCTCCACGCTGGTGGACCGGGAGAGCCTCGGAAACGCCCTCGCGCTCGGCTCGCTCACCAACTCCGCCGGCCGCATTCTCGGCATGAGCGCCGGCGCCGTCGTGGTCGCCGCCGTCGGCCCCGCGCTGCTGTTCGTGATCAACTCCGTGAGCTTCGTCGCGGTGGTGGCGGCCCTGTTCCTGGTACGCGAGCGCGAGCGGCATGTCGGCGAACCGGCACCCGAGTCGGGGCGTACGGACGGCGGCATCCGGGCCGGTTTCCGCTATCTGCTCGGCCAGCCGGTGGTGCTCGTCGCGCTCGCCCTGTCGTTCGTGCTCGGCAGCCTCGGCCGCAACTACCAGGTGACCATGGCCGCGATGAGCGACGGACCGCTGGGCGGTGGCGCCGGCGGGTACGGCTTCCTCTCCACCGTCTTCGCCGTTGGCACCGTGCTCGGCGCGCTCGTCGCCGCGCGAAGCCGCAACCTGGGCTACGGCGTCCTGGTCGGCGCGGGTCTGCTCGGGAGCGGGTTGCAGATCGTCGCCGGGCTCGCGCCGGGCACCATGAGCTTCGCCGCGGTGATCCTGCCGATCGCCGCCGCCGCGGTGATCATCGACACCACCGTCGGTACCCGGGCCCAACTCGACACCGACTACCTGATGCGCGGGCGGGTGCTGGCCGCGCTGGCGGTCACCGGCTCGGTCTCCTCGGCCGTCGGCGCACCGCTGCTCGGCTGGCTCTCCGAGCACGCCGGCCCCCGGCAGACCCTGGTGCTGGCCGGCGCCGTCGCGGCCGTCGGCACCCTCGCCGCCGGTGCGGTCCTGGACGGTCTCCACGGTCGGGTGATGCGGGGTCGGGTGGCCGGGGCGCTGGCCGGACCCGCGGTGCGGCGTCCGATGCGCCGGGTCGCCTGGACGGCGGCCCGCGTCGTACGCCCCGCGTCGACCCTGGCCCGGGCGGTGCGACCGGTCTTCCCGGCCCCGCGCCCGGCGGGAGCCGCCGGCTCCACCCGCCGGCCGGTGCCGCCCCGCCCCGCCGCCGGTCGACCGGCGCCCGCGCAGCCTTCGCACGTCCCGCACCGACCGTCGTCGGCGCACCAGGCCTCGCCGCTCGGGGAGCCCGCCGTGCCGGCCGGCGCCCTCGGCGGGCCCGACTCCTGAGGTGAGCGCGACCCGGTAATCGTCCGACGTCGGTGGCCCGGACGACGCGGGGGGCGGCACCGTGGCCGGCGACGTTCGTCGACTCCGGCCGGTCGCCGCCGGGTCCGAACCTGTTCCCCTCATCGAAGTATTTCGATAGCATTACTGCTTGGTAACAACCGGTCCACCCCTGGCCACGCGCGCGGTCACGGATCCCACCACCCCTGTCCCGTGGAGGTCCGTCATGTCCCACCGCCCGCTGGCGCGCGCCCTCGCCGCGCTGGCCACCCTCGTCACCACCGCCCTCGCCGCGGTGCTCGTGGTGCCCGGCACGGCACAGGCCGCAGCCGTCAACTACGTCGCGCTCGGCGACTCGTACTCCTCCGGCGTGGGTGCCGGCCCGTACGAGTGGTCGACCTGCCTGCGCAGCCAGAAGTCGTACGCCCCGCTCTGGGCGGCGGCGCACGGCGCGGACAGCTTCGCGTTCCCCGCCTGCGGCGGCGCGGTCACCGCCGACGTCATCGACGACCAGGTCGACGCGCTCAGCGCGAGCACCACCATGGTCACCATCACCATCGGCGGCAACGACGCCGGCTTCGTCGACGTCATCACCAGTTGCCGATTCGGCAGCACCTCTACCTGCACGAACGCGGTGAACGAGGCCAGCGCGTTCGCCACCGGCACGCTACCCGGCCGGCTCGACGCCACGTACGCGGCCATCCGCGACCGTGCTCCCAACGCCCAGCTGATCGTGCTCGGCTACCCACGGCTGTTCGAGCTGAACCCGTGCGGATGGCTCGCGATGAGCGTCTACAAGCGAACCATCCTCAACGGGGCCGCCGACCTGCTCGCCACGGTCACCGCCGACCGGGCCGCCGCGGCCGGCGCCATCTTCGTCGACATCCGGGCGCAGTTCGCCGGCCACGGGGTCTGCGCCGCCGACCCGTGGATCAACGACATCAGCGGCGTCATCGAGGCGTACCACCCGGATGCCGACGGCTACCGCCACGGCTACCTGGCCGCCTTGAACTCGGTCACCGGCTGAGACGCCGCCGGGACCGCCGCGGCGGCTGCGGACCCCAACCGGCCGCCGGCGGCCTTGGGGATCGGTCCGGAACCAACACCGGAATCCGGACCGATCCCCGCCCTGTCGGCTCGCCGTCCGGACCCCGCCTCGCCCGCCCCGGGGTTCCCCCGACAGGGCTCGACCTGCGACGACAGCCGGCGGCCCCGGACGGGCACCGGTCATCACGACGCGTGCCGCGCGGTGCCGTCACGGTTTCACCACCGTCCGTTATGGTCCTCGCGGATGGCCCGTGACCTGGGAGGGCGGACAGTGGGCAGGCTCGCGCCGGCGTACCGGCAGGCGGTCGCGGCGCACCGCGCGGCGCGCGGGCACCTCGACGCCGCCCGCGACGCACTGCGGGCCGTGCCCGCACCGGCCGCCCCGGCTGGCGTCGGCGAACTGGTCGGCCGGCTCAACGAGGTCGGCGCCGCGCTCGCCGCCCCGGAACCCGCGGCGGCCACGCCCACCGACACGGCGGTCGCGATCCGGCTCGGCGAGGCGTCCACCCCGGAGGGTGCGTTCCCGGCGCTGGTCCCGCTCGGAGGCGGCCGCCACCTGGCCATCGACACCGACGCCCACGACCCCCGGGTGGCCGGGCTGCTGCGGTCGCTGGTGCTGCGGCTGCTGGCCGCCGCCCCGCCCGGCGAGGTGCGGGTCGTCGGCATCGACACCGCCGCGTCCACTGCCACGTTCGGGCCGCTGCGTCCGCTGGTCGACGTCGGCGTGCTCGCCCCGCCGGCCACTACCGACGCCGAGGTCACCGCCCTGTTCGACGCCGCCGAGCGGCACGTGCGCACCGCACGGCGCGCCCCCGGCGGCGGGCTGCTGCTGGTGGTGCTGGCCGCCGGCCCGGCACCAGGGGAACTGGCCCGCCTCGCCGCGCTCACCCAGGCCGGTGCGCAGGGCGCGGTCTGCGTCCTGGCCGCCGGCCACCCACCCCGGTCATCCGGCGAGCCGCCGCCGTCGCTGGCTTCCACCACCGTCGTGCGGATGACCGAGCGGTACGCGTACGTGGGCGACCCACCCGGCACCCCGTTCAGCGACGACGGCGGCGGGCTGGCCGCCCCGGTGCGGCTCGACGGCGATCCGTCGGCCGCCTCGGTGCGGGCGCTCGCCGAGCAGCTCGCCGCGGCCGCCCGATGCGGCGACGCGCGGCGGTTCACCGAACTGCTCCCCGACCGGCGGTGGACGGAGCCCGCCGGCGTCGGCCTGCGTACCGTCGTGGGCCGCAGTGGACGGACCCCGGTGACCGTCTCCTTCGACGACACCACACCGCACTGGCTGGTCGGCGGTGGCGACGTCCCCGCCACCGTGTCCTTCCTGGCCGTCGCGCTGCACGGGATGGCCGCCCGCTACGCCCCCGCCCAGCTCCAGCTCTACCTGCTCGGTCTTCCCGACGGGGTGAGCTTCGCCGAGTTCGGACCGACCGGGCACGACCGGTCCTGGCTGCCGCACGCCCGGGCGATCGGCATCGAGTCGGACCGCGAGTACGCCGTGTCCGTGCTGCGCGAGCTGCGCCGGGAACTCCGCCGCCGCGCCACCGCGTTGAAGCGGCACGGCGTCACCCGCTTCGCCGACCTGCCCACCGACCCCCCGCTGCCGCGGATCGTGGCGGTGATCGACGCGTTCGACGTCCTGCTCGCCGGCGACGACGGACCGGCCCGCGAGTCGGTGACCCTGCTGGCCGAACTGGTGCGCAAGGGCGGCTCGTGCGGCGTGCACCTGATGCTGGCCGGCCGCGGCGCCACTGGCGTCGAGGCGCTCGGGGCAACCGGCAAGGCGCTCGTCGGCCGGGTCGCGCTCTCCGGCGCCGGTGGGGTGCTCGACCCGCACAACCAGGCAGCAGAAGGGCTCCCGGCGGGCGCGGCCGTGGTCAACGTCGCCGCGGGCGTGGCCGGCGCCGACACCGTCGTCCGTTTCCCCGCCGCCGCCGATGCGCTCACCCGGCTGCGGCGCGAGCTGTGGCAGGCCCGACCGGCCGGGGCACGCCCACCAGCGGTCTTCCGGGGGTACGAGAACGCCCGGGTCGAGGAGGACGCCACCTACTCGGGGTTGCGCCCGGGTGGCCGCCGCCCGCTGGCCCTGGTCGGCCGGACCGTCGACGTGCACGTCAGCAGCGCGCTGTTCATCATGGACACCACGCCCGGCCGGCATCTGGGCGTGGTGGGCGCCTCGATGGCCGGCGCGGACCTGCTCCGCGCCGCGACGCTGAGCCTGGCCCGCCAGCACCTGCCGGGGGAGTGCCGGTTCCTGATCGCGCCGCTGGTGGCCGGCGCCGACCCGGTGGCCGGCGAGACCGCCGCCGCGCTGAGCGCCGCCGGCCACCTGGTCGACCAGCTCGACGCGACCGGCCTGCGGGAACGGCTCGTGACGCTGGCCGATCCGGCCGCGCCGGCCCCGGCGGGCCGCACGTTCCTCGTCGCGTTCGGCATGGACGGCGCCTCGACGGTGCTCGACCCGGCGTACCCGGGGACCACTCGCCGTGGCCGCGACGATCTACGTGCCGTGCTCCGCCACGGCCCGGGCCGAGGGGTGCACCTGCTCGGCTGGTGGCGCGGCGCGCATCGGCTCGCCGACGACATCGGCGACGCCCACGACGGCGACGGGGTCGCCTGCCTGGTCGTGCTGGATGTTCCCGGCGACGAGGTGGGGCGGCACCTCGGGCTGCGGGACGTCGCGTACACGCCCCGACCCGACCGGGCGCTGCTGGTGGACCGGCACGACCGACGGGTCCGCCTGATCGTGCCGTTCGCCCGGTCCGCGCACGACCTCGCCGGTGAGGACTGAACGATGACCTTCGAGGAGTACGCGGACCTGGCCCGGCAGCTCGCCGAGCGGCGGCGGGCCGGCGACCGGGGCGTCACAACCGCCGAGCACCGCCGTGACCTGCACGCCGCCGCCGACTTCCTCGACCGCCGGCTGACCGGTCAGGGGACACGTCTCGACCGGCTGGGCCGTGCGATCGGGGAGCCGCTCACGGTCTCCGCGCCGACCGAGGTCCACTCCGCGTCCGAGCAGTCGCCCGCGGCGGCCGGCGGCCCGCCGGCCGCCGCAGCCCCGAGCCCCGGGACGGGGTCGACCGGCGGCGGAGCCGCCGCGCCGACGCGGCCGGGTGTCGGAGCGTACGCCCAGGGGCCGGCGGGGTCGACGGCGAGCGCGCCCGGGGTTCCCGCGCCGCGTGCCGCGGCGGTCGACCCGGCGGTGGAGCTGGAGCTGGCCCGGCGCTACGCCGACGAGGCGGACCGGCACGGCCACCAGGCGGAGCTGCTGGCCCGGCGGCCGCTGCTGCTGCCGGCCTGGTCGCCGGTGGCCCGGGCGGCCGCCGTGTACCTGGCCTCGGCGGGGGCGGCCGTGGTGCTCGGGTTCGTGATGGTGTTCGCTGCGGGTGTCGGGGTGCTCGGTGCCGGCACGCTCTACGCCTGGATGTGCGCCGGGCTGCCCGCCGTGGCGTTGATCTCCGGTTGGCTGGCGCTGGGCCGGTGGGGGAGGGCACCGCTGGCGGAGAGTGCGTCCGCCCGTCATCCGGCGCTGGGCGTGGCGGTCTGCTTCCTGCTGGTGCCGCTGGTCTACTGCGGCTACCTCTTCCTGCTCCGCGTCCTGCCCTGAGCGCCGGTGGACCGCGACGCGGCGGCCGCAGGGAAGGGGTGACCTCGCGCTGCGGCGAAGGCCATCTCTTCCCTGCGGCCGGGTCGGTCTGGTGGCGGGTCAGCGACCCGCGGCCGCGAGCCCGCCGGACACCTCGGAAGTGGTGGGCCGGGCGGGCCGGCGACGGCCCATCGCGCGCCGTCCCGAGGGGACGATCAGGGCGGCCACCGCGGCGGCCAGGGCGATGGCGGTGAGCAGCAGGAAGCCCGTGGTGAAGCCGGCTTCCCGGGGCAGGCCGCTCGCCTGCGGGTGAGCGGTGATCACGCTGCTCACCACGGCCGCGCCGATCGCGCCACCGATGGTGCGGATGTTCGCGTTCATTCCGGTGGCCACGCCGGTCTGGCTGGGTGACACGTTGGCCACGATCAGGTTGGCCATGGAGGCGAACGCCAGCCCGATGCCGATGCCGACGAGACCACCGGCCACACCGATCTCCAGGCGGGTGTCATGGGCGACGGCCAGCATGGCCGACGCGGCCACGTTGAAGACCGCGCCGGTGGCCAGCTGAGCCTTGGCGCTGAACCGGGCTTCCAGCCGGCCGGCGGCGATTCCGGCGACGAACATGCCGACCAGCATCGGCAGCATGAGCAGCCCGGCCTGGGTCACGCTCGCGCCGAAGCCGTAGCCGGCGCTGGTCGGGGTCTGCACGAACTGCGGTACGAAGGCGTAGACGGCGAACATCGACCCGCCGTAGAGCAGCGCGACCAGGTTGGTCGTCCACACGCCGGGCAGGCGCATCATCCGCATGTCGATGAGTGGGTTCGCGGAGCGTGCTTCGGACACCAGCCAACCGATCAGCAGTACGACGGCGAGCGCCAGCAGGCCGAGTACGGAAAGGGACGTCCAGCCCCAGGTCGAGCCCTTGCTGACCGGCAGCAGCAGCGCCACCAGCCAGCCGGAGAGCAGCAGGGTGCCCGCCCAGTTGATCCGGCCGGGCGAGCGGACCGGCGACTCCGGCACGAACCGGTGCGCCGCGAGCGCGGTGAGGGCCACGACGACCATCGGGATCCAGAACAGCCAGCGGTAGCCGAGGACGGAGACGATCGGACCGGCCAGGACGACGCCGAGGCCGCCGCCCGCGGCGATGATCGCCGAGATCGTCGCGACGGACGAGCTCACCCGCGCGGCGGGGAACTCGTCGCGGATGATGCCGAACGAGAGCGGGAAGACCGCGCCGCCGATGCCCTGCACGACGCGGGCGATGATCAGCACGCCGATGCTCGGCGCGATGGCCGCCAGGAGGCAGCCCAACGCGAGCGCGGCGAGGGCGACGACGAGCATCCGTCCCTTGCCGACCATGTCGCCGACCCGGCCGAGGATCGGTGTGAAGATCGACGCGGAGAGCAGATAGGCGGTCAGCACCCAGGTCACGGTGTTCTGGGAGGTGTGCAGATCGTGCTGGATGGTGGGTAGCACCGGGGTGATCAGCGATTGGAGCATCGCGAAGAAGCCGGCGCCGGCCGCGAGGACCAGGAAGGTCAGCCGACGCGAGCCGCGTTGGATGGTCTCGGTCACGAAGGGAAACTCCGATGTGGGTTCGAAGGGCAGGTGCTGTGGTCGCGGTGCCCAGCCGCGCGGCCGCTCCCGGGTCGGGTGGGCCGCCGCGACCACGCGCGTCGGTCGGGCGGCGGTGGGCGCGGGCGAGGGCGGGCCGATCTGGTGGTGCGGGTGGGCGCGGCCGGTGTCGAACCGGATGGCGCAGCTCCTCGGTGCGGGTCTGGTCGCCGGTCTTGGACGGAACCGGCGGGATCATCCGGAGTACGCTTTCCGGAGGCGCGGCTCCGGTCAGTTCCGGAGGGGTGCCTCCACCAACTTAGCGGAGGGGTGCCTCCGGTTGCAACCGAGGGAGGGTGACGTGCGCCATGGCCGGCACTGGTGAGCTGGGGGAATACCTCGCGCGGCGTCCCAAGCGCGCCGACGCCCAGCGCAACTACGACGCGTTGGTCGCCGCAGCCCGGGAGGCCTTTGCCGAGGCTGGCGTGAACGCGTCACTGGAGGAGATCGCCCGGCGGGCCGGGGTCGGCATCGGCACCCTCTACCGGAACTTCCCGAGCCGTCGCGAACTGTTCGAGGCGGTCTACGTCGACGAGGTCCAGGCGCTCAGCCGCTCCGCGGCGGACATGGCGCACCTGCCCCCGTGGGACGCGCTCGTCGCCTGGCTGAACCGGTTCGTCGCGTACGCGGCCACGAAGCGGGCGCTCGCCGAGGAACTGGCGCACGACTCCGAGGTCTTCCGCCGGTGCCGCGCCGAGATCTACGCCGCCGGCCAGCCCATGATGCGGCGCGCCCAGGAGGCCGGCGTGGTCCGCCCGGACGCCACCTTCGACGACGTACTCCGGCTGATCAGCGGAATCGTCGCGTTCCAGTTCCCCGAGCCGGGCCAGCGGGACCGGGTGCTGGCGATCGCCCTGGACGGGCTGCGCTACCCGCCCACGCTCGCCTGACGCGACCTCGCCGGACCCGACCGGCCGACCGCTCATGTCGGTTGGCCGACCGAAGCGTCCGACGGGTCTCAGATCGTCTCTCCGGGCCGGAGTACCGGCCGGTCGTACGGAGCGCCGCCGAGGCGGGCTTCGGACGACCGGCCGGTCCGGGTCGTCGTGACCGTCCGGTCAGGTGGCCTTGGCCAGCGCCTCGAACTCGGCGTCGGTGAGCTTCACCTCGGCCGCCGCGACGTTCTCGTCCAAGTGCGCGACGGAGGACGTACCCGGGATCGGAAGCATCACCGGCGACCGGCGCAACAGCCAGGCGAGCGCGAGCTGCGCGGGCGTCGCGCCGTGCTCGGCGGCGATGGCGTCCAGCGGCCCACCGGGGCGGGCGAGGTTGCCCGTCGCGATCGGGAACCAGGGGATGAACGCGAGATCGTTGCGCTCGCAGTACTCCAGCACGTCCTCGAAGTGGCGGTCGGCCAGGTTGTACAGGTTCTGCACCGACACGATCGGCGTGATCTCGCGGGCCGCCTCGACCTGCTCGACGGTCACCTCGGAGAGACCGATGTGCCGGATCTTCCCCTCCTGCTTGAGCAGCGCCAGCTCGCCGAGCTGATCGGCCAGCGGCACCGTCGGGTCGATCCGGTGCAGCTGGTAGAGCGGGATGCAGTCCAGGCCGAGGTGGCGCAGGCTCAGCTCGCACTGCTGGCGCAGGTACTCCGGCCGGGCGAGCGGACGCCAGTCGCCGGGCCCGGCCCGGGTGAAGCCGGCCTTGGTCGCGATGACCAGGTCGTCGGCGTACGGGTGCAGCGCCTCGCGGATCAGCAGCTCCGAGACGAACGGTCCGTAGGAGTCGGCGGTGTCGATGAACGTCACACCGAGCTCGACGGCTCGGCGCAGCACCCGGACCGCCTCGTCCGGGTCCTTCGGATCGCCCCAGACGCCCGGTCCGGTGAGCTGCATCGCCCCGTAGCCGAGGCGATCGACCTGGAGGTCGCCACCGATCCGGTAGGTGCCGGCGGCCTTCGCGGGCCGCTTATGGGCGTTGTCTGCCATGTGTTCCCCTTGTCGCGTCACGCTTCGTACGCCAATCTAGCCGCCGCCGTGGGCGTCCTCGCGGCGAACGTCCGTCCGGACGGGATGCGCCACCGGGCAGGCGCCATGCGCCCAGGGCAGGCCTGACGGCTCGGGAGGAACGAGGCGGCCCCGGCCGGATTGGCCGAGCGTCGGCCACGCCGCCACCACCCGTGCGACGCTGAGCCCGTGCCGGTCGTGTCGACCCGGGTCGGGTCGGCCGGCGACGCCACGGCGGGAGGGGCTGCGATGGCGGGTGTGCCGCAGGTCGACTTCGCGCTCGACACCTACGAGTGCATCGTGCTCTACCCCGGCCGGGCCGGGCGGGCGTTGTCGACCCAGACGATCCAGCGGCTGCAGGCCGAGCACGCCGAGCACATGCAGGCGCTGCAGCGGCGCGGCATCGTCCTGGTCTCCGGTTCGGTCGACGGACGCGCACACAGCCCGGACCCGCCGATCGGGTTCGGGCTGGCCCGCACCGGCTCGGTGGAGGACATACGCAGCGTCATGGAGGCCGACCCCGCCGTGCAGGCGGGGCTCTACCGGGTGGACGTGATGACCTTCCTCTGCCCGGCCGGCTCGCTGGAGTTCCCGCTGGCCAAGACGGAGAGCTGACACCGGCCGCGCCAGGCACTCGCCGCGGAGGCGAACGCGGCGGGGTGCGGGAGGACCTGGTAGCCGGTCCGGACAGGGGGCGTACGATTCCGGCGCGCGGTCGCCGTTGCCCGCCAGCCATAACGTTCCCTGATGCGGTTCCACCCGCCGTCTGACGCGCGCCGCGCGACGGTGGAGGATCGGTCCGCAGCCCGCGAGGGGGTCGGCCACCAGCCCGACCCGGAGGAGAGACTAGCCTGATGGGCGTGACACGCCGCGCGAAGATCGTCTGCACTCTCGGCCCCGCCACCTCTTCCCCGGAACGCATCCGGGGGCTCGTAGAGGCCGGGATGAACGTGGCGAGACTCAACTTCAGCCACGGCAGCCACGCCGATCACGAGGCGGTCTACCGGCTGGTCCGGGAGGCGGCCGACTCGGCCGGTCACCCGGTGGCCATCCTGGCCGACCTCCAAGGGCCCAAGATCCGCCTGGGACGGTTCGCGGACGGCCCGTACGAGTGGCGCACCGGTGACTCCGTGGTGATCACCAGCGACGACATCCTCGGCACCAAGGACCGGGTCTCCTGCACCTACAAGAAGCTGCCGCAGGAGGTGAAGCCCGGCGACCGGCTGCTGATCGACGACGGCCGCGTCGCCGTCGAGGTCACCGACGTGCAGGGCAACGACATCCGCTGCCTGGTCACCGAGGGCGGCCCGGTCTCCAACAACAAGGGCGTCTCGCTGCCCAACGTGGCGGTCAGCGTCCCGGCGCTGTCGGAGAAGGACGAGGAGGACCTCCGGTTCGCTCTCGGCCTCGGGGTCGACATGATCGCCCTGTCGTTCGTCCGCTCGCCCGACGACATCAAGCGCGTGCACACCATCATGAACGAGGTCGGGGTGCAGCGGCCGGTGCTGGCCAAGGTCGAGAAGCCGGAGGCGGTGGACCACCTGGAGGCCATCGTGCTGGCCTTCGACGGGGTCATGGTCGCCCGCGGCGACCTCGGCGTCGAGATGCCGCTGGACCAGGTCCCGCTGGTGCAGAAGCGCGCGGTGCAGCTCTGCCGGGAGAACGCCAAGCCGGTCATCGTGGCGACCCAGATGCTCGACTCGATGATCGAGAATTCCCGCCCGACCCGGGCCGAGGCCTCGGACGTGGCCAACGCGGTGCTCGACGGCGCGGACGCGGTGATGCTCTCCGGTGAGACCAGCGTCGGAAAGTATCCGGTGCTCACCGTCAGCACCATGGCCAAGATCGTGACGACGACGGAGTGCGGCTCGTTCGCCGTGCCGCGGCTCCAGCACGACCCGCGTACCCACGGCGGCGCGCTCACCATCGCCGCCTCCTCCATCGCCCGGGCCATCGGCGCCAAGGCGCTGGTCGCCTTCTCCCAGACCGGAGACACGGTGCGCCGGCTCAGCCGGTTGCACTGCGACCTGCCGCTGCTGGCCTTCACCCCGGTGCCGGAGGTACGCAACCAGCTCGCCCTCGCCTGGGGCGTCGAGACGTTCCTCATGCCGTTCGTCCAGCACACCGACGACATGTTCCGCCAGGTCGACGAGGCGCTGCTCGGCCTCAACCGGGCCAACCCCGGCGACTACGTGGTGATCGTGGCGGGCAGCCCGCCCGGCACCCCCGGTTCGACCAACACGCTGCGCGTACACCAGCTCGGTTCCTTGGTCGACGCGGCCTCGGCGCGGGCCTTGCAGTGACCGACCCGAAGGTCGTGGTCGGCCAGGCCGCGGTCGACCAACTGCTCGAGGTCCTCGACCTCGAGCAGACCGCCGCCATGACCTTCAAGGGGATGAGCCCGCCCGTCGGGCCGCAGCGGGTGTACGGCGGGCAGGTCGCCGGCCAGGCGCTGGTGGCCGCCGGCCGCACCGTGGATCCGGAGCGGGCCGTGCACTCGCTGCACGGCTACTTCGTCCGTCCCGGAGACCCGGCCGAGCCGATCGAGTACCAGGTGGAGAACGTCCGCGACGGGCGTTCCTTCTCGGTTCGCCGCTCGGTGGCCGTCCAGCACGAGAAGCCGATCTTCTTCATGTCGGCCTCGTTCCAGCGGACGGAGGAGGGGTTGGACCACCAGGCGCCGGCACCACTCGACGTGCCGGCGCCGGACGAGGTGCCGACCATGACCGACCGGCTCGCCCGCTACCCCGAGCGGCTCGGCATCTGGTCCCAGATCCCGCGCCCGATCGACGTCCGCTACGTCGGCGAGCCCGGCTGGGTACGCCCCGGCGACCGGCCGGCCAACCCGCACCAGCGGGTGTGGATGCGCATCGACGGCAAGCTGCCGGACGACCCGCTGCTGCACGCCTGCGCGCTCACGTACGCCTCCGACCTGACCCTGCTCGACTCGGTGCTCTCGGTGCACGGCGAGGTGTGGGGGCCGGGCGGTGTGGTCGGCGCCAGCCTCGATCACGCCCTCTGGTTCCACCGGCCGTTCCGGGCCGACGAGTGGTTCCTCTACGACTGCTGGAGCCCGTCCGCGTCCGGCGCCCGGGGGCTGGCCACCGGGCGGATGTTCACCACAGACGGCCGTCAGATCGCCAGCGCCGTGCAGGAGGGTCTGCTGCGCCGCGTCGGCGCCTGACCGGGGGTTGCCGCCCGGGGGCGGTCCGGGCAGGGCCACTGTGACCTGCCCGATCGGCCGAGGGCGGCGGGCCGGGCGGCTGACCAGCCCGATACCCTTTGCGGCATGCGTCTCTCCGCTCGGGTCGACTACGCCCTCCGCGCGACCGCCGAGCTCGCGGCGACGGCCAACGGGCCGGGGCGGGGACGGCCCGTCACCGCCGACCAGATCGCCCGGGCCCAGGAGATCCCGCCGAAGTTCCTGGAGAGCATCCTGCTGCAACTGCGCCGGGGCGGCGTCGTGCAGGCCCAGCGCGGCCCCGAGGGCGGCTACTGGCTGGCCCGGCCCGCGGACGAGATCTCGCTGGCCGAGGTGATCCGGTTGATCGACGGCCCACTCGCGCACGTGCGCGGCCAACGCCCGGAAGAACTCGGCTACCACGGCGCGGCCCGCGCCCTGCAGGAGGTCTGGATCGCGTTGCGGGCCAGTGAGCGGGAGATCCTGGAACTGGTGACCGTTGCCGACGTTGCCGGTGGCACGCTGCCCCCGCGGGTCACCGAGTTGGCCGCCGATCCCCGCGCCTGGACCTGATCCCACGCCTGCCGCCGGCGCCTCCTGCTGTCGCGCACCTGTCAGCTGTCACATCCGGGTGCCGCACTCGAGGAGTGCGCTGCGGTCCCACGGTTCGCGCTGCCGGTTTCGCCGCCGGCGTCACGCTGCGTGTCGGTGACGGAACGTGCTCGCGCGGCTGGCCCGGCCGACCTCACCCTCGGCGGTTTGCTCTGCACCCACCGAGGCACCACCCGGCTGACCTGCGGCGGAGCGGGGCGAGAGCTACCCCGGGCGACGGGCGTTGGTGACGTGGAGTGACTGGTGCGTATCAGGGTGCAGAGCAAAGGCTGCAGTGAGGAAATCGGCCGCCAAGCAGGAAAGTCACGTCACGTCACGGCCAGCGACGGCCCGAACCGCCACGGAAGGCACCGGGCCGCTGCCGCGGAAGGCACCGGGCCGCTGCCGCGGAAGGCACCGGGCCGTAGCCGCGGAATCCGCACAGCTACGGCCCGGTGCGCCACACCGCGGCATTCCCGACCCGTCCCGACCGGGAATGCCGTACCACCACCGGAGACAAAACTAGGCGTCGTCCGGGTCGCGGGGGTGACGCAAGCGTGAAGATCGTGTTTCAGGCATCCCTCCGCAGGCCGCCGGCGACCTGCTCGGCAACCAGCTCGAACGAGCGGATCCGGTCCTCGATGTCGTACACCATCGTGGTGAGCATCAGTTCGTCCGCGCCGGTGCGCTCCAACAGGTGGGTCAGCTGCCGGCGTACGGTCTCCGGCGAACCGACCGCCTGACCCTCCAGACGCTGCGCCATGAACTCCTGCTCGACCTCGGTGTACGGGTACGCCGCCGCCTCCTCCGGGGTGGCCAACGGTTGCGGTCGGCCGGAACGCAGCCGAAGGAAGGAAAGCCCCGCCGGCCCCGCCAGCCAGTGCGCCCGCTCGTCGGTCTCCGCGCAGAACACGTTCACCGCCACCATGGCGTACGGCTTGTCGAGGAAACGCGAGGGCCGGAAGTGCTGCCGGTACAGCGCCAGGGCGGGCAGAGTGTTCTGCGCGCTGAAGTGATGCGCGAAGGAGAACGGCAGCCCGAGCAGACCGGCCAGCTGGGCGCTGAAACCGCTCGACCCGAGCAGCCAGACCGCCGGCTGCTGGCCCAGACCGGGCGAGGCGATGATCGGTCCGGACTCCTCCCCGCTGAAGTAGTTCATCAGATCGGTCAGCTCGCGGGGGAACCCCTCGGCCGACAGCCCCTCCATGGTCCGGCGCAGCGCCAGTGCGGTGACCTGGTCGGTGCCCGGGGCGCGGCCGATACCCAGATCGATCCGACCCGGATGCAGCGCTTCGAGCGTGCCGAACTGCTCGGCCACCACCAACGCCGGATGGTTGGGCAGCATCACACCGCCCGAACCGACCCGGATGGACGAGGTCGACGCGGCCAGATGCGCGATCAGCACCGCGGGCGCGGAACTGGCGATCGCCGGCATGTTGTGGTGCTCGGCCACCCAGAACCGGTGGTAGCCCAGCTCCTCGGTACGCCGAGCCAGCTCGGTGGTGTGTCGCAGGGCCTCACCGGCGTTGGCGCCGGCCGCGACGGGGGCAACTTCGAGGACGGAGAGCGGTACGTCGATCACACGCCTGGCCAACCCGGGACGGGTCGGATTTGTTCCCCGAAGCGATTCAACCCACGCCCCGCGCCTGCTCGAAGATCAAGCTCGTCTGGGTGTGCTGCACCGCGGGGTCCACCGCGAGATGGTCGAGCACGAAGTCCCGCAGCGCGTCCGCCGAGGCGGCCCGCACGTGCAGCACGTAGTCGTCCGCGCCCGCCACATGGAACACCGACACCACCCCCGGCAGCAGTACCGACCGGCCCCGGAACGCGTCCACCGCCGGCCGCTCGTGCGCGGTGAGCCGCACCGAGACCAGGGCCTGCAACGGCAGCCCCAGCGCCGCCGGGTCGACCTCGGCGTGGAACCCGCGGATCGCGCCGCTCTCCCGCAACGCCCGAGTCCGCGCGAGACACGTCGACGGGGCAACCCCGACCCGCTCGGCGAGCGCGTTGTTCGGCAGCCGCCCGTCGGCGGCCAACTCGCCGAGAATCGCGCGGTCCACGTCGTCAAGGGCCGAAAACTGCCGCACATCATTCGGAGCAGACGTCATGCCGACATCTTCCACCGAACCCAAACCACATTCCAACAGCCCTCACAGAATTATATTCGGAACTGTTGCGTGGCATCAGCCTTATGTTCGACGCTGTCGCCATGACGACCGTGGACACCCGAGCCGTGCACGCCGGCCGCGACGACCTGAACGCGCTCGGCGTCCACGTGCCGCCCATCGATCTCTCCACCACCAACCCGCTGCCGTCCGTCTCGGCAGGCGGTGACGCCTACGAGAAGCTCGCCACCGGCGGCACGCCCGAAGCCGGTGACAGCCCCGTCTACCAGCGGCTCTGGAACCCCACCGTGGCCCGCTTCGAGACCGCGCTCGCCGACCTCGAAGGCACCGCCGCGGCCGTCGCCTTCGCCAGCGGCATGGCCGCACTCAGCGCCACCCTGCTCGCCGCGACCCGCGACGGCCACCGGCACGTCGTCGCCGTCCGCCCCCTGTACGGCGGCACCGACCACGTCCTCGCCACCGGCCTCCTCGGCACCACCGTCACCTGGGCCCGCCCCGACGAGGTCGCCGCCGCCATACGGCCCGACACCGCGCTCGTCGTCGTCGAAACTCCGGCCAATCCCACCTGCGACCTCGTCGACATCGCCCAACTCGCTGACGCCGCCGGCGACGTCCCCCTCCTCGTGGACAACACCGTCGCCACCCCCGTGCTCCAGCGGCCCGCCCAGCACGGCGCCACCCTCGTCCTGCACAGCGCCACCAAGAGCATCGGCGGGCACGGCGACGTCCTCGCCGGAGTCGTCGCCTGCGACGCCGGCTGGGCCGCCCGGCTCCGGCAGGTCCGCGCGGTCACCGGCGCGATCCTCCACCCGCTCGGCGCGTACCTGCTGCACCGTGGCCTCCAGACCCTGCCCATCCGGGTCCGCGCCCAACAGGCAGCCGCCGAGAAACTGGCCGGCTGGCTCGCCAGCCACCCCGCCGTCGAGCGGGTGCACCACCCGTCCCTGCACGACCCGGCCGGGCTCGTCGGCCGGCAGCTGAACGGCACCAGCAGCCTGCTCGCCATCGAGGTACGCGGCGGCGCGCCCGCCGCCGCCACCGTCGCCGGGGCATGCCAACTGATCACCCACGCGGTCTCGCTCGGCGGGGTGGACACCCTCATCCAGCACCCCGCCTCGCTCACCCACCGCCCGGTGACCGGCGACGCCAAGCCCGCCGACGGACTGCTGCGGATCTCGGTCGGCCTCGAGGACCCGGAGGACCTGCGGGCCGACCTGGAGCAGGCGCTGGCCCTGATCGGCTGACGGCTCGCGGAACGCGGACCAGTTCGTGCCCGGTCAGCACCCGCCGCTGACGTGTCGCCGAGCGCCCCTACGACTTGGGGCCGACGTGCCGGTCGAGGGCGGTGACGGCGTCCCGCCGGGCCACCGAGAGCGAGTTGCGGCGGTTCATCCGCCAGGCGACGCCCAGCAGGTCCAGCGCCCACTGGCAGAGCCCCATGATGTCGGTCGACTCGTTCACGAACATGTAGCGCGGATAGACGTATGCCCGGCCGCGCCGAGTCACCCGGTTGCTGACTCGGCAGCCGTCGGAGTGGAACAACCCTCGTACGAACTCGCCCGGGTGATTGGTAAGAATCCGCTGTTGCCAGTCGGCGAGGAGGATCTGCCGCTCGTGCTTCTTACCCGGTCCGTGTTGGGGGATCAGGCAGGGCCAGTGCTTGCCGTAGCTCTGCACGCCGACGCAGCCTTTCTGCTGAATTCGCTGCACGGAGCCGGCCAGCACCGCCCTCATGGCCTGATCGCACGCGTCTATCAGATCCGGCCAGGCGTCGGCGCAGTAGATGCGTAACACCGGCACTTTCGCGTTCGTGACCAGGTGACCGTCGCCGAGATAGAGGCCGAGCAGGTAGGCGTAGGCTTTTGGATCTGTCGGATTGTCGACCTCGTCCCGACATCGGAAGCATCGCCGTTGCGTGCCGTGGGGCCTCGGATCTGGCCGGTCCCTACACCAGTGCCAGACCGTGGGGTAGGGAAGATCGAAGCTGCGAGCGACCTCCGCCACCGTTCGGCCGGCAAGGTATTGCTCGCGTGCTCGAGCGCGTAGTTCGGGGGGATGCATACGAGCATCGTCGAACAGCTGTACGACAGAAGTGCCGGGAGCGGGACTTGAACCCGCACGCCCTTTCGGGCAGATGCTTTTGAGGCATCCGAGTCTGCCGATTCCTCCATCCCGGCGTCACCCCTGCGCGGGGCGTGGCCCACTGTACCCGACTAGGCTCTTGCGAGAGCATGGGTGGGTAACCGTGCAGAGATGCGACTGGTGGGGGTAGGGCTCGTGGCCGAGACGCAGACGGATGCCGAGCGCAGGCGCGTACTGATCGCCGAGGACGAGGCGCTCATCCGGCTGGACCTCGCCGAGATGCTGGTCGAAGAGGGCTACGAGGTGGTGGGCGAGGCCGGGGACGGCGAGACTGCCGTTCGGCTCGCCGAGGAACTCAAGCCGGATCTGGTGATCCTCGACATCAAGATGCCGATCATGGACGGGCTGGCGGCGGCCGAGCGGATCGCCGGCGCCCGGATCGCCCCGGTGATCATCCTGACCGCGTTCAGCCAGCGGGACCTGGTGGAGCGGGCCCGGGCGGCCGGCGCGATGGCGTACCTCGTGAAGCCTTTCCAGAAGAGCGACCTGGTGCCGGCGGTGGAGATCGCGCTCTCCCGCTACTCCGAGATCGCCGCCCTGGAGGCGGAGGTGGCCGGGCTGACCGACCGCCTCGAGGTGCGCAAGGCGGTGGAGCGCGCCAAGGGCGCCCTGATGACCACCTACGGGATGACCGAGCCGCAGGCGTTCAAGTGGATCCAGCGGACCGCGATGGACCACCGGATGACCATGAAGGAGGTCGCCGAGCGGATCCTCGTCGAGACCGCCGGCGGCGAGGCGCCGCGCCCGGCGTCCTGATCGAGGTACGCCCGGGCGCCGTGTCGGCCGGGCCGCGGTGACGCCTTCCGATCGATGACATCGGATCCGTGTCCGTCCGGCAGGTCACCGTGGTGCTCGGTCTGCTCGCCGCGCTCCTCACCGGCTGCGCGCGGGCGGGGCGGCCCGACGCGACCGGTCGATCCGGGTTGGCGGTCGCTGACGCGTGGTGCCACCCGGCCGGCCGTCTGGTCGAGCGTCGACGGGGTGACCTGGTCGCTGCCGCGGCTGGTGCCGTTGAGCTGCTACGGCCGGCAGCAGCTGCTCCATGCCGCCGCGTGCCGCGCCGCCCGGTTTTCAGCGCTCGGGGGGGGGTGAGCGGTGGCGCGCACGGCGATCCCCGTATCGGCAGCTGGATCGAGGGCGCTGACCGGGTGGTCCGGGAGGCGCCTGCGCTGTTCGAACGGTTCGGCGGGCCGCGGGCGGTGAGCGCGTCCCGGGTGGTGGCCGGACCGCGCGGGTCGACTGGCCGTCGGTTCGCCCAAGGGGAGCGACTGCTGTTGATGGCCGATGGCGGGCGTGGGTCGCACGCCTGGCGGGCGTCGGGTTCGGCGCTGCGCAGCGCCGACGGGGATGGATCCCTTCTCAGCACGTGGAATTGAGGCGCTGGAACGTCTGATGGGGATGTTCTTACAGCGATCGTTTCCGATCCGCCACGCCGTGTAACGGTTCGGTCAACCCGGTCGCTCAAGACTTACGCCACCGCTTCACGGTGGGATAACGTCCGGCCCCAGACCGGAGACGACGGTCGGGTTCGTACGCTCCGCAAGGGCCAATGGCCAGCGGGTGGTTCGAACCATGGGACGGAGGAGGGTTCGGGCCTTGAGGCAGAAGCTCGTACGGGTGCTCGGCGGTGTCGCCGCATTGGCGCTCGCCGTGGGTGGTGCCGCGGCGTGCAAGAGCGACAGCGGCAGCGAGGCGTCCGGTGACGCGTGTGGTTTCAAGATTGTGTTCTTCGGGGCATTGACCGGCTCCGACGCGGCGCTGGGCATCAACGAGAACAACGGCGTGAAACTCGCCCTTGACAAGTACAACAAGGAGAACAAGGACTGCGAGGTCACGCTGCTTCCGCTGGACTCGCAGGGCAGCCCGGACCAGGCGCCGCAGCTTGCCCAGCAGGCCATCGACGACGAGAAGGTGCTCGGGGTCGTCGGGCCGGCGTTCTCCGGTGAGTCGGAGGCGGCCAACCCGCTCTTCTCGGAGGCGGGCCTGGTGCACATCACCGCGTCCGCGACCCGGCCGAGCCTGAGCGACCAGGGCTGGAAGACGTTCTTCCGCTCGGTCGGTAACGACAACGCGCAGGGCCCGGCGGCGGCCAAGTACATCAAGGACGAGCTGAAGGCCGACAAGGTCTTCGTGATCGACGACCAGTCGGCGTACGGCGCGGGCCTGGCCGACGAGGTCAAGAAGGCGCTCGGCAGCGCGGTCATCGGCACGGACAAGGTGCAGGGCGGCGGCAAGCAGACCGAGTTCTCCGGCACCGTGACCAAGGTGAAGTCCTCCGGCGCCACGGCGATCTTCTTCGGTGGCTACTACACCGAGGGTGGCCTGATCCGCAAGGCGCTGACCAACGCGGGTGTCACGGCCACGCTGATCGGGGCCGACGGCATGAAGGACCCGGCCTTCATCGACGGCGCGAGCGATGCGGCCGCCGAGGGCACCATCTTCACCTGCCCCTGCCTGCCGCCGGCCGAGGTGAAGGGCACCTTCGCCGCGGACTACAAGGCGATGTACGGCACGGACCCGGGTACCTACAGCGACAACGCCTACGACGCGGCGAACATCCTGCTGGCCGGCATCAAGGCGGGCAAGAACACCCGTGCCGACATGCTGGCGTTCGTGAAGGGCTACACCGGTGAGGGTGTCGTCGGCTCGTACAAGTTCACCGAGACCGGCGAGCTGGACCCGTCGGCGGTCCAGATCTGGGCCTACAAGGTCGAGAAGGGCCAGATCGTGCCGGTGAAGCGGGTACCGCTGACGTAGTGCCAGAGCGGTTTTGATCGCCAGGTAATCGCTGCGGGTGCGGTCGGGAGCACCATCCCGGCCGCACCCCGGCTTCTCTTCAAGTTCCCTGGAGCACCCTTCTTGAACGTCGACGGCTTGATCTCCAACTTTGGAGAGCTCACGACGACCGGGCTGACCGTGGGAGCGATCTACGCCTTGGTCGCGCTCGGTTACACACTGGTCTACGGTGTCTTGAGGCTCATCAACTTCGCCCACTCCGAGGTCTTCATCTCTGGCGCGTACGCCGCGCTGTTCACCTGGGCCGCGTTCGGCCTGACCGGAAACTCCCGGGTCTCCGGCGTCGGTTCGATTGTGTTCTACCTGCTGGTCGCGATGCTGGTGGCGGCGCTGGCCTCGGCGACGGTCGCGACCGTGATCGAACGGGTGGCCTACCGACCGCTCCGTAAGCGCAACGCCCCGCCCCTGGCCTTCCTGATCACGGCGATCGGCGCGTCGATCGTCATCTCGGAGGCGTTCGGCGTCTACACCCGGCGGTTGTCGCGGGGCGCGCCGGCGGTGGTGCCGTCCGAGCCCCTGTTCCGGATCGGCAACGTGGAGATCGGCTGGGTGGAGTTGCTGATCATCGGTTCGGCGCTGCTGATGATGGTCGCGCTGGACCAGTTCATCAACCGCAGCCGGATCGGTCGTGGGATCCGGGCGGTGTCCCAGGACCCGAACACCGCGGCGCTGATGGGTGTGAACAAGGACCGGATCATCATGATGGTCTTCATCGCCGGTGGCCTGATGGCCGGCGTGGCGGGCGTGCTGTACAACGTGCGGATCGGCGCCCTGGCCTACAGCGTCGGGTTCCTCCTGGGGCTCAAGGCGTTCACCGCCGCGGTGCTCGGCGGCATCGGCAACCTGCGCGGCGCGTTGCTCGGCGGCCTGCTGCTCGGCCTGACCGAGAACTACGCCTCGGGCCTGTTCGGTGCGCAGTGGAAGGACCTGACCGCCTTCGTGGTGCTGGTCGTGCTGCTGATGTTCCGGCCGACCGGCCTGCTGGGCGAATCGCTGGGGAGGGCACGGGCATGACGACCGTCCTGGAGAGGGTGCGCGCCGGCCGCGAGGCGGCTGGTGAGCGGTGGCGGGGCGCGCCACGATGGGTGCGCTGGGTGCTGCTGGCCGCGGTGATCGCGTTCTTCTATGCGCTGCCGAACAGGGAGTTCTACCAGTGGCTCGGGCCGATCCCGACCACCGGGTCCAACTTCGGCCAGGTGCTGTTCATGATGTCGATCTACGTGTTGCTGGCCGTGGGCCTCAACATCGTGGTCGGCTTCGCCGGCCTGCTCGACCTGGGCTACTTCGGCTTCTTCGCCGTCGGCGCCTACACGGTGGCGGTGCTGACCTCGCCCAGCAGCGACCTCAAGACGGTGTGGCCGTGGCTGACAGTGCTGCCGATCGGGGTCGCCCTGGCGATGGTGTCGGGGGTGCTGCTGGGTCTGCCGACGCTGCGGTTGCGCGGCGACTACCTGGCGATCGTGACGCTGGGCTTCGCCGAGATGATCCGGCTGACGGCGACCAGCGCGGGGTTCCTGCGGGGCCAGCGCGGCTTCAACCAGATTCCGCACCCGCCGGGCGAGCACGGCGACGGGACGCCGATCTTCGGCGTGCTGGATGCTCGGCCGTACTACTGGCTGGTCCTCACCTTGATCATCCTGGTGGTGCTCGGCGTGCGGAACCTGACCCGCAGCCGGGTCGGCCGGGCCTGGATCTCCATCCGCGAGGATGAGGACGCGGCACAGCTGATGGGTGTGCCGACGTTCAAGTTCAAGCTGTGGGCGTTCGCCTCCGGTGCCGCCATCGGTGGCCTGGCCGGGGTGTTGTTCGCCGGTAAGCAGAACTTCGTCAACAACCAGAGCTTCGAGCTGCTGAACTCGATCATCATCCTGGCGGCGGTGATCCTCGGCGGTTCCGGCAACATCCTCGGGGCCATCGTCGGCGGCGGTCTCTCCTACTACCTGATCGAACGGTTCCGGGGTGTGGAGCTGTTCGGCATCGAGCTGTACGAGTACCGGTTCATGTTCTTCGGCCTGTGCCTGATCGTCATGATGATCTACCGACCGCAGGGCCTGATCGCCAACCGGCGTAGAGCGGCAGAGTTCAAGGACCGGCGCAAGGAGGTGACCGTCGGTGGCTGAGACGGTACAGAGCGTTCCCGCGCAGCGGACCGCGTCGGTCGACGCGGACCGTGAGCCGCTGCTCGAGGTCGACCACGTCACGCTCCGTTTCGGTGGCGTCGTCGCGCTCAACGACGTGAACTTCACCCTTTACAAGGGTGAAATCTTCGGGCTGATCGGGCCCAACGGCGCCGGCAAGACGACCTGCTTCAACGCGATGACCGGCATCTACCGCCCGACCGAGGGGGAGATCCGGTTCCGCGGTGAGCGGATCAACGGCAAGAAGCGGCACCAGATCACCCGGATGGGCATGGCCCGCACCTTCCAGAACATCCGGCTGTTCCCCGAGATGAGCGCGCTGGAGAACGTGCAGGTGGGCGCGGACGCGCACCACAAGACCAGCGTGATCTCCGCGTTGTTCCGGCTGCCCCGGCACTGGCGGGAGGAGCGGGACGGGATTGAGAAGGCCCGCGAGCTGCTCGACTTCGTCGGGATCGCCGGGCGGATGCACGAGACGGCCCGCAATCTCTCGTACGGCGAGCAGCGCCGGCTGGAGATCGCCCGGGCGCTGGCCACCGATCCGGTGCTGCTGTGCCTGGACGAGCCGGCGGCCGGCTTCAACCCGGCGGAGAAGGAGGAGCTGCTGCAGCTCATCCGGAAGATCCGTGACCGGGGCACCACCGTGCTGCTGATCGAGCACGACATGAAGCTGGTCATGGGTGTCACCGACCGGATCGCGGTCCTGGAATTCGGAAAGAAGATCGCGGAAGGGCTGCCGGCGGAGGTTCGGGAGAACCCGAAGGTGATCGCCGCCTACCTGGGGGTGCCGGACGATGCTGCTTGAGATCGATGATGTGAGCCTGCTCTACGGGCGGATCCAGGCGCTGCACGGCATCAGCCTGCAGGTGGACGAGGGCGAGATCGTCGCCCTGATCGGCGCCAACGGCGCCGGCAAGTCGACCACCATGCGCGCGATCTCCGGGATCCGGCCGGTCGCCAGCGGCCGGATCCGGTTCGACGGTGAGGACATCACCAAACTCCGGGCGGACCTGCGGGTGCGCCGGGGGCTGTGCCAGGCCCCGGAGGGCCGGGGCATCTTCCCGGGCATGACGGTGCTGGAGAACCTGGACATGGGGGCCTACACCCGGCGGGACCGGGCGGGTATCGCCCAGGACCTCGACCGGGTGTTGAATCTGTTCCCACGCCTGGCGGAACGGCGTAAGCAGCAGGGCGGTACGCTCTCCGGCGGTGAGCAGCAGATGCTGGCCGTCGGTAGGGCGCTGATGAGCCGGCCGAAGCTGCTGCTGCTCGATGAGCCATCGATGGGGCTGGCTCCGATGCTCATCCAGCAGATCTTCACCATCATTACCGAGATCAACGAGCAGGGCACCACCGTCCTGCTGGTCGAGCAGAACGCCCAGCAGGCGCTGGCCCGGGCGCACCGGGCGTATGTGCTGGAGACCGGCCGGATCGTCAAGAGCGGCACCGGCGAGGAACTGCTGCACGACCCGTCGGTCAAGGACGCCTACCTCGGCGTCGCTTGACCGGCCGCCACCCCTCATCCAAGGAGTGCACGTCATGTTCAACATCACCGGTCGGCGCCGGGCGGCCGTCGGGGTCACCGGCGCCGCGCTGCTGGCCCTGTCGATCGCCGGATGCGGCGAGAAGGAAGCTACCGAGCAGCCTGGCGGAGGCCCGTCCGTGACCGCCACGGCCGACTCGGCGCTGTCTGCGAAGGTGCCCGACGCGATCAAGGCGGACGGCAAGATCGTGGTGGGAAGTGACACGACCTACGCCCCGGCCGAGTTCCTCGACACCGACGGCAAGACGGCCATCGGCTTCGACGTCGAGCTGTTCACCGCGGTCGCCGGCAAGCTGGGGCTGAAGGCGGAGTTCGTGTCGGCGCCCTTCGGGGACATCATCACTGGCGTGGGTTCGGGCAAGTACGAGGTCGGCGTCTCGTCGTTTACGATCAACGACGAGCGCAAGGCGCAGGCCAACATGGTCAGCTACTACCAGGTCGGCACCCAGTGGGTGACGAAGACGGGCAACCCGGCCGGCATCGCGATCGACAACGCCTGCGGCAAGAAGATCGCCGTCCAGAAGGACACCGTCCAGGTCGAGGACATCCAAAAGCGCTCGAAGGCCTGCACCGACGCCGGGAAACCGGCCATCACCGTCGAGCAGTTCCCGGGCCAGGACGCCGCGACGGCCGCCGTGGTCTCGGGCAAGGACGACGCGATGCTCGCCGACTACCCGGTCGGGGTGTACGCGGTGACGAAGTCCGAGGGCCAGTTGGACCTGCTCGACAAGATGTACGAGGCGGCCCCGTACGGCTACGTTGTGGCCAAGGACCAGGTCGCGTTCGCCGAGGCCGTGCGGGACGCGACGAAGGCGCTGATCGCGGACGGGTCGTACCAGGCCATCCTCGACAAGTGGAAGGTCGGGGACGGCGCGATCACGGACCCCGCGATCAACCCGTAACAACATGGAATCCGAGGAAGTGACAACCGTACGGGCACGGCCGGAGCCGATCAAGGCCGTGCCCGTGCGGCACCCCGGCCGCTGGGTCGCGATCGCCGTGCTGGCGGTCCTGGCGGCGATGTTTGTCCATGTACTGGTCACGAACGAACAGTTCAAGTGGTCGTTCATGGTCGACAACATGTTCCGGCCGCCGATCATCGAGGGGATGCTGCGCGGAACGGTCCTGATGACCGTCTGCGCGATGGTGCTCGGCGTGTCCCTGGGCGTCGTGGTGGCGATCATGCGCCTCTCGACCAATCCGATCCTGCGAGTGGTCTCCTGGCTCTACACCTGGGTCTTCCGGGCCGTGCCGCGGCTGGTGCTGCTGGCCGTCTGCGGCAACCTGGGCATCCTCTGGAGCCGGGTCGAGTTCGGCGTGCCCTTCGACACCCAGATCGGTCAACTTTTCGGGGTCGACAACCTGGAGCTGCGGGCCTTCGGGTTCACGTCCCGGGACGTGCTGACCGGCTTCGTGGCCGGGCTGCTCGGTCTCGCGCTCTCCGAGGCGGCCTACATGGCGGAGATCGTGCGGGCCGGCATCCAGTCGGTGGACGGCGGGCAGAGCGAGGCGGCCTCGGCGCTGGGTATGAGCCGTGGGCAGATCCTGCGCCGGGTCGTGCTGCCGCAGGCGATGCGGGTCATCATCCCGCCGACCGGCAACGAGACCATCGCGATGCTGAAGGACACGTCGCTGCTGCTGGCCGTGCCGTACAGCGTCGAGCTGTTCTTCCAGCTCGACGCGGTGGGCAAGCGGACGTTCCAGATCTTCCCGATGTACGTCGCGGCCGTTCTCTGGTACCTCTTCCTGACCAGCATCCTGCTGGTCGGGCAGCACTTCCTTGAACGGCACTTCAGCAAGGGCTACGGGCGCAGCGAGCGGGCCCGGCTGCGGCTACGCACCATCACGGCCGAGCAGGGCGGCGGCGGCCAGGGGACGGCGGGAGCCTGATGAGCGAGTTGACTGTTCCCGCCCAGACGGGTGCGCAGGCCGCCGAGTCGGGCCTGATGGTCCAGGCCGAGCAGGTGCACAAGTCGTTCGGCCACCTCGAGGTGCTCAAGGGCATCGACCTCGAGGTGCGCAGTGGCGAGGTCTGCTGCCTGCTCGGGCCCTCCGGTTCCGGCAAGTCGACCTTCCTGCGCTGCATCAACCACCTGGAGAAGATCAACGCCGGCCGGATCCGGGTGGACGGCGAGCTGATCGGTTACCGGGAGCACGGTGGCAAGCTGCACGAGCTGCGCCAGAAGGAGGTCGCCGCGCAGCGCCGCTCGATCGGCATGGTGTTCCAGCGGTTCAACCTCTTCCCGCACATGACGGCCCTGGAGAACGTGATCGAGGCGCCGGTGCGGGTCAAGCGGGAGTCGAAGGCCGCGGCCCGGGAGCGGGCCGAAGCACTGCTGGCCCGGGTCGGCCTGGGCGACAAGATGGGCAACTACCCGGGGCAGCTCTCCGGCGGCCAGCAGCAGCGGGTGGCGATCGCCCGGGCCCTGGCGATGCAGCCGAAGCTGATGCTCTTCGACGAGCCGACCAGCGCGCTCGACCCCGAGCTGGTCGGCGAGGTGCTGGACGTCATGAAGGACCTGGCCCGTGACGGCATGACGATGATCGTGGTCACCCACGAGATCGGCTTCGCCCGCGAGGTCGGCGATTCGCTGGTCTTCATGGACGGCGGCGTCGTGGTCGAGCAGGGCAACCCGCGCGAGGTCATCGCGAACCCGCAGCACGACCGCACGAAGGCGTTCCTGGCCAAGGTGCTGTGACCTGGCGGGGACGTCCGTGAAGGGCGTCCCCGTCCACCGGTCCGGCGTGCCACGGTCGCGGCTCTCTGCCCCGTCGCACGCGGACGCTCCCGCGGAGAGCGGAGAGCACGGGTGCGCGGGATGACGCCGCGTCGTCGGGCCGCGACGAGGCGTCGCCCGCCACGTCGCTGCCGTTTGGTCGTAGGTCCCGGCTAGAGTCGCTGCCGTGACAGCTACCGCGCCGCGCCTGCTCCTCGTCGACGGACACTCCCTGGCATACCGGGCTTTCTTCGCCCTGCCGGTGGAAAACTTCTCCACAACGACCGGGCAGCCGACCAACGCGGTGTACGGCTTCACCTCCATGCTGATCAACGTGCTGCGCGACGAGCAGCCGACCCACATCGTCGTGGCCTTCGACGTGTCCCGCCGCTCGTTCCGCACCGAGAAGTACGCGGAGTACAAGGCCGGCCGCAGCGAGACCCCGACCGACTTCAAGGGCCAGGTGAGCCTGGTCAAGGAGGTCCTCGCGGCGCTACGTATCCCGGTGGTGGAGATGGAGGGCTACGAGGCCGACGACGTCATCGCCACCCTCGCCTGTCAGGCCCGCGACCAGGGCATGTCCGTGTTGATCACCAGCGGTGACCGGGACGCCTTCCAGCTGGTCGGCGAGAACGTCACGGTGCTCTACCCCCGTAAGGGCGTCTCCGACCTGGCCCGGATGGACCCGGCCGCGATCGAGGCGAAGTACGGCGTGCCCCCGGAGCGCTACCGCGACCTGGCCGCCCTGGTCGGCGAGACCAGCGACAACCTGCCGGGCGTGCCCGGTGTCGGCCCGAAGACCGCCGCCAAGTGGATCACCGCCTACGGCGGGGTCGAGGGGGTCGTCGCCCGCGCCGACGAGATCAAGGGCAAGGCCGGCGACAGCCTGCGTGAGCGTCTCGCCGACGTGATCCGCAACTATGAGATCAACTGCCTGGTCTCCGACCTGGAGCTGCCGCTGCGTCCCGAGGACGCCCGCTGGCCCGGCTGGGACCGGGAGGCCGTGCACCAGGTCTTCGACACCCTGGAGTTCCGCATCCTGCGCGATCGGCTCTACCAGTACCTCGAGGCGGTGGAGCCGGAGGCGGAGGCCGGCTTCGAGCTGGCCGGCGAGGTGCTCACCGAGCCGGGTGCGCTCAGCGAGTGGCTCGGCACGCACGGCTCGGCGGGCACCCCCGTGGGCATGGCGGCCAAGCTCGACACCGGCCCGAACCGCCGGCACACCGCGTCCGTGCTGGGCATGGCGCTGGCCACCGCGGCCGGCGCGGGCGTCTGGTTCGACCCGGCCCGCCTCGACCCCGCGGACGAGACGGCGCTGGCCGGCTGGCTCGTCGATGGGCAACGGCCGAAGGTGCTGCACGACAGCAAGCCCGTTGTGCTCGCCCTCGCCGCGCACGGCTGGCCGCTGGAGGGCATCGCCCGCGACACCCAGATCGCCGCCTACCTGGCCCGTCCCGACCAGCGCTCGTACGACCTGACCGACCTGGCGCTGCGCTACCTGCACCGGGAACTGCGGGTCGACGCCCCGGAGACCGGCCAGCTGACCCTGGAGGGGCTGGGCAACGACGGCGAGGCCGAGCAGAACCTCATGCTCCAGGCGCGCGCCACCCTCGATCTGGCCGACGCGATCGACGCGGAGCTGTCCCGCGACGGCGAGCAGTCCGCCCGGCTGATGGCCGGGGTGGAGCTGCCGCTCATGCGGGTGCTCGCCACCATGGAACGCACCGGCATCGCCGCCGACACGGACTACCTCTCCGAGCTGGAGGCGCACTTCGCGGCCGAGGTGAAGGCCGCCGCGCAGGGTGCGTACGAGGCGGTCGGGCGGGAGTTCAACCTCGGCTCGCCCAAGCAGCTGCAGGAGATCCTCTTCGGCGAGCTGGGCCTGCCGAAGACCAAGAAGATCAAGACCGGTTACACGACCGACGCCGACGCGTTGCAGTGGCTCTACGCGCAGAACCCACACCCGGTTCTGGCCCACCTGCTGCGCCACCGGGACGTGGCCAAGCTGAAGTCGACCGTGGACGGCCTGCTCAAGTCGGTCTCCGACGACGGCCGGATCCACACCACCTTCAACCAGACGGTGGCGGCCACCGGGCGGCTCTCGTCGACTGAACCGAACCTGCAGAACATCCCGATCCGTACCGAGGAGGGTCGGCGGATCCGCCGGGCGTTCGTGGTCGGGGAGGGCTACGACTGCCTTCTCACCGCCGACTACAGCCAGATCGAGATGCGGATCATGGCGCACCTCTCCTCGGACGACGCGTTGATCGACGCGTTCAACTCCGGCGCCGACTTCCACGCCGCGACGGCGTCGTCGGTGTTCGAGGTGCCGCTCGCCGAGGTCACACCCGACCAGCGCCGCAAGATCAAGGCGATGAACTACGGCCTGGCGTACGGGCTGAGCGCCTTCGGCCTCTCCCAGCAACTCGGGATCAGCACCGAGGAGGCGCGCGGCCTCATGGAGAACTACTTCGCCGGCTTCGGCGGAGTCCGCGACTACCTCCAGGAGGTCGTCGCCCGCGCCCGGCACGACGGCTACACCTCGACGATCCTTGGCCGCCGCCGCTACCTGCCCGACCTGGTCAGCGACAATCGGCAGCGCCGGGAGATCGCCGAGCGGATGGCGCTCAACGCCCCGATCCAGGGCTCCGCGGCCGACATCATCAAGGTCGCGATGCTGCGGGTCGACACCGCGTTGCGCGAGGCCGGGCTGGGTTCCCGGATGCTGCTCCAGGTGCACGACGAGCTGGTCTTCGAGGTGGCCCCGGGCGAGCGGCCGGCGCTGGAGGAACTGGTCCGCCGCGAGATGGGTGCGGCGCACCCGCTGGCGGTGCCGCTGGAGGTCTCCGTCGGCGAGGGCCGCGACTGGAACAGCGCCGACCACTGATCCGGCCCCGCCGCGCCGGTTGTGTCGTGGCGGGCAGGCCAGGCCGGTCGGCCGTCGGCTGCGCGGAGAACGGCGGGCCGGGGGTCACGCCCTCGCCGGGCCTGCCGGTAGGCCGTCGGCTCGTCCTGTGCGCCGTCGGCTCGTCCGGTAGGCCGTCGGCCCATCCGAAGACCGTCGGCTCGTCCTGTGCGCCGTCAGCCCGTCTGGCAGGCCGTCAGCTTCGCCGGTGGGTCGTCAGCTCGTCCGGCGGGTCGGTCGGCGCTCCGCGGGTTGCCGTCCCGCACCCCGCCGGTTCTTCGGTGGGGCGCCGCGGCGTTCGAGCGCGCGCCGGGACGGCCCGCCGGGCGGCGGCAGCGGCGCCTTGAGCGGGTCGTGTCCCCAGTTCATGAGCGAGAAGCGCCACTTGGTGTCACGGACGTCGCCCGATGGGCGTTGGGCCATGTGCCGGCGCACGTAGCCGACGACCTTGCGCATGTGCCGGAAGTCGGATTCGGAGAGTTCGGCGCGCTTGCGGCGCAGCAGGTCGAGGATCCGGCGGCCGGACTCGTGACCCACCGACTCGCCGGCCTTCGGGCCCTTCTTCCGCCAGCCGACATGCTTGGACTCGTCGGTCTCCAGCCATTTCGACAGCTCGCCGGGCTTCATGTTCACCGCCTCGGTGAACTCCCGGTAGGTGTCGCGGCCGTCGTCACCGCGGCTCATGGCGCAGCACCTCCGGACGGTGGGCGACGTCCCGGCCCGAGTCGTCGTTACGGATCCGGTACTGCGGCTCCTCCTCGGAGGCGTTCACGGTGTGCCCGCGTACGTGTGTCCGGTCGACCAGCTTCTCCTTGACCACGCCGTACGCCCGGCCGCTGTGACTGGCCCAGGAGACGTGGTCGCCCTCGCGGAAATCCCTCTTCTCGGCCATGCCGTCCGGTTACCCGGGGGCGGCCGGCGGAAACGACGCCGGTCAGGGGGTGATCTCGGCGATCGACAGTTTGATCTCGAACGGCTCGGAAAGCTCGATCAGCTCGGCGCTGTCGGCGACCAGCTCGTACTGCCGCTCCCCGCCCGGGCCGATCCGGTCACCCCGGCGGTATGCGTACAGGTGTACCGGATCCTGCTCGATGCGCCAGTAGAAGGGGATGCCGCTGGCGGCGTACTCGCCGGGTTTGGCGAACCGGTCGATCCGCCGGGTGCCGGGGGAGACGATCTCTACCGCGAGCACGACGTCCTCGGCCCGCAGCAGGGACTGGCCCCGAGGGAGATCGGCACGGCGTAGAACGACATCCGGCTGTCGGCTGGTGTTGGAGCTGAGGGCGACGCCGACGGCCTGGGACACCCGCAGTTCGGTGGGCGCGTGCTGGAGTAGCCAGCGGGCCAGCAGGAGTGAGATGTCCTGTTGGCCGAGGGTGGGGGAGGGTGTCACCTGGATTACTCCGTCGACGAGTTCGACGCGGGGGGCGTCGTCCGGCAGGTGGAGCAGGTCCTCCAGCGTGTAGTCGGCACGCTGCTGCCGGACCGGGTCCGGACACCAGGGGCCAGGTGGTGTCGCGATCGGCTCGGCGCTCACCGGCACAGCGTGACTCCGTCGATGTTCCGTGGGCCGGACTCCGGGTGCGACGACCTGGTCACGCGGGTTTCTCGGTCACGAAGATCGCGGTGCCGGGAAAGAGCCGGCCACGCAGCGGGCTCCACTGCCCCCAGATCCCCTCGTGCCCCTGGGGCCACTCCGGCTCCACGAGGTCGACCAGGCGGAATCCCGCACCGACCAGTTCCCGGACCCGGTCGCCGAGGGTGCGGTGCTGCTCGACGTAGGTGGCGGTGCCCGAGTCGTCCTGCTCCACGTACGGCCGGCGGTCGAAGTAGGAGTGCACGGCCCGCAGGCCGCCCTCGCCCGGGTCGTCGAGGAAGATCCACCGCATCGGGTGGGTGACCGAGAAGACCCAACGGGCGCCGGGCCGCAGCACCCGGTACACCTCCCGCATCAGGGCCGCCGAGTCGGCCACGAACGGGACCGCCCCGAACGCCGTGCACGCGGTGTCGAACGCCGCGTCGGCGAAGGGCAGGGCGAGCGCGTCGGCCTGCACGAGCGGCACGCGTACGCCGGTGCGTTCGGCGGCCTGCGCGGCGTGGCGCAGCATGCCCGCGGAGAGGTCCATGGCGACCGGGCGGGCGCCCTGGGTGGCCAGCCACCGGGAGGCCGCAGCCGCGCCGCAACCGACCTCCAGGATCCGGCGCCCGGCCAGGTCGCCGAGGAGGTGTACGTCCGCCTCGCGCACTCCCTCCGGGCACCAGACGAAGTCCACGTCGCCGAGGAACGCCCCGTGCTCGGCCTGGTAGTCGTCGGCGTCCTCGTCCCACCAGCGGCGGCTTGCCACACGGGCCTCGGCGTCGCCGACCCGGCGCCGGGTCACCCGGCTGTCGTCGTCCATCCGCTCACGCTAGGGCCTCGCCTCGCCGGGTGGCCGGGTGGGTGCCCGGGCCCGCGCCGGGCCGACCCGGGCCGGGGTGGCGGCGCGGACCGGCGGACCCGGGGGCCGCGTGGGCTGCGGTACCGCCGTGACGGGTGTGACGCAGGAGACAACCGTGACGGATTCGGGCCGATTTCTCGGCTTTCGCAGCTCACGAGGCGATGAGCCGGGCGGGAGGGCTTGCACGCTGTGGTAATGCGCAAGGTAGGCTTGACGATGCGCTCGCGGATCGTGCACCTCGGCAGGGAGCAGGTGCGCGGTCGACGAGGCCACTGACGGCGCCACATCATCGCATCTGGCAATCGATCGGTGTGCCAAGCGACGGGTCCGCTGGCGCGACCGGGTCACCGCGACACCAGCCTGCTGTGACATCCCATCCGACCGGAGCAACCGCCCACATGACGAGCAGCATCGAGGCTCCCTCGAGCGCCACCAAGGTCACCGTCGACGACCTCGGCTCTGAGGAGGCTTTCCTCGCCGCGATCGACGAGACCATCAAGTACTTCAACGACGGCGACATTGTCGAAGGCACCGTCGTCAAGGTCGATCGGGACGAGGTCCTGCTCGACATCGGCTACAAGACCGAGGGTGTCATTCCCTCTCGGGAGCTGTCGATCAAGCACGACGTGGACCCGGCCGAGGTCGTGTCGGTCGGTGACCACATCGAGGCCCTCGTCCTTCAGAAGGAGGACAAGGAGGGTCGCCTGATCCTCTCGAAGAAGCGGGCGCAGTACGAGCGGGCCTGGGGCACGATCGAGAAGATCAAGGACGAGGACGGCGTCGTCCGCGGTTCGGTCATCGAGGTGGTCAAGGGTGGCCTCATCCTCGACATCGGCCTGCGCGGCTTCCTTCCCGCCTCCCTGGTCGAGATGCGGCGGGTGCGTGACCTGCAGCCGTACGTCGGCCGCGAGCTCGAGGCCAAGATCATCGAGCTGGACAAGAACCGCAACAACGTGGTTCTGTCCCGCCGGGCCTGGCTCGAGCAGACCCAGTCCGAGGTGCGCACCGAGTTCCTCAACAAGCTTCAGAAGGGCCAGGTCCGCAAGGGCGTCGTGTCCTCGATCGTCAACTTCGGCGCGTTCGTCGACCTCGGCGGCGTGGACGGTCTGGTGCACGTCTCCGAGCTCTCCTGGAAGCACATCGACCACCCGTCCGAGGTCGTCGAGGTGGGCCAGGAGGTCGAGGTCGAGGTCCTGGACGTCGACTTGGACCGCGAGCGGGTCTCGCTGTCGCTGAAGGCGACCCAGGAGGACCCGTGGCGTCAGTTCGCCCGCACCCACGCGATCCAGCAGATCGTGCCGGGTAAGGTCACCAAGCTGGTGCCGTTCGGTGCGTTCGTCCGCGTCGACGACGGCATCGAGGGCCTGGTCCACATCTCCGAGCTGGCCGAGCGCCACGTGGAGATCCCGGAGCAGGTCGTCCAGGTCGGCTCCGAGGTCATGGTCAAGGTCATCGACATCGACCTGGAGCGCCGCCGGATCTCGCTGTCGCTCAAGCAGGCCAACGAGGGCTTCGTCGAGGGCGAGGAGCACTTCGACCCGACCCTCTACGGCATGGCCGCGACCTACGACGCCGAGGGCAACTACATCTACCCGGAGGGCTTCGACCCGGAGACGGGCGAGTGGCTCGAGGGGTACGACAAGCAGCGCGAGACATGGGAGAACCAGTACGCCGAGGCTCGCCAGCGCTGGGAGGCGCACCAGAAGCAGGTGCAGAACTCCCGCGCCGCCGAGGCCGAGGCCGCTGCCAACCCGGCTCCGGCGGTCACCGGCGCCACCTCCACCAGCGCGGCCCCGAGCCGCCAGGAGGAGCCGGCCGGCACCCTGGCCACCGACGAGGCTCTCGCCGCCCTGCGGGAGAAGCTCGCCGGCGGCAAGTGACCCGCACGGCAGGTTCGACTCGGCGCCTCTGACGCCGACGACCACAGGCCCCGCCCTCGACGATCTCCGGATCGTCGAGGGCGGGGCCTTCGCCATCTCCGCGCCCGCGCGCCGTCCGCGCCGTGTCCGCGCCGCGCCGTGTCCGCGCGGCGTTGTCTCCGCGTCCGCGGCGTGTCCGCGTCCGCGCCGCGCCGTCTCCGTGCCCCCGCCGGCTCGCCCTGCCCGCGGTCCGCTGGGGACGCGGAACGACCCGGACTCGCCGGTTTGATCGACTCGACATCCCTGAAGTCGGGGTATCCGTCACAGCCGGACACCCCGACCTCCATGACCGCGAGTGGATCATCCTCGCCACCGACGGAGCGGTGGGAACACACCCGGTGCCCGCGCGGTGGCGGGGGTCGTTTGGTGCGACGGACGTGATCAGGTTGACTGGGGACCGTGCTGATGGCAGGGCTGACCGGGGGAATCGGATCGGGTAAGAGCGTCGTGTCGGCGCGTCTCGCCGAGCGGGGCGCGGTGCTGATCGACGCCGACCGTATAGCGCGGGAGGTGGTCGCCCCGGGCACCCCGGGGCTCGCCGAGATCGTCGAGGTCTTCTCGCCGCGGGTACTGGCCGCTGACGGCAGCCTCGACCGGGCCGCGCTGGGCGCCGTCGTCTTCGCCGACGAAGCCGCCCGGCGCCGGTTGGAGGCGATCACGCACCCCCGGGTACGCGCCCGGACCGCCGAGCTCGCCGCCGCGGCGGCACCCGACGCGGTAGTGGTCAACGACGTGCCGCTCCTGGTCGAGGTGGGGCTCGTGCCCACGTACCACCTGGTGATCGTGGTGGAGACGGCCGTGTCCGTCCGGTTGGAGCGGCTGGCCCGCGACCGGGGGATGGATCGCGCGGAGGCCGAGCGGCGGATCGCCGCGCAGGCCGACGACGCCCGCCGGCGCGCCGCGGCCGACGCGCTGCTCAGCAACGACGGCAGCCTGGCCGAGCTGTACGCGGCGGTCGACGCGCTCTGGCACGACCGGCTGCTGCCCTATGAACGCAACGTGCGTGAGCGGCGGGTGGCCCGGCCGCGGCAGGTGCAGCTGGGCGAGTACGACCCGACGTGGCCGCAGCAGTACGCGCGCTTGGCCGCCCGGATCCGCCACGCGCTCGGCCCGGCCGATATGCGGATCGATCACATCGGGCCGACGGCGGTTCCCGGTCTCGCGGCGCGGGACGTCATCGACGTCCAGCTCACCGTGCCGTCCCTCGCCGAGGCGGACGGCACGATCGCGCAGCGGCTGGCCGACGCCGGGTTCCCCCGGATGCCGGGCGACTGGTGGGACGACCCCCGCCCGGCCGGCAGCGGCCGGTGGGAGAAGCGGCTGCACGGCAGCGCGGACCCGGGCCGTGCGGTGAACCTGCACGTCCGCGTGGCCGATTCACCCGGCTGGCGGTACGCGCTGCTGATGCGTGACCACCTGCGCGCCGACCCGGGGCAGCGGGCCGAATATCTGCTGTTCAAGCAGGAGCTGGCGGCCTCGGCCCCAGACGGCGCCGACTTCCCGACCATCAGGGACCCGTGGTTCGACGAGGAGTACCTGCGCGCTGAGGAGTGGGCCGCCCAGACCGGCTGGCGGCCCTGACCGTACCGGCGGTGGAGCCTCAGCGCGACGAGTGGGCGGCCGGCCGCTCGGGCGACCCGGCCGGGCGTTTCGGGGCGGGCAGCGTCGGCACCCGCCCGGGTTGAAGGTCGAGCTGCGCCCAGGTGGCCGTACCGGTGCGTACCTCCACCCGGCGGAGCAGACCGTCGCGGTCGATCCAGTAGCGGAGCAGGTTCCGGCCTCCGCGCAGCTCGACGACGTCGACCGGACGGTCGGCCACGGTGTCCTCCCGCAGCCGGACGGCCGTGCCACGCGGTGCTGTGCGACCGGCGGTGAGCGCCGCGTCCACCAGCACGCCGACGTCGTCCGCGCCGGCCCGTTCGGACTTCCACGTGACGTCGGCCGGAGGCGGCAGCGGTGGCTTCTCGGGTTTCTCCGGGTCGCCCGTCGCCGGGACCTGCGCGCGGGACACGCCGGCCGCGTCCCGCCAGCGCAGCGTCCGGTGTTCCGGCACGCCGAGGTCGGTGACCGCCAGGTAGCCGGTACGGCGGGTCCAGCTGAGCCAGCCCGCACCACGCAGGTTCGTCTCACGCCGCACCGGAGCGGTGAGGGTCACCGTGGCCCCCTGGCGGGCGCGCAGCCGCTCGGGGAGGCGCTCCAACCGGGTCCGCTCGGCGGCGGTCAACGCCCGGGGCAGACCGGGCCGGCCGCCCAGGGCGTCGATGGGGCGCAGGGTCGGTCGGTCCGTCCGCTTGAGGTCGACGTTCACCGCTCCCGACCCGGGAAGCCGGACGGCCATCCGGTGCACCCGGGCGTCGTCGTCGACCCAGTACCGCGGCCGGTCGTCCGGGTCGGGCTCGATGGTCGCCGACCCCGGCAGGGGAGCCTGTAGTACGTCGACCGGACCGGCGGCGAAGGTCTCGCGGGCCACCCAGCGGGCCCCGGCCGGCGGGGCCGGGTCCGGGCGATCGGCGGCGAGGTCGAAGAGCAGCTTGAGCACGGGCGCCAGGGCATGCCCGGCGGGCAGCTCGTGCAGTCGCCAGCGGTCCGCGGGAGGCACCAGCGGGGGCGGCGCGGCGGTGGGCACGGCCGACGGGTCGGGCCGGATCACCAGCACCGCGGGCGTGGCCTGGAGCAGACCGCGTTCGGCGCCGGCACCGGGACCGCCGACGTCCAGGTAGAGCAGCGGGCGGGACCAGTCCACCCAGCCCACCAGTTCGATGCGGGACTGCTCGGTGCCGATCGTCACGTGCACCCCGGCGCGCAGGTCGCGGTAGTTGGTCACCCGGACCGCCGCCAGCCGCTCGGCCTCGACGGGGGTCAGCGCCCGGGGCGGCGCGGACGGTTCGGGCGCCCAGCTGAGCAACCCGAGCACCAGTCCCGCGGCGGACAGGACCGCGACCAGGCCGAGCAGCGCCAGCAGGTTACGCCGACGCCGGGCGGTGACCTTCGGCAACAGCCCGGTGTCGTCGGGGCCGGCACCCGCGGGGCCGGGCGGCGGCACCGCGACGGCGGGCAGGGCGCGACTCGGGCCGCTGCGGGCGGTCAGGGGCACGTCCGTGGGATCCGGACGGGAGGCCCGGGCTCGGGATGCTTCCACGCGTTGTTGAACGGCCGGAGGTGCACGGAGTGACGAGCAGGGCGCTCGCGGCGGCCGGTGCGCCTCTGGCGCGACCACGTCGGGTGCGCACGCCAGGCAACCGGGTGCTGCGACCACCGTGCCGGGGGCGACCGCCGGCCGTGATGTCGGCCGGGCCGCCGGACCGGTCGGCCGCCGCGAGCGGCCTACACGCAGAGGGTAGTCCGGTGGCATGTGGCACACAATGGGAATATCGAAGCTGGTCACCCGCCTTCTGGTCGGCCGAACCTGTCGGACCGGCGGCGTACCGTTGAGGTCATGGCGCTCGACATTCCCCGGCTCGACGGCCGTTTCCAGGTCGTCAGTGAATTCCAGCCCGCCGGTGACCAGCCGGCGGCCATCGACGACCTGGAGCGGCGGGTCCGGCGTGGCGACCGCAACACCGTGCTGCTCGGTGCGACCGGCACCGGCAAGAGCGCCACCACCGCGTGGCTCATCGAGCGGTTGCAGCGGCCGACGCTGGTGCTCGCGCCCAACAAGACGCTCTGCGCGCAGCTGGCCAAGGAGTTCAGCGAGCTGCTGCCGAACAACGCCGTCGAATACTTCGTCTCCTACTACGACTACTACCAGCCCGAGGCCTACATCCCGCAGACCGACACCTACATCGAGAAGGACTCCTCGATCAACGAGGAGGTCGAGCGGCTGCGGCACTCGGCGACCATGTCGCTGCTCACCCGCCGCGACGTGGTCGTGGTGGCCACCGTGTCGGCGATCTACGGTCTGGGCACCCCGGAGGAGTACCTCGACCGTGCGGTGCGGATGGCCGTCGGCCAGGAACTCGACCGCGACCAGCTGCTGCGCCGCCTGGTCGACATCCAGTACACCCGCAACGACATGGCCTTCAACCGGGGCACCTTCCGGGTCCGGGGCGACACTCTGGAGATCATTCCGGCGTACGAGGAACTGGCCGTCCGGATCGAGCTCTTCGGTGACGAGGTGGAGAAGCTCTACTACCTCAACCCGCTCACCGGCGACGTGGTCCGCGAGGTCGACCACCTGATGATCTTCCCGGCCACCCACTACGCCGCCGGTCCGGAGCGGATGGAGCGGGCGATCCGTGACATCGAGACCGAGTTGGCCGAGCGGCTGGCGGAGCTGGAGCGGCAGGGCAAGCTGCTGGAGGCCCAGCGGCTGCGGATGCGCACCACGTACGACATCGAGATGATGCGCCAGGTGGGCTTCTGCTCCGGCATCGAGAACTACTCGATGCACATCGACGGCCGGCTGCCGGGCAGCCCCCCGCACTGCCTCCTCGACTACTTCCCCGACGACTTCCTGACCGTGATCGACGAGTCGCACGTGACGATCCCGCAGATCGGCGGCATGTACGAGGGCGACGCCTCCCGCAAGCGGATGCTCATCGACCACGGCTTCCGGCTGCCCAGCGCCGCCGACAACCGGCCGCTGCGTTTCGACGAGTTCCTGGAGCGGGTCGGCCAGATGGTCTTCCTCTCCGCCACGCCCGGCCCGTGGGAGCTGGAGCAGGCGCAGGGCGAGTTCGTCGAGCAGGTGATCCGCCCGACCGGCCTGATCGATCCGGAGGTCATCGTGAAGCCCACGAAGGGGCAGATCGACGACCTCATGCACGAGATCAAGCTGCGTACCGAGCGGGACGAGCGGGTGCTGGTCACCACGCTCACCAAGAAGATGGCCGAGGACCTGTCCGACTACCTGCTGGAGAACGGCATCCGGGTGCGCTACCTGCACTCCGAGGTCGACACGCTGCGCCGGGTGGAGCTGCTGCGCGAGCTGCGTAAGGGCGACTACGACGTGCTCGTCGGCATCAACCTGCTGCGCGAGGGTCTCGACCTGCCCGAGGTGTCGCTGGTGGCGATCCTCGACGCCGACAAGGAGGGTTTCCTGCGCAGCGGCCGATCGTTGATCCAGACCATCGGCCGGGCGGCCCGTAACGTGTCCGGCCAGGTCCACATGTACGCCGACAAGATCACTCCGTCGATGGCGGACGCGATCGAGGAGACCAACCGGCGGCGGGCCAAGCAGATTGCGCACAACGAGGCCCACGGCATCAGCCCCGAGCCGCTGCGTAAGAAGATCCACGACATCCTCGACGACATCTACCGCGAGGCCGAGGACACCGCGCAGAACACCGTGGGCGGTGCGGTGCGGCAGCTGTCCCGAGGCAAGGCGCCGGTCAAGGAGACCCGCAGCCGTGGCCGGGCGGCTGCCTCCACCCCGTCGCGGGAGGGGATGGCCCGGGCCGACCTGGCGCAGCTCATCCAGGAACTCAACGACCAGATGCTCGGCGCCGCCCGGGAGCTGCAGTTCGAGTTGGCCGCCCGGATCCGCGACGAGATCGCCGACCTGAAGAAGGAGCTGCGCGGCATGGACGCCGCCGGTGTGAAGTGAGCGCGGGTCCCCGCCGGTGACGACGGGCGGGCCGGCCGACGGGGTCGTCCTCGGGCTTCCCTCGGTCGCGCTGCGCCCGTACGTCGAGCGGTACGTCGGCTATCGGGAGCGCGCGGAGCTGCCGTTGGTGCGCCGCGAGACGGCCGGCGCGTTCGTGGTGCTCATCCTCGGCTGGGGCGCCCCGCTCGACGTGATCGATCCGCGTAGCAGGCAGCGCAGCGCGTACGGCGTGAACTCCTTCGTGGCCGGCACGTTCGACAGGTGGTGTCGTACCGAGACGGTCGGCGTGGGGGAGGGCGCCCAGGTGTTGCTGGCACCGTTGACCGCCCGCCGGATCCTCGGCCTGCCCCTGGTCGAGCTGGCGAACCGGGCCGCGGACGTGGCCGTGCTGCCCGGCAGCTGGCTCGACCGGCTCCGGCAGCGGCTCGCGGAGACGCCGGCCTGGTCGCAGCGGTTCGCGCTGCTGGACGAGGTGTTCACCGCCCGGCTGGCCGCCTCGGCGCCGGCTGACCCACGAGTCGCCTGGGCCTGGCGGCGGCTCGACGCGAGCGGCGGCCGGGTCGGAATCGGACTGCTCGCCGACGAGGTGGGATGGAGTCGGCGACACCTCGCCGCCCGGTTCCGGCACGAGGTCGGGCTGTCGCCGAAGACCACGGCGCGGCTGCTGCGCTTCCAGCGGGCGTACGCGGCGCTGACCGGCCCGCTGCTGCCGGTGTCGCCAGCGCCCGACCTCGGACCGTTCGACAGTGGGGCCGACGTGGCCGCCCGGTTCGGCTACTACGACCAGTCACATCTGATTCGCGACTTCCGGGAGTTCGCCGGTGACACGCCCGCGGCGCTGTCCGCGGGCAGTCGTCCGGGGTGACTGGCCGAGGTCACATTCGTCCAATCGCCGTGGCCGATCCGGCGGCAGACTCGGAGCCATGCGTACCCTCTATCCCGTTTTTCGCTACCCAGACCCCCACGCCGCCATCGACTGGCTCTGCGCCGCCTTCGGCTTCGCGGTGCACGCCGTGCATGAGGCCCCGGACGGCAGCGTGGCCCATGCCGAACTCATCCTGGACACCGGCATGATCATGCTTGGCGGACGTGCCGAGCCCCGGCCGCGGCCGGCCGAGGAGGACGCGGCGGTGTACGTCGCGATCGACGACGTCGACGCCCACCACGCGCGGGCCCGGGCCGCCGGCGCCGAGATCATCCGCGAGCCGTTCGACACCGACTACGGTTCACGGGACTACGCCGCCCGTGATCTCGCCGGCAACGTGTGGAGCTTCGGCACCTACCGAGCCTGACCGCGAGGCGCCATAAGGCCTGTTTCATCAGGCTCGCTCGGGCACGGTCTTGTGAAGCAGGCCTTAACGCCCGGCCGGTCCCATGTCGCCGGACGGCTGGTCGCGGAGGGCGTCGACGTCCGGCGCCTCCTCGACGGGAAGAGAATCGGGCTGAGCAGGTACTGCGGGGACAGCGGCGACATTCGGCAAGCCCATGCTCATCCTGCGGGGCGGGCGCGACTACCAGGTCACCGTGCGGGCGGACCTGAGCCGGTGGCGGGCCGGCCTGGCGCACCGACCGGACGTGACGATCCGGGTCTACGACGCCGACAACCACTTGTTCTTCCCTGGTTCAGGTCCGTCGACTCCCGCCGAGTGCGAGGCCCCGCAACACGTCGATCCCGTGGTCGTGGCGGACGTCGCGGCCTGGCTGGTCCCACCCCGACGGAGGTCTCGTCTCCGCTCCCTGCTCTCCGGCGGGCGGTGACGCCGGGGTTCGGTTGCGTTGTGCAAGCAAGGTATTGCGCTGTGTGACTGCGCTGCGTACTCTCCCTCGGTGGGGAGGCCGGGAATGCCGCTGCCAACGAGTCCTGTCATTCGCCGTGTGCGGCTCGGTGCCGAGCTGCGCCAACTACGCCGACGCGAGGCGTTGACCCTGGAGCAGGTCTGTGACCGGCTGGGGTGGGCCTCGACGTCGAAACTGTCCCGCATCGAGCTGGGCCAGAGCCGTCCCGACCTGGCCGACGTGCTCGACCTGCTGGACGTCTACCAGGTGCCGGTGCCGCTGCGGGACCAGCTCATCGTCATCGCCCGCGACGCGGCCACCAGCCGGGGCTGGTGGAAGACGCTGGGCGAGATGGGGGAGCGGCAGCGCACGTACGCCGAACTGGAGGCGGGGGCGGCGCGCATCGTCGAGTACCAGCCGGCCGTCGTGCCGGGGCTGCTGCAGACCCCGGCGTACGCCCGGCTGAGGCTCGCCCCAGCCGTCGCGCTCGATCCGGAGCACGATGTGGACGCCGAGGTGCGTGCCCGGGCGGTGCGGCAGGAGGTGTTGCGCCGGGCGGACCCGCCCCGGTACACGGCGCTGCTGGCCGAGGCCGCCTGCGACCCGGAGGAGATACCGGTCGAGGTCTGGCGGGAGCAGGCGCGTCACCTGGTCGCGTTGACCGCTCTGCCGAATGTCACCCTGCGGCTGCTGCCCCGCGGCACGGCCGCGCTGGGCGGCCTTCATCCGCTCACGCCGTACTCCTGCTACGCCTTTCCCGACCCGGCGGATCCGCGCACCGTGATGCTGGAGACGTTGACCACCGACGTGCGGCTCACCACGGCGGCCGACGTCGACCGGTACGAGCGGATCACCGAGGCGCTGCTGAGCGCGGCGCTCCCGGCGGAGGAGACGGTGACCGTGCTGGCCCGCAGCTTCGGCGACTGATCGCCCGGTCCGCACGAGGCGGACGGGGTGCCGGCGCGCGGGCACCGGGCCCGGCGCCCCCGAGCCCGTCGGGACCGGTGGCCCACGCGTGCGTCCGCACCCTAGGACAGGGGTCCGACAGCGGTCGTGTGGGCCGGTCGGGGCCGGCTGCCGTCAGGCCGGTACGTCGGTGAAGTGCTCGACCAGTGGCGGGTTGGCGAAGTGCGGCCCGATGAGCGCCCGCCACTGGGTGAACCGCTCCGTGCCGCGGAAGTTCTCGTCGTGCGCCTCGACCGAGTCCCACTCGACGATCAGCACGAAGCGGGACGGCGACTCGACGCCCCGGGTCATCCGCACCGACCGGCAGCCGGGCGTGCCGGCCAGCAGCGGGTGCCCCTGGGCGTACGCGGCGGCGAACGCGTCCTCGTGTCCGGGCAGTACGTCGATTAGCGCAACCTCGAGCACCATGCCGACAGCCTGCCACGCCGCTCGTGCCGGCCGGATCGGGGTCTGTCCAGTGGGCGGCGCCGGCCCTAGGGTGACCGGCGGGAGGAACAAGGATGATCGATTGGCTCACCGGCACGGCGTTCACCGTGGCCGGCACCGCCACCACCTGGGCGGAACTGCTGGGCTTCGCCACCGGCGTGGTCAACGTATGGCTGGTGGCCCGCCAGCGCATCGCGAACTGGCCGGTGGGCATCGCGAACGTGCTGCTGCTCATGGTGTTGTTCTGGACGGCCGGCCTGTACGCGGACGCCGGGCTCCAGGTCGTCTATGTGGGGCTCGGGCTGTACGGCTGGTGGCACTGGCTCTTCGGGGGCGAGCAGCGCAGCCGCCTCACGGTGAGCCGTACCGGACGCTCGGAGTGGCTGGCGGTGGCCGCCGCTGGTGTGCTGCTCACGGGTGGGCTCTGGGCACTGCTGGACCGGGCCACCGACTCCACCGTGCCGCTGCCGGACGCGCTGACCACGGCGCTGTCGTTGCTGGCCACCTACGGGCAGACCCGCAAACGGGTGGAGAGCTGGTGGCTCTGGATCACCGCCGACCTGATCTACATCCCGTTGTACGCGTACAAGGGGCTCCACCTGACCGCCGGTCTCTACGTGGTGTTCCTGGTCCTCTGCGTGGTCGGGCTGCGGACGTGGCGCGCGGACCTGCGCCGGGCCGCCGCGGCGCCGTCCGGGATCGTCGAGCGCGTGACCGGCGACCCGGCCGGCCTCGGCCGGTGACCGCCGTCGAAACCCCTCGTCTGCCGGGGCGGGACTTCCGGCACGGCATGGTGGTGGGCAAGTTCTATCCGCCGCACGCGGGTCATCACGCGCTGATCAATGCCGCGGCGGCTCGCTGCGCGGCGGTCACCGTGGTGGTCGCGCCGTCCCGCCGGGAGTCGATTCCGCTCTCCGACCGGCTCGACTGGCTGCGCGAGGTGCACGCCGGCACGCCCTGGGTCCGGTTCGTCGGTCGGTACGACGACCACCCGGTCGACTACGCCGACCCGGCGGCGTGGGACGCGCACTGCGCGGTGTTCCGCGAGGCCGTCGGCGGCCGGCGGGTGGACGCGGTCTTCTCGTCCGAGGCGTACGGCGTCGAGTTGGCCCGACGTTTCGACGCCGTACCCGTGACTCTGGACCTGGATCGGCGCGACCTGCCGGTCTCCGGGACCGCCGTGCGGGCGGACCCGGTGGCGAACTGGCGGTGGCTGGCCGCGCCGGTGCGGGCCTGGTTTGTGCGGCGGGTGGTGGTGGTCGGCGCGGAGTCGACCGGCACCACCACCATGGCCGCCGCTCTGGCAGCCCACTACGGCGCCGCCTGGGTTCCGGAGTACGGCCGGGAGTTGACCGCTCGCAAGCTCGCGCGACTGCGTGAACGGCGGGCGGAGGCGACCGTCTTCGACGTCACCTGGGACCGGGACGACTTCTTGGAGGTGGTCCGGGAGCAGCAGGCGGCGGAGGACGCCGCGGCCCGGTCCGGTGGCCCGCTGCTGATCTGCGACACCGACGCGCGGGCCACCGCGGTCTGGGAGGAGCGCTATCTGGGGTCGACCTCCGCGGCGGTACGCGGGGCGGCCCGGCGGCCCGCCTTGTATCTGCTCACCGACCACCGGGGCGTGCCGTTCACCGATGACGGCCTGCGTGACGGCGCGCACCTGCGGGCCTGGATGACCGACCGGTTTCGGGCCGAACTGGCCGGCTGCGGCGTGCCGGTGCTGGAGCTGACCGGTTCCCACGAGGAGCGGTTGGCGCGGGCGGTGGCCGCCTGTGACGCGCTGCTCGCGGCCGGCTGGGATCTGGCCGACCCGCTCCGGCCGCCCGCATGACCCAGCCTCCTAGGATGCCGTAGCGGTGGTGACTCGGTCGTCACCGTGACTGCCGCGGCCCACCTGGTCGGCCGGAGCGCCGGAACGGGCCGAAATGTCAGATCAGGGTGGGCCGCGGTGGCCTCAACCACCCCCGCCCGATTCGCGATCACGCGAGTCGGTGCGCCACAATGGTGATCGAGGAGGGGAGTATTCCCCCGTGACGGAGTCGTCAGCACGGTCGACCGCCCGAGGGTGGCACGACCCGGCCCCGTCGGTCACCGCGCTCCTGCGGTGACGGAAGAGACCTCCGACAGTCACCACAGCGAGCATCAGCGGCACGCCGTGCCTCCACCGGGCGTACGGTGTGCCCGATGTCGCGTGTCTGCCGGAGGAATGAACGTTGGATGTGTCCGGGCTGGTCTGGGCGGTCACGCTTGTCGCACTGGTCGCCGTCCTAGCGGTCGACCTGCTGATCATCGGCCGCCGCCCGCACGAGCCGAGTGTGCGTGAGTCGAGCCTCTGGGTCGGCTTCTACGTGGGTCTGGCGCTGCTCTTCGGCGCGGGCCTGTGGTTGTTCTCCGGGGCGAGCGCCGCCGGCCAGTTCTACACCGGCTGGCTGACCGAGTACAGCCTGTCGGTGGACAACCTCTTCGTCTTCGTGATCATCATGGCCCGGTTCGGGGTGCCCCGGCCATACCAGCAGAAGGTGCTGCTCGTCGGCATAGTGCTGGCGCTGATCATGCGAGGCGGTTTCATCGCCGCCGGCGCGGCCTTGATCTCCCAGTTCTCCTGGGTCTTCTACATCTTCGGCGCGTTCCTCATCTACACCGCGATCAACCTGGCTCGCCAGGGTGAGCCGGACGAGGACGAGTTCTCCGAGAACGTGCTGATCCGGTGGAGCCGCCGGGCACTGCCGCTGTCCCGCACGTACGACGGCGCCCGGCTCGTCACGCACGAGAACGGCAAGCGACTCTTCACCCCGCTGCTGATCGTCATGATCGCGATCGGCACCACCGACCTGATCTTCGCGCTGGACTCGATCCCGGCGATCTTCGGGATCACGCAGCAGGCGTACCTGGTCTTCACCGCCAACGTCTTCGCTCTCATGGGGTTGCGTCAGCTCTACTTCCTGCTGGGCGGCCTGCTGGACCGGCTGATCTACCTCAGCTACGGCCTGGCGGTGGTGCTCGGTTTCATCGGCGTGAAGCTGGTGCTGGAGGCGCTAGCCGACAACAACCTGCCGTTCATCAACGGCGGCGAGCACGTCGCCTGGGCGCCGCACATCCCGATCTGGCTCTCGCTGCTGGTGATCATCGGCACGTTGCTGGTGGCCACGGCCGCCAGCCTGGCCAAGTCGGCCCGGGACCGGCGCCGGGCGCTGGCCGAGGCGCGCAGCTGATCGTTCCGCCCCGGCCGGGTGGCTGATCGGTCCGCCCCGGCCGGGCGGCGGGACGTCGACCCCACCGTCGAGGTCGGCGAGGGTGACGAGAACGCGAGGGGCGGCTCCCGAGATCGGGAGCCGCCCCTCGCGCGTACGCGGAGGTCAGACCCGGTGGACGCCGACCAGGGTGGCGACCCGCTCGGCGGGCAGCGCCTCCTCCACCACCCGGCGCTGCCGGTAACAGGCGTGCAGCATGCGCCGGTCGCCGTCGGAGCCCTGCTCTGCGGTGACGATGCCGATGTGGTGGATCTTGCGGCCGGGGCGGGCGAAGAAGTAGAGGTCGCCGGGGCGCTCGTCGCCGAGCGCCAGGGGGACGGTGGCGGCCGCCTGGTCGTCGGCGTCGCGGGGCAACTGCACCCCGAACCGCCGCCAGGCCAGGTGCACCAGGCCCGAGCAGTCGATCCCGTACGCGGACACCCCGCCCCAGATGTAGACCACGTCCAGCAGCCGCTGCGCGACCGCGAGCACCTCGGCGGCCGTCGGCGGGGCCGCCGGTAGTTCCGCGAGGTGCGCGTCGGGAAGCCAGAGCGGGTCGGTGTGGCCGGGGGCGTGTACCGGCCGCCAGCCGTCCCGCGCCGGCCCGGCCGCGGCGAGCCGGGTGCCGAGGATCACCCCCGGCAGCACCACCGGGCCGTCGGGCGTGGCCCGCAGGGCGCTGACGCTGGCGTCCAGCACCAGCGGCGAGGCGCCGATGGCCGAGGTGGCCGCGTCGACGGGGACGAGCTGATCGGCGGGGAGCCAGCCGGGGTAGCCGCGCGGGTCCAGCTTGGCGGCGGGTTGCTCGACGGCGATGACGTGTGCCCAGCCGTCCGGGCGCAGCTCGGTGACGAGGACCCGCTCGCCGAGCAGCAGCTGGCTCAGGACGCAGTCGCCGACCTGCTGGTCGCTGTCCATCCCGGAAATCCAGGCGGGGATGTCGGTGCGTGCCGCGAGGGCGGGACGGTCGACGGGGCGTACCGCCTCGGGAGAGGTCCAGAGTGTCGCGACCGCGACCCGGACGACGGCCTCGCGGCCCGGTTGCAGCTCCACGTCCACCCCCAGTTGGTGCTTGCTGTCCTCGCGACCTTAGTGAAAGAAACCGCCATCTCTCAACCTGGCGTCTGCACTTTTGCTTCAGTCACCGAGGTGATGCCGAGGCCGGGCGCGTCCGGCAACACGACCGACGCGCCCTCGTAACGGATCCCGCCGCGCACCGGCGACCGGGCCAGCCACCAGGCGGCGTCGAGGTCGGGCACGGCGGTGGTGCCGTACGCGGCGACCAGGCTGGCCGCCGCACCGATGCCGACCTCGCTCTCCATCATGGAGCCGACGACGGTGCCGAGGCCGTGCGCGGCGGCCAGTTCGAGCATGGTCCGCGCGGGGTGCAGGCCGCCACACTTGGCCAGCTTGACGTTGACCAGGTCGGCCGCCCGACGCCGGATCACCTCGACCAGGTCGCGAACACCGAACACCGCCTCGTCGGCGAGGATCGGCACGTCCACCCGGTCGCTCACCCAGGCCAGCCCGTCCAGGTCCCAGCGGGCCACCGGCTGCTCGACCAGTTCCACGTCGAGCCCGGCGTCCTCGATGCCGCGAATCACCCGGACCGCCTCGCGGGCGGTCCAGCCCTGGTTGGCGTCGAGCCTGACCCGCGCGTGCGGGCCGACCGCGGCGCGTACCGCCCGGACACGTTCGAGGTCGCCGGCGGCGTCCGTGCCGACCTTGAGCTTGAGCACGTCGAAGCCCTCGGCGTGCCGCTTGCCGGCGGTCTCGGCCAGGTCGGCGGCCTCGCCGGCGGCGAGCGTGACGTCGGTCGGCACGGCCAGCGCGGTGCCGCCCAGCAGCCGCACCAGGGGTACACCGAGCCGCCGCGCGGCCAGGTCGTGCAGCGCCACGTCGACGGCCATCTTGGCGGCCTCGTTGCCGACCACCGCGCGTTGCACCTCGGTGCAGCGGGCCACCAGCTCGTCCGGGTCGCGGCCGGTGAGCAGTGGTCCGAGTAGTTGCCGGACGCACGCCTCGGAGCCGTCGATCGACGCGCCGGTCACCTGCCACACCTGCGGCGCCTCGCCGAACCCGGAACGACCGTCGGCGTCGACCACCTCGACGACGAGGGTGTCCACGGTGGTGGTCCGGCGCAGCGCGGTGACGAACGGGGTGTGCAAGGGGGCGGTGAGCCGGTGGGTGCGTACCGCGGCGATCGTCATGTGCGGCACCCTATACGCAGACCACTGTCGCGTCAGTGGCCGGACGAGCGTGGCCCTGCCGGCGGCCGCCAGGCGCGGTGCGGCCCGGCGCCGATGAGGCCGGGGGAGGCGTGGGCATCGGGTCGGGCGAACGTGGCGGGCGGGCCACCAGGTGTGCGGAGGCGTCGGGATGAGCGGGCGGGACTGGGAACTGGTGGGCGCGCCGAACGCGCGTGACCTCGGCGGTCTGATCGGGGCGGGAGGTCGGCGGGTGCGGCCCGGCCGGCTGGTCCGTACTCCGGCCTTGGGTCGGTTGACCGATGACGATCTGCCGATGCTCGGCAAGCTCGGCCCGGCCTGTGTGGTCGATCTGCGGGATCATTCCGAGGTCTTGGTCGCGCCGGCGGACCGGCTGGTCGGTGCGCCGCGGCTGGTGCACCTTCCGGTGTACGACCCGGAGCATCCGGTGTTCACGTACATCTCGGCGGTGCTGCTGGGCCATGACCTGTCCGCGTACGCGGAACTGGCGCGGCAGGGGACGCCGGCGGCGATGGCGGCGATCTACCGGTGGTTCGTCACCGCGGTGTCGGCCCGGGCGGGCTTCGCCGAGGCGGTGCGGTTGGCGGCGCGGGCGGAGAACCTGCCGCTGGTGTACCACTGCTCGGCGGGGAAGGACCGGACCGGTTGGCTCACGGTGATCCTGTTGACCGCGCTCGGGGTGGACGAGGACGCGATCCGGGCCGAGTACCTGCGGAACAACCCGCTGACCGAGAGCCTGCGTGCGGTGATCGTGGAGGCGATGCGGCGGCGGCAACCGGAGCTGGACGTGGCGGCGGTGCTGCCGGTGCTGGAGGTCCGCCCGGAGTACCTGGACGCGGGCTACGACGAGGTGCGCCGGGTGCACGGTTCGTTCGAGGCGTACCTGCACGACGGTCTCGGGCTGACCGGCGACGTCATCGCGGCCCTGCGGGAACAGGTGCTGGAGTGACTGCCGTCGGGCTGGCGGTTGCCCGGCCGGCGGCGACCAGCGGCTGCCCGGCCGCGTTGGGGGGCCGTCACGGCGTACCCGAGCGGCACGGCGGCCGGCGCAGCGCGGCGGGCCGCCGCCGGGACCGTTCGGTGAGACGTTCATGCGCGAGGACGCGGACCAGCACGAGGAGCCGCAGGTGATGGACTCGACCGCGTTCGAGACGCGGCTCGGGGTCCGGCCCACGCCTCTGCCGGAGGCGGTGGCGGCCACCGTCGACTGGCTGTGCGCCGCTCTGGCCGCCCGCGCCTGAGCCGTACGCCCGCGCGCGGCCCGGCCCGGCCGCCGGTGGCGGTCCTACAGGTCGTGGCGGGCGGCCCACACCCGGGCGGAGATGTCGGCGATCAGGCGGCAGGCGTCGTTGTCGGTGTCGTCGGTCGCGCTGTCGCCCTCGTCGCTGGTGGTGCAGACGGCCACCGTGTACGGAGGGGCGTCGTCGGGGAAGACGACGCCGGCGCCGTGCCGGACGCCGCGCACCCAGCCGTTCTTGAGGGCGATGCGGGTGCCCGGCGGCAGGCCGGCCGCCAGGTCGTCGCGGTGCTCCTGGTCGGCGAGCACGTCGAGCATGGCGGCGCAGCCGGCCGGGGAGGCGAGCGGGCCGGGCCGGGTGGCCCCGGTGGCGAGGCCGCCGAGCAGGGCGGCCAGGTCGGCGGCGGTCACCAGGTTGGTGATGCCGGCGTCGCGGGCGGCGAAGTCCTCGATGCCCCGGCCGGTGACGCTGTGCCGGGCGCCCGCGAGCGCCCAGACGTCGGCCACCGCGGGCAGGCCGACGTGACCGATCACCAGGTTGGTGGCGAGGTTGCTGGAGCGGACGATCATCCGCCGGGCCAGCCAGCGCAGGGGAGCGCTGCCGCCGACTCGGGCCCACACCTCGTCGTCGTTGTCATAGTTGCGGGCGCACGTGAAGCGGGGCGCGCCGGGCTGCGCCGAGTCGAACGCGTTGGCCACCGACACCGGGGCGTCCAGGTCGAGGGTGCCCGCCTCGGCGGCCCGGTGCAGGGCGACCAGGACGGCGAGCTTCATGGTGCTGGCCGCGTAGTGGGTTGCCTCCGACTGCCGCGTCCACGCGGGTGCGGCGCCGGGCCGGCCCACGTACACGGAGACGGTGCCGGGCACCGTGTCGAGGTGCGCGTCGAGTTCGTCCCACATCACACCCGTGACCGTAACGAACCACCCCCTACCCCCCACCCCGGGGGGTCACCCCGTTGATCATGAAGTTATTGCGCCCCAACGCGGCGTGTCAGGGCAATAACTTCATGATCAACGGGAGCTGGGCGGGAGGCCGGGGGAAGGGGGAGGGAGAGGGTGGGGTGGGTGGGAGAAGGCGGGAGCCCGGCCTGCCGAGGCGGCGGGCCGGGCTCCGGGGCGCTGGACGGGTCAGCCGGCGTGCTTGCGGCGGGCCGCCGCCCGACCACGCTGCTGCTGGTCGAGCACCACCTTGCGGATACGCACCGCGGTGGGGGTCACCTCGACGCACTCGTCCTCGCGGCAGAACTCGAGCGCCTGCTCCAGCGAGAGCTTCCGCGGCGGGATCAGCTTCTCGGTCTCGTCCGCGGTGGACGAGCGCATGTTGGTGAGCTTCTTCTCCTTGGTGATGTTGACGTCCATGTCGTCGGAGCGGGAGTTCTCCCCGACGATCATGCCCTCGTACACCTCGGTGGTGGGCTCGACGAAGAGCTGCCCGCGCTCCTGGAGGTTGGTCATCGCGAAGGCGGTGACCGTGCCGGCGCGGTCGGCGACCAGCGAGCCGTTGTTGCGGGTCCGCAGCTCGCCGAACCACGGCTCGTACGACTCGAAGACGTGGTGCAGGATGCCGGTGCCCCGAGTCTCGGTGAGGAACTCGGTGCGGAAACCGATCAGGCCGCGGGCCGGGACCAGCCACTCCATCCGGATCCAGCCGGTGCCGTGGTTGACCAGCTGCTCCATTCGGCCCTTGCGGGTCGCGAGGAGCTGGGTGATCGCGCCCAGGTACTCCTCGGGGGCGTCGATGGTCAGCCGCTCCACCGGCTCGCAGGTCTTCCCGTCGATCTCCCGGGTGACGACCTGCGGCTTGCCGACGGTCAGCTCGTACGACTCGCGGCGCATCTGCTCGACCAGGATCGCGAGGGCCAGCTCACCGCGGCCCTGCACCTCCCAGGCGTCGGGGCGCTCGGTGGGCAGCACCCGCAGCGACACGTTGCCGATCAGCTCCTTGTCGAGCCGATCCTTGACCATCCGGGCGGTGACCTTGGCGCCCTTGACCCGGCCGACCAGCGGCGAGGTGTTGGTGCCGATGGTCATCGAGATGGCCGGCTCGTCGACCGTGATCAGCGGCAGCGGGATCGGGTTCTCCGCGTCCGCGAGCGTCTCACCGATCATGATCTCCGGGATGCCGGCGACGGCGATGATGTCGCCCGGGCCGGCCGACTCGGCCGGCTTGCGCTCCAGGCCCTCGGTCATCAGCAGCTCGGAGATGCGGACCCGCTGGGTACTGCCGTCGGTGCGGCACCAGGCCACGGTCTGGCCCTTGCTGATGGTGCCCTGCCGGACCCGGCACAGCGCCAGCCGGCCGAGGAACGGCGACGCGTCCAGGTTGGTGACGTGCGCCTGGAGCGGGGCGTCCTGCTCGTACGCGGGTGCCGGAATGGTGTCCAGCAGGGTGCGGAAGAGCGGCTCGAGGCTGTGGCTGTCGTCCGGCACGGCCCCGTCTGCGGGCTGGGTCAGCGAGGCGATGCCGTCGCGGGCGCAGGCGTAGACGATCGGGAAGTCGATCTGCTCCTCGTCGGCGTCCAGATCGAGGAAGAGCTCGTAGGTGTCGTCCACGACCTCCTTGATCCGGGCGTCCGGCCGGTCCACCTTGTTGATCACCAGGATGATCGGCAGGCGGGCCCGGAGCGCCTTGCGGAGCACGAAGCGGGTCTGCGGCAGCGGACCCTCGCTGGCGTCCACCAGCAGGACGACGCCGTCGACCATGGTCAGGCCGCGCTCGACCTCGCCGCCGAAGTCGGCGTGGCCGGGAGTGTCGATGATGTTGATGGTCACCGGGTCCGAGCCGTCGGCCGGCATGTAGTGCACGCCGGTGTTCTTGGCCAGGATGGTGATGCCCTTTTCCCGCTCCAGGTCCATCGAGTCCATGACCCGATCGGCCACCTCGGCCCGGGCACTGAACGCGCCGGCCTGCCGCAACATGGCGTCGACCAGAGTCGTCTTGCCGTGGTCGACGTGGGCGATGATGGCGACGTTGCGGAGGTCGGTGCGTAGCTGCATACCCTCCATACTCTCCTGTCCGAGGTTGCCGGTTCCGCCTCGGGGTCATCCCCCGATTGGCCCGGATCTGTGGTGGAACTCCTGTCCCAGCCGCGGGCACGGCTGGCATGCTGACCCTCGTGTTCATGGGGGCCGAGTGCACGACCTGCTGACCTTCGTGCAGGGTCTGCCGCCCCTGCTGATCTACCTGGTCGCCGCGCTGATCGTCGCGGGTGAGACCGCCGTGATCTTCGGGCTGCTGGTGCCGGGAGAGGCGACCCTGCTGCTGGTCGGCTTCCTAGCGTACGCGGGGACGTTACGGCTCGCCCCGGCGCTGCTCGTGATGATCGGCGCAGCGGTGATCGGTGACACACTCGCGTTCCGGGCAGGCCGCCGGTACGGGCGGAAACTGCGCGCCAGCGGGCTCGGCAGGCGGGTCGGTCCGGAGCGCTGGCAGCGGGCGGACGGCCTGCTCAGCCGGCTCGGCGGCCGGGGCGTCTTCACGGCCCGCTGGATCGCCTTCGCCCGCACCCTGGTACCCCGTCTCGCGGGCGCCGGGGGGATGCCGTACCGGCGTTTCGCCGTGTGGAACCTGGCCGGGATCGTCGGCTGGGTAGGGGGCTCGGTCCTGGTCGGGTACGTGGCCGGGGAATCGTACGAGACGGTGTCCCGGCTGCTGGGTCGGGCCACCGGCGCGGTGCTGCTGCTGCTCGCCGCGCTGGTGGCGGTGGTGCTGATCGGTCGCTGGCTCGGGCGCAACCCCGACCCCGCCCAGGCGCTGCTGCTCCGAGCCGCGGCCCTGCCGCCGGTGCGCTGGCTCGCCGGCCGGTACGGGGTGCTCTTCTTCCTGCTCAGCATGCGCATCGGGCCGGGCTGGACCCTGCTGCTCAACCTGACGGCCGGGCTGCTGCTGCTCTTCGCCGCCGGTCTCGCCTTCGCCGGGTTGCTGGAGTTCGTCGTGCGCAACAGTGGCCTCGCCCTGGTGGACGACGCCATCGCCCGCTGGTTCGCCGACCGGCGTACCCCGGGGGCGGTCGAGGTCGGGCTCGCGACCGTGTCGGCGCTGCGCGGGCCAGTGTTGATCACGCTGGTGGCGGTGGTGGCAGCGGTGCTGGCGTGGCGGCAGCGGTCGTGGCGGGCGGACCTGCTCAGCCTGGTGGGCACGGTGGGGGCGTTCGTTCCGCTGCTGGTGCTGGCCCTGGCCGCGCATCTGGCGGGCTCGGCCGGGTCCGACCCGGACGACGGGGTCTTCCCGACCCAGAACGCGGTGGTGACGGCGAGCCTCTGCACGCTCGCCTGGTTGCTGTCGCGGAACACGCGCTGGCCGGTGGCCGTGGCGACCTGGACGGGCGCCGCCGCCGGTGTCGTCTACCTCGCCGTCGCTCGCCTCTACCTGGGGCTCAGCACGGCCAGCGGGACGGTGGCGGCCGTCCTGCTCGGGGTGCTCTGGACTGCCGTGTTCATGGTCGCCTGGGCGACCCGGAACCGCGCGGTCGGCCGATCGGCGCCAACGCCGGCACCAGCAGCACCAACAGCACCGGCGGCACCGCAGGCTTCGGCAGCACCGGCGGCAGCACCGGCGGCACCGGCGGCACCGCAGGCCCCGGCGGCACCGCCGTCGGAGAACCGGGCTCCCGAGCCTCCGGAGGGGCAGCCGCCGGCCCCGGAGCGGCCCGGGGGACGGCACCCGGTCGAGCCCGGTCAGGGCCTGTTCCCGGGACCGCCAGGCTTGTGAAACAGGCCCTCGACCGGGATGGCCGAGGCCGGCGGTCGGGCGGCAGGCGGTCGGGCGGTGGGCGGTCGGGCGGCGTGATCCGACGGTGGCGTCCAGGCGGTCGAGCGGTGGCGTCCGGTGGTGATGTCGGGCGGTGGGTCAACCGCGGATGACCGCAGGTCCGGGGGCCGGCGGCGCGAGGCCGACCGGCGCCGGGTCGGCCTGCCGGGCGAGCGCGCTGGGCCACCAGAAACGCCGCCCGAGCAGCAGCACGATCGCGGGCACCAGCAGCGTGCGAACCAGCAACGTGTCGAGCAGGACACCCAGCCCGACGATGACGCCGATCTCGGTGAGCAGGACCAGTGGCAGCACCCCGAGCACCGCGAACACCGCGGCCAACAGGATGCCGGCGCTGGTGATCACTCCGCCGGTGACGGCGAGGGAGGTGAGGATGCCCTGTCGGGTGCCCTCGGCGGCGCTCTCCTCCCGGGCGCGGGTGGTGAGGAAGATGTTGTAGTCCACGCCGAGCGCCACCAGGAACAGGAACGACAGCAGCGGCACGCTGGTGTCGAGGGCCGCGTAGCCCAGCACGTGGGTGAAGAGGAAGGCGCTCGCGCCGAGCGAGGCGAAGAAGGTGGCCACCACCGTCGCGACCAGCACCAGTGGCGCCACCAGCGAGCGAAGCAACAGCAGCAGGACGAGGAGCACCACCGCGAGGATCAGCGGTACGACCACCTTCAGGTCACGTACGGCCGCGTCCCGGGTGTCCAGGTTGGTGGCCACGGTGCCGCCGACCCGGGCCTCGGCGGCCGGCACCGAGCGCACCCGGTCCCGCAGCTCACGGATGGTGTCGTAGCTCGCGCTGCTGTCCGGTTCGGCGGTCAGCACCACGTTGACGCCGACCAGGTCGGCGGTGCGCCCGGTGGGCCGGGCGCTCGCGACGCCAGGGGTGCCGGTGATCGCCGCCAGCAGCGCCTCCTCGGCGTCGGCCCGCCCGACGACGATCGTCGGATCGGCGGTGCCGGCGGGGAAGTGGCGGCTGAGTGTGCGCAGACCGTCGATCGATTCGGCCTGCACCCGGAACTGTTCGGTCTTGCTGAGCCCGAGGCGTGCCCCGGAGAGCCCCGTGGTGAGTACGACCAGCAGGATCAGGGCGCCGGCGAGCACCGCCCGTGGTCGCCGGGCGACGATGGCGCCGGCCTTCGCCCAGCCGCCGCTGCGGGTCGGTTCGGGCTGCCCCGGCCGGGGCACGAACGGCCAGAAGAGCCCCCGTCCGCAGACCGCGAGCGCGCAGGGGAGGACGACGAGGCCGTACAGCGCCGCGGTACCGATGCCGACCGCGCCCGCGATACCGATCGCCCGGTCGTTGCGCAGCACGGCGGCGGTCAGTGTCAGCAGACTCAGCACCACAGTGGTGGCGCTGGCGGCGACCGCCGGGCCGGCGGAGGTCAGTGCGTGGCGTAGCGCGTCGCGTCGGTCCGGGCGGCGGCGCAGCTCCTCGCGGTAGCGCGCGATCAGCAGGAGGGCGTAGTTGGTGCCGGCGCCGAAGACCAGCACGTCGACGATGCCGGTGGTGGAGGGGTCGATGGGCAGGTCGACGGCGCGGCTGACCACGGCGATCAGGGCGTTGGCCACGACGTCGGCCGTCCCCACGACGGCCAGCGGTACGAGCCAGAGCCACGGGCTGCGGTAGGTGACGATCAAGAGGACCGCGACGACCGCGACGGTGACCAGCAGCAGCGTGAGGTTGGCCCCGTCGAACGAGGAGGCGACGTCGGCGCGGAATCCGGCACCACCGCTGACCTGTGCGGCCAGCCCGGGCGGCAGCCCCTGGCGGGCGGCGCCGCGCAGCCGGTCGACGGCGTCGGTGACCTCGTCGGGCGCGGCCTGCGCCGGCATCGGCACGGCGAGGATCGCGGCGCGGCGGTCGGGGGAGAGGACCGGCGGGGAGATCGGGCCGGTGGCGAGCGGGGCGAACGTGGTGGCCTGCGCGGCGACGGCGGCCTCGTCCTGAGCGGTGAGCGGATCGTCGCCACGGGAGTAGACGACCAGAGCCGGGTTGAGCTGCCCACTGGGCAACTGCCGTGCGAGGGCGGCGGCCTCGACCGATTCAGTGCTGGCCGGCAGGGCGCCGGTCGGGTCGTTGCTGGTGCGCGCCTCGCCGCCGTAGACGACGAGAGCGCCCGAGGCCGCCACGGCGACCAGCAGGACGACCCAGGCGCTCCATCGGCCGCTGATCGTCCGGGTGACCTGACGACCGACGGCGCGCAGCATTCCCATCACATACTCCCGCCTGTGAAGAATCTTGATGACCGAGATTATTTCCCGGTGAACTATGCTGCAAGTCGAACGACCGCGACGGGGGTGACACGCAGGTGACGGTGCACGGCATGTTCCGGCGGCGGGACACCCCGCGCGCGCGGCTGGTGGCGGAGATCGCCACCGACCTGCGGCGCTACTCGGTGGACGCGCAGCAGATCGGGCACGCCTTCGCCAACCTGCACGGGCTCAACGCCACCGACCTGCAGGCGTTGATCGCCGTCATGGACGCCGAACTGCTCGACGATCCGCTCACCCCCGGCCGGCTCGGCGAGCAGTTGAATCTCTCCTCGGGCTCGGTCACCGCGCTGGTCGACCGATTGGAGCGCGCCGGCCACATCCGCCGGGACCGGGGCGCGACCGATCGGCGCAAGATCCTGCTGCGCTACGCCGACCGGGGCGTCGCGCTCGCCGTGGCGTTCTTCGAGCCGCTGGGCCGGCGTACCGACGCGGTGACGGCCGGCTTCGGTGACGACGAACTGCAGGTGGTGCACCGGTTCCTGCGTGCCATGGTCGAGTCGACGCGGGAACATCGCGACGAGATGCGCGCCGCCCGACCCGGTCCCTCGCGGGATCCGTCCTGATCGGACTCCGGGTGGGCACCGAGCCGCTGCCGGCGGCCGAGCGCGGCTGAAGCTGAGCGTCACGCTGGGTTTATCCCGCGGACGTCGCATCGATTGCGTTCACCGAAGTCCGAAATGGTGCAGCGGAACCGTCGAATGTGAACGCGAAACGCTCTGACCTGGGCGTTTGCCCGAGGGTCGAGCTATTGTCGAATCAACGCCCGGCGCTGTGCACCAATCGGCCGGGCTTGCGCGTTACCTCCATCACGATCACGCCATGTAACGCCGTGTCTGGCCCTCATCCATCGGAAAGGGGGCGCCATGACCCGGGCTCCGGCGAACCTCATGGCCGTACGCAGCCTGCTGCTCACTCATCTCAACATCGACAAGAACGCGACCCGCGACGCGGACCTCGAGCCCGCGGAGGTCGGCATCGTCGGCGATCCGAAACACCGGGGCGGCTACCACTGCGGCTCGGACCGGGTGGTGAAGAACGACTACTCCGTCGTCGAGTCGTCCCGCGACCGCAACGGACTGACTCTCGACGCGGCGGCGCTCGACGTGGGCCAGTTCCGGGTGGCGTCCGGTGGGCGTACCCATGACCTGCGCACCTTCTCCACCTGGTGTGTGGCGCAGTGTGCGGCGCGCGCCGCGGACGCGGGCGACATTCGCGAGATCATCTACAGCCCCGACGGCCGGGTCGTCAGACGGTGGGACCGGCTCGGTCGACGAAGCAGTGGGGACAACTCACACCTGTGGCACACGCACTTCAGCTTCTTCCGTGACTCGATCAAGGCGGGCCGGGACCAGACCCCGCTGTTCCGCCGCTATCTGACCAGCATCGGACTCATCGCTGCGGCCCCTCCCGAGGAGGACGAGATGGAACTCACCGACAAGATCCGCCGGAACACCGGCAATCCGAACCGAACCGTCGACGACGTACTGGCCGACCTGTCGAACCTGCGCAACTGGCTGATCTCGCCGGTCGGCACCTCCGGCCTGGTCGGCCCGCCCGCGGCCAACTCGCCGCTGGCGCTGATGCTCGCCATGGCGCGGGCATACCCGGCGCTGGTGGCGCAGCTCAACGGGCTGGCGTCGAAGGACTTCACCGACGAGCCGGCGATCGTCCAGGGCGTGCTGGCCGCGCTCACACCGGAGAAGATCGCCGCCGCTATCCCGCCGACGATGGCCGAGCAGGTCGCCGAGGAACTCGCCCGCCGGCTGGCCGAGTGAGTCGTGGGTGGGCCGCTCCGGCCCGGGAGTGGCCCACCCGCCGGTGAACAACACGCATTGCGCAACTGTTCTTGCGCAATGCCTGTTGCTCATGTGATGCTGCCTGACATGGAGAACCACGACGTACGCCAGGTCACCGACTCGCGGGTGCTGGCCGCCCTGTCCCACCCGCTGCGCCGCCGGCTGATGGACGTGCTCAAGGTGTACGGCTCGGCGACGGTCGGTCTGCTCGCCGAGCGCACCGGTCAGGCGCCGGCGAACGTCAGCCACCACCTCAAGGTCCTGGCGGCGGCCGAGCTGGTCACCGAGGCGCCGGAGCTGGCCCGGGACCGACGCGAGCGGTGGTGGCGGCTGGTCAGTCGGGGCGTGCGCTGGTCGAACGCGGACTTCGACACGGACCCGGCGGCCCGGGCGGTGGCCGACGCCGCCACCTCGCTCAACCTGGACCGGCACGTCTCGCTGGTCCGGGCCTGGCACGGCGCGGACGAGGCGGAGCAGGCGGCCTGGGGTGACGGCCCGTTCTCCACCGACCGCTGGCTGCACCTCACTCCTGAGGAACTGGCCGAACTGGGCCGCGAGCTGATCGATCTGCTGGCCCGTTGGGCCGACCGGAAGGTTCCCGACGACGGGCGGGAGCGGCAGCCGGCCTTCGTCTTCGCCTACGGCGTGCCGGCGCAGCCGTGACCGCGGCCTCGCCGACGACCTCGGTGAAGCCGCAGCGGGGCGGGTTGGTTCGGCACCGGGACTTCCGACGGCTCTGGGCCGCCCAGACGGTCAGCAGCATCGGCAGCAACGTGACCACGGTGGCCCTGCCGCTGGTCGCGGTGGCCGTGCTCGACGCGAGCGCATTCCAGGTGGCTGTGCTCACCGCCGCCGCGTGGCTGCCCTGGCTGCTGGTCGGCCTGCCGGCCGGCGCCTGGGTGGACCGGCTGCCGCGGCGACCCGTCATGATCACCTGTGACGGGGTGTCGGCGCTGCTCTTCCTCAGCGTCCCGGCCGCCGCCGTGACCGGCACGCTCAGCGTCGGGCTACTGCTGGCGGTGGCCCTCGGCGCCGGACTGGCCCGGGTCTTCTTCGAGACCGCCGACCAGGTCTACCTACCCTTCCTGCTCCGCCCGGCGGAGGTCCCCGAAGGCAACGCGAAGCTGCAGGCCACCCAGACCGCGAGCTACGTGGTGGGGCCGAGCCTCGCCGGTCTGATCGCGCAGGCCGTCGGAGCGGTCGCCGCCCTGGTGCTCGACGCGCTGACCTTCCTCGTCTCCGCGGTGTGCCTGGCCCGGATCCGCCGGAAGGAGCCCACGCCGACCCGGTCGGGTCCCGCCCGGTCGCTGCGCCGCGAGATCGTCGACGGCGTACGGTTCGTCGCCCGCGACCCGTACCTGCGGGTGATGGCGATCTTCGGCGCGGCGAGCAACCTCGGGCTGGTCGGCTACCAGGCGGTGCTGGTGGTCTTCCTGGTCCGCGACGTGCGGCTGGTGCCGGGGACGGTCGGCCTGCTGGTCGCGGCGATGAGCCTGGGCGGGGTCGCGGGCGCGCTGCTGGCCACCGCCGTCGGCCGCCGGTTCGGCACCGCCCGGGCGATGCTGCTCGCGGCGGTGTTCACCGGACCGCCGGCGTTGCTCATCCCCTTGGCCGGGCCGGGCCCGGCGCTGCTGTGGCCGGCCCTCGGCGGGGTGCTGGTCAGCCTCGGAGTGGCCGTGGGCAACGTGCTGAAAGGCAGCTTCCGGCAGACCTACCCGCCTCACGAACTGCTCGGCCGGGTCACGGTGAGCATGCAACTGCTGAACTACGGGACCATTCCGCTGGCCGCGCTGCTGGCCGGCGCGCTGGGCACCATGTTCGGGGTCCGGGTCGCGGTACTGGCGATGACCGGTTGGCTCGCGGTGACCCCGCTGATCCTGCTGATCGGGCCGCTACGGCACCGACGGGACCTGCCCGTCACCCCTGCACAGGCCGGACGGCGAACCGGAGCCGGAACGCCGGCACGCGCCGGAGCGGGCGCGGTCGTGGACGCGCCGATGCTCGGGGGAAACGCGCCGTGACGCGTTGCGGCGGCGGCCGGATCGCCGACCGCCGCCGTAGCGCGCGGCTATCTACATCGGGCGGACGTTGTCCGCCTGCGGGCCCTTCTGGCCCTGGGTCACCTCGAACTCGACCTTCTGGCCCTCGCTCAGCTCCCGGTAGCCACTGCTCTGAATGGCCGAGTAGTGGACGAACACGTCCGGGCCTCCGCCGTCCTGCTCGATGAAGCCGAAGCCCTTTTCCGAGTTGAACCACTTAACCGTGCCGGTTGCCATGCGTCTCTCCCTGTTCCAAAACGGCTGAGCACCGGCCGCCGACCGGTGATCGCCCTGTATCACCCATGACAGTAACGGGCCAAACGCCTATCTGCCGGGCGAAGTGCCGTAGGCGACCGGGTGAACTCTCCGGCGAGCCGGGGAAACCGTGCCCTCGCAGTAGCCCGGCTGGGGCATGCTTGCGTCGGTGAGGGATGCCGCGGTCGCTGCCCTGTCCGAGTTGGAGCGCGAGATCGGCGCGCCAGGGGGCGGACTCGACCGGCTGCGGCTGGCCCCCACCCCGTTCGTGCCCGAGGTGCGGCTGCACGTCGCGGAGGATCCGATCCTGTGGTGGGCGCGGATGGAGGCGTACGCCGGCCACCGCCTGCCACCGCCGTACTGGGCCTCGGTCTGGGCCGGCGGTCAGGCCCTCGCCCGTCACCTGCTCGACCATCCCGACCTGGCCGCCGGACGCCGGGTGCTGGACCTGGCCGCCGGTTCCGGGCTGGTGGCGATCGCCGCCGCCCTCGCCGGCGCCGAACAGGTGACCGCCAACGACATCGACCCGTACGCGGTCGCCGCCGTGACCGTCAACGCCCGGGCGAACCGGGTACGCGTCGCGACCACCAGCGGTGACCTGCTCGACACGGTCGCGACCGGTGCCGACCTGCTGCTGGCCGGCGACGTGCTCTACGACGGGGCGCTGGCCGACCGGGTACTGCCCTTCCTCGCCCGGGCCGCCGCGAACGGCACCGAGGTGCTGGTGGGCGACCCGGACCGGGGGCACCTGCCACCCGACCGGTTGGCCGTGGTCGCCAGCTATCCGGTGCCGACCACCGAACCCGCGGTCGACTCCCCGGTGCGCCGCGTGCAGGTGCTGCGACCCGCCTGAGACCGCAGGCCGCCGACCCGTGACAGATCAGGGACCACCCCGAGCCGGAGTCAGGGTGGGCTGGGGGATCCGGCCGGATGCGGCGGGTTGCCGACCGGCCATAACGTACGGGTCATGGCGGAGTGGTTGGCGCAGGTCGGAGAGTTACCCACCGTGCTGCTGGTGGGAGTCCTCGGAGTGGTCATGCTCTTCGACGCCGTACCGCTGCTGGGAGTGCTGGTCCCTGGTGACGTGGCCATTCTCGCCGCGGTGGGGGTGGGCCGGCCCGCCACCGGGCTGGCCACCTTCGGCGCCGTGGTCGGCGGCTGCGTGGCCGGCTGGTCGCTGAGCTTCCTGGCCGGCCGGCGCTACGGCGACCGGCTGCGCAACAGCCGGGTCGGCGGCTGGATCGGTGAGTCGCGGTGGTCGGCGGCCGAGGGTGTACTGCGCCGCGGCGGCGGTCGGATGGTGCTTGTCGCGCCGTTCCTGCCGGTGTTCAACGCGTTGCTGCCGCTGGCCGCCGGGGGGCTGCGGATGTCGTACCCGCGGTTCATCGGCTGCGCGACCCTCGGCGCCGCCTCCTGGGCCGGGCTCTACCTGGTGCTCGGCACCGCCTCCCGGTCCCTGGCCGGCCTGTTGCCCGGCGAGGCCAGCCCGATGCTGGTGACGATGGCGATCGGGCTGGCGCTCGCCGGGGTGGTGCTGCTCGGCACCCGGCGCCGGTTGCGCGCCGTCACCGCCGAGGATCACCCCGCCTGACGGCGGTCACCAGCCGCGGGCACGCCACTGGGGCAGCGCCGGCCGCTCCGCACCGAGCGTGCTGTCCTTGCCGTGCCCCGGATAGAACCAGGTCTCGTCCGGCAGCCGGTCGAAGAGCTTGTGTTCGACGTCGTCGATCAGGGCGGCGAACCGCTCCGGGTCCTTGTCGGTGTTCCCCACTCCACCCGGAAAGAGGCTGTCACCGGTGAACAGGTGCGGCACACCGGCCGGGTCGCGGTAGAGCAGCGCGACGGAACCCGGTGTGTGCCCGCGCAGGTGGATGACCTCCAGGGCGCAGTCGCCGAACCGTACGGTGTCCCCGTCGGTGAGCGTCTCCGCCTCGATCGGCAGGCCGGCCGCGTCGTCGGCGTGCACCAGAGCGCGGGCGCCGGTCTTGGCCACGACCTCCTCCAGCGCCACCCAGTGGTCCATGTGCTGGTGGGTGGTGACCACGGCGGTGAGATCGCGGTCACCGATCAGCTCCAGCAACCGGGGCGCCTCGTTCGCCGCGTCGATCAGCACCTGCTCGCCGGTGGCGCGGCAGGTCAGCAGGTACGCGTTGTTGTCCATCGGGCCAACCGACAGCTTGCTGATGATGAGCCGGTCGAGTTCGCGTACCGCCGGGTCGCCGCCGGGGAGCACCTCTCCGCTGTAGGTCATGTGGTGTCTACATCCATTCCGGTGGGTTCGGCACGGGGCCTTCGGGGGTGACGGTGAGGAGGTCCGCGCCGCCCCGGCCGATCAGCCAGGCGGCGAGGTCGGGGGCGGGGCCGGCGACGACCGGAGCGCCGTCGCGCGCGCCGACCACCAGTTCGTGCCGGGTCCCGTCGAAGCGCAGCACCATGGCCGGTACGTCCGGCCGGCCGGCCAGGTCGGTGGCGACCTCGTGCAGCAGCCGGTGGGCGAAGCCCTCGGGCCAGTCGGCGGGGCGGTGCCCGGCGGCCAGGTCCAGGTGGTGCACCTCCAGCTCGCGCAGCCGGCACCAGACCAGCTCCGCGGCGACTCTCGGCCCGCCCGGAGTGGCGACGGTGGCGGCCCACGCCTCGGCGGGCATCGCGGCCACGGCGTCGCCGAACCGGTCGGCCGAACGGCGCAGGTCGTCCAGGTGGGCGTCGGCCGTTCGGGCCGCGCCGGCCTCGATGTCCCCGGCCCGGGTGGCGGGCGAGGCGTACATCGGTCGGGGTTCGCCGGTGCGGGCGGCGGTGAGCAGGTTCACGAACCCGTCGGCGTTGCGGGCCAGATGCGCCAGGACGTGCCCACGGCTCCAGCCGGGCAGCAGCGACGCGGAGGCCAGACCGACCTCGTCGAGGACGGCGGCGGTACCCAGCAGCCGTGCGGTCGCGGCCTGTACCTCGCCGGTCAGCAGCAGCGGGTCCGTAGTCACGCTCCGACCCTAGCGGTATCGCGGTACCGCATCGGCGGGGAAATGGCTTTCGGCGCGTCGCCGCGCCCCCTACCGTCTTCGGCGACGACGCGGCACCGGATCGATCGGGAGGAGGTGAGGGCTCATGCCGGTCCTGGCACGCGTGTCCCGCCATCACCTACGAAACCGATGAGGATGCCATGAAGATCGAATTGACCGCCCTCGGCTGGGACGCCGACTGGGCGGCCCAGGCGCGTCGGCGCGGCGGTCACCAGCCGGGCCGGGTGGCCCGGGTCGACCGGGGCGTGTGCACCGTGCTCTGCGCGGACGGGCCGGTCCGCGCCAGCGTGGGCGGCACACTGCTCGCCGCCGCCGCCCGTGACCTGACCAATCTGCCCTGCGCGGGTGACTGGGTGCTGGTCGGCACCTGGCCGGACGGACGCCGCACCGTCGAGACCGTGCTTCCCCGACGTAGCGCCCTGGTGCGCCGCACCGCCGGCAAGGACGCCAGCGGGCAGGTGCTCGCCGCCAACCTCGACGCCGCGGTGGTGGTCGAGCCGGTGCACCCCGAACCGGACACCGGACGCATCGAGCGGCTGCTCTCGCTCGTCCACGAGTCCGGCGCCCGGCCACTCGTCGTGCTCACCAAGGCCGACCTGGCCGCCGACCCGGACGCGATCGCCCGTCAACTCGCCGCGGTGGCCCCCGGTGTGCCGGTGCTGCCGATCAGCGCCGAGCACGGTACGGGCCTCGAACCGCTGCGGGCCCAGGTCGCCCCCGGCCGCACGCTGGGCCTGCTCGGCCCGTCCGGCGCGGGCAAGTCGAGCCTGGTCAACGCGCTGGCCGGCGCCGTGGTCATGCCCACGCAGGCGATCCGCCGGGTCGACGGGAAGGGCCGGCACACCACCACGTGGCGCGCGCTGGTAGCGGTGCCGGGCGGGGGTGCGGTGATCGACACCCCGGGCGTACGTGCGGTCGGCCTGCTGGACGGCTCGGCGGGCCTGGACCGGGCCTTCGCCGATATCGCGGAGCTCGCCCTCGACTGCCGGTACGCCGACTGCGCGCACGACGGTGAGCCCGCCTGCGCGGTGCGGGATGCGCTGGAGAACGGTGAGCTGACCGCCCGACGCTGGGAGAGCTGGCGCCGGCTGCAGCGGGAGGTGGCCTTCGAGACGCGGCGGCGCGAGGCACGGGTTGCCGCCGAGCGTCGCGGCGGCTGGCGGGGGGCCCGCCGCCGGGCGAGCCGCCCGGCCCGGCCACCGGCCCCGGGCGGCTACTGAGCCGCCTGACCGGCGGGCCCGGCCACTCGCGCGCGGCGGCTACTGAGCCGCCTGACCGGCGGGCCCGGCCACTCGCGCGCGGCGGCTACTGAGCCGCCTGACCGGCGGGCCCGGCCGCGGTCCGGCCGGTCGGTCTTCCGGCCGGTCGGTCTTCCGGCCGGTCCGGCTCCGACCCGGGCGGCGGACCGGTCTGACCTGGGGGAATGTGTGGGCACGGAGAATTGTCGTACCTCGGGGCTAGAGTTGCCGAGGCGTTCTTCTGCGCCCAGACAACCGCTCAGAACCGCCTCCGAGCGGACAGATCCGCCTCATCTTCTTCACCCGGGAGTACACGTACCGTGGCCGACCGACTGATCATCCGTGGCGCGCGCGAGCACAACCTGCGTGACGTCAGTCTCGACCTGCCCCGGGACGCCCTGATCGTATTCACCGGGCTCTCCGGATCGGGCAAGTCGAGCCTGGCCTTCGACACGATCTTCGCCGAGGGGCAGCGCCGCTACGTCGAGTCGCTCTCGTCGTACGCCCGGCAGTTCCTCGGCCAGATGGACAAGCCCGACGTCGACTTCATCGAGGGGCTGAGCCCGGCCGTCTCGATCGACCAGAAGTCGACCTCGCGCAACCCGCGCTCCACCGTGGGCACGATCACCGAGGTCTACGACTACCTCCGGCTGCTCTTCGCCCGCGTCGGTGAGCCGCACTGCCCGGTCTGCGGCGAGCGGATCTCGAAGCAGAGCCCCCAGCAGATCGTCGACCGGGTGCTGGCCATGCCCGAGGGCACCCGGTTCATGGTGCTCGCCCCGGTGGTGCGGGGCCGCAAGGGCGAGTACGTCGACCTCTTCACCGAGCTCCAGGCCAAGGGCTACGCCCGGGCCCGGGTCGACGGTGTGGTGCACCCGCTCACCGAGCCGCCGAAGCTCAAGAAGCAGGAGAAGCACACCATCGAGGTCGTGATCGACCGGCTCACCGTCAAGGCGAGCGCCAAGCAGCGGCTGACCGACTCGGTCGAGGCCGCGCTCGGCCTCTCCGGCGGGCTGGTGCTGCTCGACTTCGTCGACCTGCCGGAGGACGACCCCGACCGGGAACGCCGCTACTCCGAGCACCTGGCCTGCCCCAACGACCACCCGCTCGCCATCGAGGACCTGGAGCCCCGGGTCTTCTCCTTCAACGCGCCCTACGGCGCCTGCCCGGAGTGCACCGGCCTCGGCACCAAGAAGGAGGTCGACCCGGAGCTGGTCGTACCCGACCCGGAGCGCACCCTGCGCGAGGGCGCGATCCAGCCCTGGTCCACCGGGCACAACCTGGAATACTTCCTGCGCCTGCTGGAGGCGCTCGGGCAGGCCGAGCACTTCGACGTGGACACGCCGTGGCGGGCACTGCCGTCGCGGGCGCAGAAGACGATCCTGCACGGCTCCGACGACCAGGTGCACGTCCGCTACCGCAACAAGTACGGGCGTGAGCGCTCCTACTACACCGGCTTCGAGGGTGTGGTGCAGTGGATCGAGCGCCGGCACAACGACACCGAGTCGGAGTGGTCGCGCGACAAGTACGAGGGCTACATGCGCGACGTGCCCTGCGCGGCCTGCGGCGGCACGCGGCTCAAGCCCGAGGTGCTGGCGGTCACCATCGCCGGTAAGAGCATCGCCGAGGTCTGCAACCTGTCGGTGGGGGAGTGCGCCGACCTGCTCGCCGGCATCGAGCTCACCGACCGGCAGAAGATGATCGCCGAGCGGGTCCTCAAGGAGATCAACGCCCGGCTGCGGTTCCTGCTCGACGTCGGCCTGGACTACCTCTCCCTGGACCGCCCGGCCGGCACGCTCTCCGGCGGCGAGGCCCAGCGCATCCGGCTGGCCACCCAGATCGGGTCGGGCCTGGTCGGCGTCCTCTACGTGCTCGACGAACCGTCGATCGGGCTGCACCAGCGCGACAACCACCGGCTGATCGAGACCCTGGTGCGGCTGCGCGGGCTGGGCAACACGCTGATCGTGGTCGAGCACGACGAGGACACCATCCGGGTGGCGGACTGGATCGTCGACATCGGGCCGGGCGCCGGTGAGCACGGCGGCCGGATCGTGCACAGCGGCTCCGTCCCCGCGCTGCTGGAGAACCCGGAGTCGGTGACCGGGGCGTACCTCTCCGGTCGCAAGTCGATTCCGACGCCGCAGCGACGCCGGCCGCAGACCCCCGGCCGGGAGTTGGTGGTGCACGGCGCCCGCGAGCACAACCTGCGCAACCTCACCGTGAACTTCCCGCTAGGCCAGCTCATCGCGGTCACCGGCGTCAGCGGCTCGGGCAAGTCGACGCTCGTGAACGACATCCTCTACACCGTGCTCGCCAACCAGATCAACGGTGCCCGGCTGGTGCCGGGCCGGCACACCCGGGTCACCGGCCTGGAGCACGTCGACAAGGTGGTCGGCGTCGACCAGTCGCCGATCGGTCGTACGCCCCGGTCGAACCCGGCCACCTACACCGGTGTCTGGGACCACGTCCGCAAGCTCTTCGCCGAGACGCCCGAGGCGAAGGTACGCGGCTACGGGCCGGGACGGTTCTCCTTCAACGTCAAGGGCGGGCGCTGCGAGGCGTGCTCGGGTGACGGCACCATCAAGATCGAGATGAACTTCCTGCCCGACGTGTACGTCCCCTGCGAGGTCTGCAAGGGTGCCCGCTACAACCGGGAGACCCTGGAGGTGCACTACAAGGGCAAGACCGTCGCCGAGGTGCTGGACATGCCGATCGAGGAGGCGGCCGAGTTCTTCTCCGCCATCCCGGCCATCCACCGGCACCTCAAGACCCTGGTCGACGTCGGTCTCGGCTACGTACGTCTCGGTCAGCCGGCGCCGACGCTCTCCGGCGGTGAGGCGCAGCGCGTCAAGCTCGCCTCCGAGTTGCAGAAGCGCTCGACCGGCCGGACGGTCTACGTGCTCGACGAGCCCACCACCGGCCTGCACTTCGAGGACATCCGCAAGCTGCTGATGGTGCTCGAGGGTCTGGTCGACAAGGGCAACACGGTGATCACCATCGAGCACAACCTCGACGTGATCAAGACGGCGGACTGGCTCATCGACATGGGCCCGGAGGGCGGGCACCGGGGCGGGACGGTGCTGGCCACCGGCACCCCGGAGGAGGTCGCCGAGGTCCCCGAGAGCCACACCGGGCAGTTCCTGCGGCAGGTGCTCAAGCTCGACGGCGAGGCGAAGGGTGCCGCGGCGGCGATCTCGCGGGCGGCCAAGGCCAACGGGGCGAAGGCCCGTGGCAGCCGGAAGGTGCCCGCCGGGGCGCGGTGACGAGCGGATCCCCGATCCGACGCCGGCGTGGGAGTCCCACGCCGGCGTCTCGGGCGTCCTGGTGTGGTGTCGGGGATGTTCCGCCTCCCCGGGTGCCGCGGCTGTCAGGCAGCCGAGCCGATCAGCCGGGCGTACGCACTCCGCGGCAGGGCCGCAGCGGCGTGGGTGAGCGGGGTCGGCGAACCAGGGTGGGCTGAGTGATCGACCGATCAGGCGTTCCGGCACGCTGTGAGTGAACCGTCGGGCACAGTCGGACGTGTGGAGAAGATGTGGCGCCGGGGGTCGGGACGAGCCGCAGCAGCCGAGAGAAAGGCAAGGCATGAGTGACCATCAGGAGCTGACCCGTTCGGGCACGCAGACGCGGCGGGCGCTGCTCGCCGGCGCCGGTGCGGCCGGAGCGGCCGTCGTCCTGGCGGCCTGCGGCGGAAACGACGCGGGCGACGGCGCGATCGGGCAGCAGCCCACCAGTGGCGGGCCGGTCGTGCCCAGCACCGGGGACGCCGGCGGCGGCAACCGGCAGGGCTCGCAGTCGCTGGCGACCACCACCGACATCCCACTCGGCGGTGGCCGGGTGCTCGCCGCCCAGGGCGTCGTCATCACCCAACCCACCGCTGGGCAGTTCAAGGGCTTCGACCCGATCTGCACCCACCAGGGCTGCCCGGTGTCGAACGTCGACGGCGGCACGATCAACTGCACCTGCCACGGCAGCAAGTTCTCGATCGAGGACGGATCGGTGAAGGCCGGACCGGCCACCAGGCCGCTCCCGGCCAAGCCGGTGAAGGTCGTCGGCGACCAGATCTCGTTCGCCTGATCCGGCCCGCCGCCCGCCCGTCCGGCGGGCGGCCGGGCGGCAGTTGGTCGGTCTGGCGGGGCGCGGTCTGGCCTGCCGGGCGCGAGTTGACCGGCCCCACCCGGCGGGGAGCGGCCGGTCGGCCCGCCCGGCGGAAGGCGGCTGCGGCTGCCGGGCGGAAGTCGGCCGGTCGGCCCGCCCAGGAACGGGCACGGTTGGTGAACAGCTGCGCGCGACGCCGCCAGATCGTGGCGGCGTCCCGGCGGCGGCAAGCTCAACTCGAGTCACCGGTGGGTCCGGTGTCGCGGCGGGGCCGACCTTCCGAGCCGGGCAGCACCCCGGGTGGTGAAGCCGACGCCAACGGCCGCGACGCGGCGTGGCGAGGGGCTGTCGGTGCCGCGGACTAGGCTTGCAGCCGTGGCTGACCCCTCGACCTACCGCCCCGCACCCGGCACCATCCCGGAGTCGCCGGGGGTCTACCGCTTCCGCGACGGCACCGGCCGGGTGATCTACGTCGGCAAGGCGAAGAACCTGCGCAGCCGGCTCAACTCCTACTTCGGCGACCTCTGGAACCTGCACGACCGCACCCGACAGATGGTGACCACCGCGGAGTCGGTGGACTGGATCACCGTCGGCACCGAGGTCGAGGCGCTCCAGCAGGAGTTCACCTGGATCAAGCAGTACGACCCGAGGTTCAACGTCCGCTACCGGGACGACAAGTCGTACCCCTATCTCGCCGTCACCCTCGACGAGGAATACCCGCGGCTGCAGGTGATGCGGGGTGCCAAGCGTAAGGGCGTGCGCTACTTCGGGCCGTACTCCCACGCCTGGGCGATCCGCGAGACGCTCGACCTGCTGCTCCGGGTGTTCCCGGCCCGCACCTGCTCCGCCGGTGTGTTCAAGCGCGCCGGTCAGGTCGGCCGGCCCTGTCTGCTCGGCTACATCGGCAAGTGCTCGGCGCCCTGCGTGGGCACCGTCTCCGCCGAGCAGCACCGGGCGATAGTCGACGGCTTCTGCGACTTCATGGCCGGCCGCACCGACACGATGGTGCGCAAGCTCGAACGCGAGATGGCCGAGGCCAGCGAGCAGCTGGAGTTCGAGCGGGCCGCGCGGGTGCGTGACGACATCGCCGCGCTGCGACGGGCGATGGAGAAGCAGACCGTCGTGCTCGGCGACGGCACCGACGCCGACGTGGTGGCGTTCGCCGACGACCCGCTGGAGGCGGCCGTCCAGGTCTTCCACGTGCGCGACGGCCGCGTCCGGGGCCAGCGCGGCTGGGTGGTGGAGAAGACCGAGGAACTCACCACCGGTGACCTGGTGCACCACTTCTGCACCCAGGTGTACGGCGGCGAGCACGGTGAGGCCGACGTGCCCCGGGAACTGCTCGTTCCCGAGCTGCCCGGCGACGCCGACGCGCTGGCCGACTGGCTCTCCAGCCACCGTGGCAGCCGGGTCGCGCTGCGGGTGCCGCAGCGCGGCGACAAGCGCGCCCTCATGGAGACGGTGGAGCGTAACGCCAAGGACGCGCTGGCCCGGCACAAGCTGCGCCGCGCCGGCGACCTGACCACCCGGAGCAAGGCGCTCGACGAGATCAGCGAGGCCCTCGGGATGCGCACGTCGCCGCTGCGCATCGAGTGCTTCGACATCTCGCAGATCCAGGGCACCGATGTGGTGGCGAGCATGGTCGTCTTCGAGGACGGGCTGCCGCGCAAGAGCGAGTACCGCCGGTTCATCATCCGCGGCGCCACCGACGACCTCTCCGCGATGTCCGAGGTGCTGCGCCGTCGATTCGCCCGCTACCTCGACTCCCGGGCCGAGACCGGCGAGGCCGGCGTCGAATCGGCCGACGACCTGGAGGTGCCGGGCGATTCGGCCGCCGTCGACGAGCCGCGGGTCGGCGCGTTGGTCGACCCGACCACCGGGCGACCCCGCAAGTTCGCGTACCCGCCGCAGCTGGTGGTGGTCGACGGCGGCCCACCGCAGGTGGCGGCCGCCGCGCAGGCCCTCGCCGAGCTGGGCATCGACGACGTCGCCCTCTGCGGACTGGCCAAGCGGCTGGAGGAGGTGTGGCTGCCCGACGACGAGTTCCCGGTCGTCCTGCCGCGCAGCTCCGAAGCGCTCTATCTGCTGCAGCGGGTACGCGACGAGGCGCACCGGTTCGCCATCACCTTCCACCGGCAGCGCCGCTCCAAGCGCATGACGCAGTCGGCGCTGGACTCGGTACCCGGGCTGGGGGAGGTGCGGCGCAAGGCGTTGTTGCGGCACTTCGGGTCACTGAAGCGGCTCTCGGCAGCGACCGTCGAGGAGATCACCGAGGTGCCGGGGGTGGGCCGGCGTACGGCCGAGGCGATCCTCACCGCGCTCGGCGGCGAGTCCGCGAAGGCGTCGTCCACCGACTGACCGCGCCGGTCAGACCGGGGAGTCGGCGAGGACCGTGAGGATCTGCTCGCCGTACTTCGCGAGCTTGTTCTCCCCGACCCCGCTGACCTGGGAGAGCTCGGTCAGTGAGGTGGGAGCGTCGGTGGCGATCTGCCGCAGCGTGGCGTCGTGGAAGATCACGTACGCCGGGACGCCCTGCTCCTTGGCGGCGGCCGCGCGCCAGGCGCGCAGCCGTTCGAAGACCGGCGCGGCGGCCGGCGGCAGCTCGACGACGGCGGCCGCACGGGACCGTCCGGATCGGGTGGGGGCGGGCCGCTCCGGTTCACGTCGCAGCAGCACCGACCGCCGGCGGCCCAGCACCTCGGCGCTCGTCTCGGTGAGCACCAGCGTGCCGTAGTCGCCCTCGACCGCGAGCAGGCCTTCGGCGAGCAACTGCCGGACCACCCCGCGCCACTCGGCCTCCCGCAGTTCGCCGCCGATGCCGAAGACGGTGAGCGAGTCGTGCCCGAACTGGGTCACCTTGTCGGAGCGTCGCCCGAGCAGGATGTCGATGCAGTGTCCGGCCCCGAACCGCTGGTTGCGTTCCCGGTCGAGCCGGAACACGGTGGAGAGCAGCTTCTGCGCGGCGATCGTGCCGTCCCACGACTCCGGCGGTGTCAGGCAGGTGTCGCAGTTGCCGCAGTCGGGCGTGCCCGGCTCACCGAAGTACTCCAGCAGCTGCGAGCGGCGGCAGCGGACGGTCTCGCAGAGCGCCAGCATCGCGTCGAGGTGCCGGGCGAGCCCACGTCGGTGCGCCAGGTCGCCCTCCGAGGTCTCGATCAGCTTCCGCTGCTGGACGACGTCCTGCAGCCCGTACGCCAGCCACGCGGTCGACGGGAGCCCGTCCCGCCCGGCGCGGCCGGTCTCCTGGTAGTAGCCCTCGACCGACTTCGGCAGGTCGAGGTGCGCGACGAAGCGGACGTCCGGCTTGTCGATGCCCATGCCGAAGGCGATGGTGGCGACCATCACCAGCCCCTCCTCGCGGAGGAAACGCTGCTGGTGAGTGGCGCGGGTGGCCGCGTCCAGACCGGCGTGGTAGGGCAGCGCGGCGATCCCGTTGGCGGTGAGGAAGTCGGCCGTCTTCTCCACCGAGGCGCGGGAGAGGCAGTAGACGATGCCGGCGTCGCCCGGGTGCTCGTCGCGCAGCAGGCTCAGCAGCTGCTTGCGCGGTTCCCGCTTCGGCACGATCCGGTACTGGATGTTGGGCCGGTCGAAGCTCGCCACGAAGTGCCGGGCGCCGGTCAGGTCCAGCCGGGTGGCGATCTCGGTGCGGGTGGCGCTGGTCGCGGTGGCGGTCAGGGCGATCCGCGGTACGTCCGGCCACCGCTCGTGCAGCATCGACAGGGCGAGGTAGTCGGGCCGGAAGTCGTGCCCCCACTGGGAGACACAGTGCGCCTCGTCGATCGCGAACAGCGCGATCTTGCCGCGTTCGAGCAGTTGGACGGTCGCACGGGAGCCGAGTGCCTCCGGCGCCAGGTAGAGCAGGTCCAGGTCGCCGGCGAGGAAGGCCGCCTCGACCCGGCGGCGGGCGTCGAGCTCGAGCGTCGAGTTGAGGAACCCGGCCCGTACGCCGAGCGCGGTCAGCGCGTCGACCTGGTCCTGCATCAACGCGATCAGCGGGGACACGACGACCCCGACGCCGGGACGCACCAGCGCGGGGATCTGGTAGCAGAGTGACTTGCCGCCCCCGGTGGGCATCAGCACCAGCGCGTCGCCGCCGGCCACCACGTGGTCGATCACGTCCTGCTGGAAGCCGCGGAACGTGTCGTAGCCGAAGACGCGGCGCAGCACCTGCAACGCGTCCGAGGTGCGTAGGTCGGCGGGGGAGGCCATCCGGGAAGTGTACGAGCCGCCCCCGACGACGTCCGGCTCCGGCGAGCGCGTCGTCGGGGGCCGGTGTCGCCGGGACCGGGCGGAACGGGCGGGCCGGCCTGCCCGACCGGTTCGCCGGGGCCGGCGGGGCCGCGAACCGGACAACTGGCTGTTCCGGTCATCACCCTGCGGAATCCCGGACGACGTCGCAGCGGTTAGAGTCGGCGATTAACCATGCGCGGCCGACCGGCCGCGGCGCCACGGCTGGGGGTAGTGGGTGAGCGAGGCGCGTACAGCTGAGGGGTGGCACGACATGTCGGCGGAGACAACCGTCGGGCAGTCGGCGCCGGCGGAGTCGGAGACCACCCTCGTGGTGGTCACCGGGCTGTCCGGTGGCGGACGCAGCACGGTTGCCCGGGCGCTGGAGAACGTCGGCTACTACGTGGTGGACAACCTCCCGCAGGCGCTCATGCTGGACATGGCCGAGCTCGCGCTCAAGGCGGGCGGTGCGACCCGGCGAACCGCGATGGTGCTGGACGTACGCTCACGTGCGTTCTCCACCGACCTGGCGGGCGCGATCCGCGAGCTGCGCGACCGGGGCTTCTCGCCCCGCGTGGTCTTCGTCGACGCGGACGACGAGGTGTTGATCCGCCGGTTCGAGAGCGTCCGACGTTCGCACCCGCTGCAGGGCGACGGGCGGCTCGCCGACGGCATCGCCGTCGAGCGTGGCCTCCTGGAGGAGGCCCGCGACCAGGCTGACGTGATCATCGACACCAGCCACCTCAACGTCAACCAGCTGCGCCGGCGCATCGAGGAGCTCTTCGGCGGCGAGGACGCGCGCCGGCTGCGTGTCACGGTGCTCTCCTTCGGCTTCAAGTACGGCCTTCCGCCGGACGCCGACTTCGTGCTGGACGCCCGCTTCCTGCCCAACCCGTACTGGGTGCCGGAGCTACGCGAGCACACCGGCCGGGAGGAGGCGGTCAGCGCGTACGTGCTGGGTCAGGAGGGGGCGGACACGTTCGTGGCCACGTACGCCGACCTGGTCAACGCCACCACACCCGGCTTCGAACGCGAGGGCAAGCGGTACCTGACGGTGGCGGTCGGCTGTACGGGCGGCAAGCACCGCAGTGTGGCCATCGCCGAGGAGCTGGCCGAGCGGCTGCGCCAGTCCGGTCTCGCCGCCAACGCCCAACATCGTGACCTGGGGCGCGAATGACGACGAGAGTGGTGGCGTTCGGCGGGGGCCACGGCCTCTCCGCCTCGCTGCGGGCGCTGCGTCGGTGCGCCCCGGAGCTGGACCTGGACATCACGGCCGTGGTGACGGTGGGCGACGACGGCGGCTCCAGTGGCCGGCTGCGCGCCGAGCGGGGCGGGCTCCCGCCGGGGGACCTGCGGCAGGCGCTGGTCGCGCTGGCCGGCGACCACCCGGCCACCCGGCGCAGCGCGGGGCTCTTCCAGCACCGTTTCATCGAGGTGTCCCGGGGGGACACGGCTGACGGGCTGGCCGGACACGCGGTCGGCAATCTGGTGCTGTGCGGGCTGATGGAGCTGCTCGGCGATCCGGTCGCCGCGCTGGAGCATGCCGGGGCGATGCTCGGCACGGTGGGCCGGGTGCTGCCGATGTCCTGCCAGCCGGTGGGGATCGAGGCGCGGGTCCGGGGCACCGACCCGGACCGCCCCGACGAGGTGCGGACGGTCACCGGCCAGCACCAGGTCGCCGTCACGACCGGGCGGGTGGAGTCGCTGCGGCTGACGCCGGACGAGCCGGAGGCGTGCCCCGAGGCGGTCGAGGCGATCGGTGCGGCCGACTGGCTGATCTTCGGCCCGGGCAGCTGGTATACCAGCGTGCTGCCCCACCTGCTGGTACCGCAGCTGGCCGAGGCGATCGTGTCCAGCCCGGCCCGCCGGCTGGTCACCCTCAACCTCGCCGCGGAGAAGGAGACGCTCGGTCTCTCGGTGGCCGATCACCTGGCCGCGCTGCGCTGGTACCTGCCGAAGCTGAAGGTCGATCACGTGCTGGCCGACGCCAAGGCGGTCGGTGACCCCGAACCGGTCGAACGTGCGGCAGAATCGCTTGGTGCCCGGCTGGTCCTCGCCCCCGTCGCCGTCACCGACGGCACTCCTCGCCATGATCCAGCCGCCCTGGGCGCCGCCCTGGTGCCTGTCCTGGGCGCCGATCGTTAGACACGTACGTAATCTCCGGCGACACGCCGGAACCGGTCCGTGAGGGGACGCACAATGGCGATGACGGCTGCGGTCAAGGACGAGCTGAGTCGGGTCGACGTGCCCAAGCCCTGCTGTCGGCGGGCGGAGATGGCGGCGCTGCTCCGCTTCGCCGGCGGGCTGCACATTGTCTCCGGTCGCGTGGTGGTGGAGGCGGAGCTGGACACCGGCGCCGTGGCCCGCCGGCTGCGGCGGGAGATCGCCGAGGTCTACGGCTACTCCAGCGAGATTCACGTGCTCGCCTCCGGCGGGCTGCGCAAGGGCAGCCACTTCATCGTCCGGGTGGTGAAGGACGGCGAGGCGCTGGCCCGGCAGACCGGCCTGCTCGACGTCCGAGGCCGTCCGGTGCGTGGCCTGCCACCGCACGTGGTCGCCGCAAACGTCTGCTGCGCCGTCTCCGCCTGGCGGGGCGCGTTCATGGCGCACGGTTCGCTGACCGAGCCGGGCCGCTCCAGCGCTCTGGAGATCACCTGCCCCGGTCCCGAGTCGGCGCTCGCCCTGGTCGGCGCCGCCCGGCGGATCGGCATCACGGCCAAGAACCGCGAAGTGCGCGGGGTGGACCGGGTGGTGGTGAAGGACGGCGACGCGATCGCCGCGTTGCTCACCCGGATCGGCGCGCACTCCAGCGTGCTGGCCTGGGAGGAGCGCCGGGTCCGCCGCGAGGTGCGGGCGACCGCCAACCGGCTGGCGAACTTCGACGACGCCAACCTGCGCCGTTCGGCGCGGGCCGCGGTGGCCGCCGCGGCCCGGGTGACCCGGGCGTTGGAGATCCTCGCCGACGACGCCCCGAACCACCTCACCTCGGCCGGCCGGCTGCGGCTGGAGCACCGTCAGGCCTCGCTGGAGGAGCTCGGCGCGCTCGCCGACCCGCCGCTGACGAAGGACGCCATCGCCGGGCGGATCCGCCGGCTGCTGGCGCTGGCCGACAAGCGGGCCCGCGACCTGGGCATCCCGGATACCGAAGCGGCCGTCACGCCCGACATGCTCGTGGTCTGATAGGACGGTGACGGTCAGCGGAGACGGGCGGGCCGGCAGGCGCGCCCTGCCCTGCGCCGTGGTGTGCGGCGGGTCCGGAACGCGAGCCGGTCACCACCCCGCGCAGCGCCCTGTCACGCGCTCGGATAGGGTCGCAGCGTACGGCAAGGGGGCCGGCACCGGTACTCCACGCCGCGCGTACCGCCTCGGGCGGTCAGGTCCTCACAGACCGCGGCGGGGTGGCCGAGATGAATTGTCAACGGCCGGCTCCAACGGTCGGCGCACATCACTCCGCCGGCGACACGGTCTGCGGCCGGCGGACCAGAACGCGAGGAGATGGGACCTGTGACCATCCGGGTTGGCATCAACGGCTTCGGTCGGATCGGCCGCAACTTCTTCCGGGCAGTGCTGGCGTCCGGCGCTGACGTCGAGGTCGTGGCGGTGAACGACCTGACCGACAACGCGACGCTTGCCCACCTTGTCAAGTACGACAGCATCCTGGGCCGCCTCCCGCAGGAGGTCAAGGCGACCGCCGACGAGATCACCGTGGGCGGCAAGACCATCAAGGCGTACGCCGAGAAGGACCCGGCGAAGCTGCCGTGGGGCGAGGTCGGCGCCGACGTGGTCATCGAGTCCACCGGCTTCTTCACCGACGCCACCAAGGCCAAGGCGCACATCGACGGCGGGGCCAAGAAGGTCATCATCTCCGCGCCGGCGAAGAACGAGGACGTCACGGTCGTCATGGGCGTCAACCACGAGACGTACGACCCGGCCAAGCACAACATCATCTCGAACGCCTCGTGCACCACCAACTGCCTCGCCCCGATGGCGAAGGTGCTGCACGACACGTTCGGCATCCAGCAGGGTCTGATGACGACCATCCACGCGTACACGCAGGACCAGAACCTGCAGGACGCGCCGCACAAGGATCTGCGCCGGGCCCGGGCCGCCGCGCTGAACATCGTGCCGACCTCGACCGGTGCCGCGAAGGCGATCGGCCTGGTGCTGCCGGACCTCAAGGGCAAGCTGGACGGTTACGCGCTGCGGGTGCCGATCCCCACCGGTTCGGTCACCGACCTGACCGTCACGGTCGGTCGCGAGACGACCGTCGACGAGGTCAACGCCGCGCTCAAGGCCGCTGCGGACGGCCCGCTCAAGGGCATCCTCATCTACAACGAGGACGCGATCGTCTCCACCGACATCGTCACCGACCCGGCGTCCTGCATCTTCGACGCGCCGCTCACCAAGGTGATCGGCAACCAGGTCAAGGTCGTCGGCTGGTACGACAACGAGTGGGGTTACTCGAACCGCCTGGTGGACCTGGTCAAGCTGGTCGGTAGCTCGCTGTGAGTGCGAGGAGCGAGCTTGCGAGCCCCGCAGTCGCGAACGGAGGACTAGCTCTGTGAGCATCCGAACCCTCGACGACCTGCTCGCCGAGGGGGTCTCGGGTCGGCGCGTCCTGGTGCGCGCCGACCTGAACGTCCCACTCGACAAGCAGACCGGTTCCATCACGGACGACGGCCGTATCCGCGCCGTCCTGCCGACCCTGAGCGCGCTGATCGGGGCCGGTGCGAAGGTGACCGTCTGCTCGCACCTGGGCCGTCCGAAGGGGGCGCCGGACCCGCAGTTCAGCCTGCGGTCGGTCGCCGACCGGCTCGGCGAACTGCTCGGCGCTCCGGTGCACTTCGCCACCGACACCGTCGGCGACTCGGCCCGCTCCACGGTCGAGGCGCTCGGTGACGGTGAGGTCGCCCTGCTGGAGAACCTGCGCTTCAACGCCGGCGAGACCAGCAAGGACGAGGCGGAGCGGGCGTCCTTCGCCGACCAGCTCGCCGGGTTCGGCGAGGCGTACGTCGACGACGCGTTCGGCGCGGTGCACCGCAAGCACGCGAGCGTCTACGACGTGCCGGCCCGCCTGCCGCACTTCGCCGGCCGGCTGGTGCTGCGCGAGGTGGAGGTTCTCTCCACGCTCACCGGCGAGCCCGAGCGGCCGTACGTGGTGGTGCTCGGCGGCTCGAAGGTCTCCGACAAGCTGGCGGTGATCGAGGCCCTGCTGCCGAAGGTCGACCGGCTGCTCATCGGCGGCGGCATGTGCTTCACCTTCCTCAAGGCTCAGGGCCACGAGGTGGGCACCTCGCTGCTCGAGGAGGAGATGGTCGAGACCTGCCGCAACCTCATGGAGCGTGCGCCGGGCAAGATCCTGCTCCCGGTCGACGTGGTGGCCGCCGACGCGTTCTCGCCGGACGCCACGCACGACACGGTCCGTGCCGACGGCATCCCGAGCCACCGGCTGGGTCTGGACATCGGCCCGGAGACCGTGGCCGGGTTCGCCGCCGCTCTCAAGGGCGCACGGACGATCTTCTGGAACGGCCCGATGGGCGTGTTCGAGATGGCGCCGTTCGCCCACGGCACGCGAGGCGTGGCCGAGGCGATCGCCGGTTCCGGGGCGTTCACGGTCGTCGGCGGTGGCGACTCCGCCGCGGCGGTGCGGGCGCTCGGCCTGGACGAGTCCTCGTTCGGGCACATCTCCACCGGTGGTGGGGCATCCCTGGAGTACCTGGAGGGCAAGACCCTCCCCGGCATCGCTGCTCTGGAGAACTGATGGCGGGCCCCACTCGCCGGCCGCTGATGGCCGGCAACTGGAAGATGAACCTCAACCACTTCGAGGCGAACCTGCTCGTGCAGAAGTTGGCGGCGAGCCTCAACGAGAAGCAGCTCACCGACGTCGAGGTGGTGGTCCTGCCGCCGTACACCGATCTGCGCACCGTGCAGACCGCGGTGGAGGGCGACAAGCTGATGATCGGTTACGGCGCGCAGGACCTGTCGCCGCACGCCTCGGGCGCGTACACCGGCGACATCTCCGGGTCGATGCTGGCCAAGCTCGGCTGCACGTACGTGGTGGTCGGGCACTCCGAGCGCCGGATCCACCACTACGAGAGCGACGCCCTGTGCAACGCCAAGGTGAAGGCGGCGCTGACCCACGGACTGACCCCGATCCTCTGTGTGGGGGAGGGGCTGGACGTGCGTGAGCAGGGGCGGCACGTGGCGCACTGCTCGGACCAGCTCGAGGGTGCCCTCGCCGGCATCAGCGCCGAGCAGGTCACCAAGGTCGTCGTGGCGTACGAGCCGGTCTGGGCGATCGGCACCGGCAAGACCGCGACGCCGGAGGACGCCCAGGAGGTGTGCGGGGCGGTCCGTGATCGGCTGGCCGATCTCTACGATCGGGGCACCGCGGAGCAGGTCCGGATACTCTACGGCGGCTCGGTCAAGGCGGCGAACGTCGCAGCGACCATGGCCCAACCGGACGTGGACGGCGGGCTGGTGGGCGGTGCGAGCTTGGACGCCGAGGAATTCGCGCAGATCTGCCGGTTCCCGGAACACATCGCTCGCTGATCGCTCGCTATCCTTGACTCCGCCCGTCCGCCGGTCGGTGCCGCCGTGCCCGACCTGTCCGGGCGAGGATCGCTACGAGAGGACTGACCCCAGCCATGCTGCCGACCTGGTTCGCATACACGTTGATCGTGTTGCTGATCATCACGAGCATCCTGCTCACCATGCTGATTCTGCTGCACCGAGGTAAGGGTGGTGGGCTGTCCAGCATGTTCGGCGGGGGTGTCAGCTCCAGCCTCGCCGGTTCCTCCGTCGCGGAGAAGAACCTCGACCGCTACACCGTCCTGGTGGGCATCGTCTGGTTCGCCTGCATCGTCGGGCTCGGCCTTTGGCTCCGTCTGCAGATGAGCAGCGGGGCCTGATCGGCCGGTTCGAGTCGTACAATCTGCGCGCGGTCCGTCACTCGACGGGCCGCGCGCAAACTTTTTGCTGCACCGCGTCGCCCGCCGTCCCCTCGCGGCGGTTCCCCTCCGACGACAGGAGCGAGCAGCCGTGTCCCAGCACAACGTGATCCGGGGTGCCCGGATCGGGTCCGCCCCGGAGCGCCTGCCCCAGCGTTACGAGCCGGCTCCGCGCCGAGCGGTCACCTACTGGTGCCGCAACGGCCACTGGATGGAGATCCTGATCGCCGCGGACGCCGTCGCGCCGCCGCAGTGGGACTGCCGGCGGTGCGGGCACCCGGCCGGCCCGGACGCGCAGAACCCGCCCGGGCGGTCGCGTGCCGAGCCCCACAAGACGCACCTGGCGTACGTGAAGGAGCGGCGCACCGACGAGGAGGGTGCGGCGATCCTCGCCGAGGCCCTCGCCGCTCTCCACCGCCGTCGCGGCCGATGACCCCCGCGCCCCCTCTCGATCAGAAACACGGAAAGAGTGGCCATTCTCCGGGGAATGGCCACTCTTTCCGTGAACGAGGTGGTGCGGGGGGCGGCGGGTCAGCGCAGGCTGCGTAGGCGGGCGGGCACGTCGGCCGCCGCGGCCCGGTCCAGCAGCCAGAGGGTACGGCTGACGCCGTGTACGCCGGCCGCGGGCAGCTGCACCGGCCCGGCACCCGCCAGGGCCATGCCGACGGCCCGCGCCTTGTCGCCGCCACTGGCCACCAGCCAGACCTCCTCGGCGGTGTTGATCGTCGGGAGGGTGAGCGTGGTGCGCACCGGCGGTGGCTTCGGGCTGCCCCGCACGGCGCTGACCGGTCGGCTCTCGTAGTGCACCGGGTGCTCGGGGAAGACCGAGGCGATGTGCCCGTCCTCGCCGACGCCGAGCATCAGCACGTCGAAGTGGGGCAGCTCGGCGGTACCGGGTCGCGCGGCCGCGGCCAGCTCGGCGGCGTACCGGGCGGCGGCCTCCTCGGGATCCGGTCCGGCCGGGCCGTCCGACGCCGGCATCGGGTGCACCCGGGCCGGATCCAGCGGCACCACGTCGAGCAGCGCCGCGCGGGCCTGGGTCTCGTTGCGCTCCGGGTCGCCTGCGGGCAGGAACCGCTCGTCACCCCACCAGACGTCGACCCGCGACCAGTCGACCGCGTCCCGCGCCGGCAGGGTCGCCACGGCCCGGTAGACGGCCGCCGCGATCCGGCCGCCGGTCAGCACCACGGATGCCTGACCCCGTTCGGCCTGCGCGTCGAGCAGCTTTACCACGAAGCGTGCCGCCACCGCCTGCGCCAGCAACTCGGCGTCGGCGTGGACGGCGACACTCGCCTCACTCATCTTGTGCCTTTTCCTGTTCGAGCCGACCGTCTGGCGGTCGGTACGTCGTTGCTCGGGCGGGTACGGCCACCGTCACCGCTGGCTGGTGCCGGCGTGCGCGGTGACTCCCGCCTCCGCCCGCTCGGCCGTGGCGGGGTCCTTCCACACGTGGACCCGCGTGGCCGGGCGCTGCTCCAGGCCGGTGACGCCCGAGATGGCGCTCAGCGCCTCCGCGTAGACCTGGTCGGCGTCGAGCCGGCGCAGCTCCTCGGCCAGCTCGTCACCGAGCGGGCGGCGGACCAGCGGCAGCTGCCGGTCGTCCTGACCGGTACGCCGGAAGGTGGCGACGCTGTCCTCCCGGGTGAGCGTGAGCTCGTCACCGTTGGTGCAGCTCAGCTGCACCTCCCGCATCCGGGGGAACTCGTCGGTGTGCTCCCAGCGCGGGTTGATGCCGAGCCGGCTGCTCAGCCAGCCACACATCAACGCCGCGGTCGGGTCCTGCCGCGGCGCCACCAGCCGGGCCTCGCTGACCCTCGCCTCGGTGGTGTCGAAGGCGCCCGCGACCAACGTGCGCCACGGGGTGATCCGGGTCCAGGCCAGGTCGGTGTCGCCCGGGGCGTAGTCGTGGGCCCGCTGGCGCAGCGCCGCGATCGGGTCCCTGGCCTGCGCTGTGTCGGTGATCCGGCGGTCGGCCACCACCCCGAGGAAGTCGGTGGCGATCTCCTCCGGCGGCTCGCCGTGCCACCAGGTGACCACCGGCACGTCCGGCACGAGCAGCGGCATGACCACCGACTCGGCGTGTAGCGCCAGTCGGCCGTACGTCCGCATGACCACGGCCTCGCAGGGACCGAGCCGGCCGCCCACGACGATCTCCGCGTCCAGCCGGTTGCGGTCGCGCTCGATCTCGGAGCGGACCACCACCAGCAGGCGGCAGGGGTGGGCGGCGGCGGCGATGGTGGCCGCAGCCTCCGCCTCGCGTACCCGCTTCTCGTCCACCACGACGATGAGCGTGAGCGCCATCCCACTGGCCACACCGCCCGCGCTGCGCCGTTCCGCGGCGAGCGCCTTGACCACCTCGTTGCCGGTGGTGTCCCACAGGCCGATCACTGAAGCCTCCCGCTTCGCGCGCTCGCGCCGCTCCGCCGGGGCGCGAGCGCGTCTCCGCTGTGCCGAATCGTTCGTCCGCTCACGCCGCTCACGCCCGCCGCCAGGCGCGGCCCTCGCCGGCCAGCATCTCGTCGGCGGCCCGGGGACCCCACTCGCCGGCCCGGTACGGCTCCGGCTTGACGCCCTGCCAGGCCCGCTCCAGCGGGTCGACGACCTGCCAGCTCTGCTCGACCTCGGCCGCGTCCGGGAAGAGCGTCCGGTCGCCGATGAGGACGTCCAGCACCAGCCGCTCGTACGCCTCCGGGCTGGACTCGGTGAACGCCTCGCCGTACTGGAAGTCCATCGCGATGTCGCGGACCTCCATGGCGGTGCCGGGCACCTTGGAACCGAACTTCAGCACCACGCCTTCGTCGGGCTGGACCCGGATGACGAGCTGGTTGTTGCCGAGCGACTCCACGTCGGTCGGGTTGAACGGCAGGTGCGGCGCCTTCTTGAACATGATGGCGACCTCGGTGACCCGCCGGGGCAGGCGCTTGCCGGCCCGGATGTAGAAGGGCACCTCCGCCCAGCGCCGGTTCTGGATGCCGAGCCGGACCGCCACGTACGTCTCGGTGGTGGAGTCCTCGGGGACGCCCTCCTCGTCGAGGTAGCCGACGGCCCGCTCGCCGCCCACCCAGCCGGGCAGGTACTGGCCGCGGACGGTGCCCTTGCTCACGTCCTTCGGCAGCGTGATCGCCTTGAGCACCTTCAGCTTCTCGGTGCGGATCTCGTCCGGGTCGAAGCTCGTCGGCTCCTCCATCGCCACCAGCGCGAGCAGCTGGAGGAGGTGGTTCTGGAACACGTCGCGGGCCGCGCCGGCCGAGTCGTAGAAGCCGGCTCGGGTGCCGATGCCGACGTCCTCGGCCATCGTGATCTGCACCGAGTCGACGTACTTGGAGTTCCACAGCGGCTCGAACAGGTTGTTGGCGAACCGCAGGGCGAGGATGTTCTGGACGGTCTCCTTGCCCAGGTAGTGATCGATCCGGAAGACGTCCTTGCTGGTGAAGACGTTGTCCACCAGGTCGTTGAGCGCCTTCGCCGACGGCAGGTCGTGCCCGAACGGCTTCTCGACCACCACCCGGCGCCAGCCGCCCGACTTGGCGTTGTCCGCCATGCCGGTACGGGCCAGCTGCTTGAGGACCACGGGGAAGGCGGCCGGGGGGATGCTGAAGTAGAAGGCCGCGTTGCCCGGGATGCCGTGGGTCTCCCGCAGCTCGTCGAGAGTGGCGGCCAGCTGGTCGAAGGCCTCGTCGTCGTCGAACGACCCGCCCACGAACTTGATGTTGCCGGCGAGCCGCGCCCAGACCTCGTCCCGCCAGGGCGTCCGCGCGTGCTTGCGGGCCGCCTCGCAGGCGAGGGTCTCGAAGTCGCCGTCACCCCAGTCGCGGCGGGCGAAGCCGAGCACCACGAAGCCCGGGGGCAGCAGCCCCCGGTTGGCGAGGTCGTAGACCGCCGGCAGCAGCTTCTTCCGGGCCAGGTCGCCGGTGACCCCGAAGATCACCAGCGCGCACGGCTCGGGAATCCGCGGCAGCCGGCGGTCCTGCGGGTCGCGCAGCGGGTTGACGCCGCTTCTCCGCTCCGACTGTTCCACGTCGTCCATCCTCACGCCCGCAGCCCACTGGCCGCATCGAGCAGCTGGGCCACGCCAGCGGACCGGTCGGTCAGGTGCAGCCGGAGCACCGGCCGGTTCCGCCCGGCGAGCGCCTGCCGGTCGCCGCCGGCCTGGGCCGCCTGCAGCTCACCGAAGGTGTACGGCTTGCCGGGCACCGGCAGGTCCTCGGTCACCGCGCCGGTCAGCTGGAGGTAGCTGCCGACCTGCGGGCCGCCCTTGTGGTACTGGCCGGTGGAGTGCAGGAAGCGGGGACCCCAGCCGAACGTGACCGGTCGTCCGGCCGCCTCGGCCAGCAGCGGGCGCAGCCGGGCCGTGTCCGCGTCGGCGAACCGGTCGAGGTACGCCATCACCGCGAGGTACCCCTCGTCGCCGAGGCCGTCGAGCAGCCAGCGCAGCACGCCGGCCAGGTCGCCCGGAGCGCCGGCCGGGGCGTACACCTCGATCGCGCCCTCGGTGAACGACGGCGTCTCCGCCGGCAGCCCCGAGGCCAGGATCTTGTTGGTGTTCTCCTTGGACTCGGTGACGTTCGGCTGGTTGAACGGGTCGATCCCGAGCACCACGCCGGCGACCGCGGTGGCGTATTCCCAGGCCAGGAACTGCGCGCCGAGCGGGCCGTTGATCGTCACGTCCGGGTCGCCCCCGCCGCCGGGCGTCTCGCCCGCGGCCAGTGCGCCGCCGTAGCTCACGGACAGCACGTCCGGGCCCTTGGCGCCGGCGCTCTGCGGCGACTCGACCACCACCGGAAGGATGCCGACTCCGGCCTTGCCGGTGGATTCGGCGATCAGCTGCTCGGCCCAGTCGCCGAGCCCGTCGATGCCGGTGCCGTCGGAGACCAGGGCGACCTTGTCCCGGCCGTCGGTGGCCGCGGCGCCGAGGGCGGCGCCCAGCGCCAGCGCCGGGTTGTCCTTGTCGCCGGTGAGCGTGGCGGCCAGCGCTTCGGCCTGGTCGAGCAGCTCGGACACCTCCACGCCGGCCAGCGCCGACGGGACCAGCCCGAACGCGGTGAGCGCCGAGTAGCGGCCACCCACGTTCGGGTCGGCGAGCACGGTGAACGCGCCCATCGCGGCGGCGGTCTCCTCGAGCGGCGAACCGGGGTCGGTCACGATGACGAAGTGCCGTCCGGCCTCCGCCTCGGTCATCCCGGCGTCCAGGAACGCCTGCAGGTACGCCCGGCGGTGGCTGTCGGTCTCCACGGTCGAGCCGGACTTGCTGGCCACCACGACGACGGTGCGCTCGAGGCGGTCACCGAGGGCCGCGCGTACCTGGCCCGGGTCGGTGGTGTCCAGCACGGTCAACGGCCGGCCGAGCGTGCGGGTGATCACCTCGGGGGCCAGTGACGAGCCGCCCATGCCGGCGAGCACCACGTGGTCGAGGTCGGCCAGCTCCGCCTTCAGCTCGGCGAGCTGGGGGAGCAGTTCCCGGCTGCGCCGGTGGGTGTCCACCCAGCCGAGGCGGATCTTCGCCTCGGCCTCGGCGTCCGGGCCCCACAGGGTCGGGTCCTTGGCGGCCAGCTTGGCTGGGACGCCGGCGTTGACCAGCGCGTCGCGGGCCGAGGCCGGGGCGGCCTTGTCGACCGCCTCCGCCCCGTGCACGGTGAGTCCCGCGGCCGACTCGGCCGGGGTTGCGAACAGGTCGCTCATGCCGCCTCCTCGCTGTGTTCGGTGGCGGCCCGAGGGTTCCGCACGCTGAGCTCGCTCACGCGTTGCCTCCCGCCTGGGCGGCCGCCTTGGCGTTGCCCTGCGCGACCCGGCCCGGGGTGCCCACACCCTGCGCCGCGGACTCCAGCGACTTGCGTACGCCGTCGAGCAGCTCCAGCCAGCTCGCCTCGAACTTCTCCACGCCCTCGCGCTCCAGCACCGCGATCACGTCGGTCAGGTCCACGCCGGCCGCCTCCAGGTCGGAGAAGGCCTTGCGGGCCGCGTCGTACGCGCCGGTGATGGTGTCGGCCTGGGTCTCGCCGTGGTCGGCGTACGCCTTGATGACCGACTCCGGCATGGTGTTGACCGTGCCGGGCGCGATCAGCTGCTCGACGTAGATGACGTCCCGGAAGTCCGGGTTCTTGGTCGAGGTGGAGGCCCACAGCGGCCGCTGCGGGTGCGCCCCGGCGTCGGCGAGCGCCTGCCACCGCTTGGAGGAGAAGACCTCGTTGTAGCGCTCGTACGCCAGCTGGGCGTTGGCGATGGCCGCCTTGCCGCGCAGCGCCTTCGCCGTGTCCGAGCCGATCTTCTCCAGCCGCTTGTCCACCTCGGTGTCGACCCGGGAGACGAAGAACGAGGCGACCGAACCGATTTTGGACAGGTCGTGCCCGTTCGCCTTCGCCTGCTCGAGGCCGGCGAGGAACGCCTCCATGACCTGCGAGTAGCGGTCCAGGCCGAAGATCAGCGTGACGTTGACGCTGATCCCCTCCGCCAGCGTCGCGGTGATCGCCGGCAGGCCGGCCTCGGTGGCCGGGATCTTGATGAAGAGGTTCGGCCGGTCGACCAGCCACCAGAGGGCCTTCGCCTCGGCGACCGTCTTCTCGGTCTCGTGCGCCAGCCGGGGGTCGACCTCGATGGAGACCCGGCCGTCGACGCCGCCGCTCTTGTCGTACGAGGGGCGCATCACGTCGCAGGCCCACCGTACGTCGTACGTGGTGAGCATGCGGACGGCCTCTTCGACCTCCACACCCCGTACGGCGAGGTCCCGCAGCTGCCAGTTGTACTCGTTGGCGTCACTCAACGCCTTCGCGAAGATCGTCGGGTTCGTGGTCACCCCGGCCACGTGCTTCTCCTGGCGCAGCTGCTCCAGCCCGCCGGAGGTAAGCCGAGTCCGGGAGAGATCGTCGAGCCAGATCGCCACGCCGGCGGAGCTGAGCTCGCCCAGTCTGTCCGTCATTTCGTCCACGCTCCCCTTCAGTTGCCGGTCGTGTAACCGGTGATGTCGCCAACCCGAGTCAGCGCCGCCCGCGCGGCGGCCACGATCCGGTCGGGAGTGAACCCGAACTGCTCGAAGAGCACCGTGTGCGGCGCGCTGGCACCGTAGTGCTCCAGGCTCACGCTCTCGCCGCAGTCGCCGACGATGTGCCGCCAGGACATCGCGATGCCCGCCTCCACGCTCACCCGTGCCTTTACCCCGCGCGGCAGGACCGACTCCCGGTAGGCCTCGTCCTGCTCGGCGAACCACTCCTGGCAGGGCATCGAGACGACGCGGGTGGGGGTGCCGTCGGCCTCCAGCCGCTCGCGGGCGGTGAGGCAGAGCTGCACCTCGGAGCCGGTGCCGACGATGATCACCTGCGGCTGGGCGTTGGACGCCTCGGCCAGCACGTACCCCCCACGGGCCACGCCCTCGGCGCTGCCCAGCGTGCTGCGGTCGAGCGTCGGCAGCGCCTGCCGGCTCAGCGCGAGCGCGGTCGGCCGGTCGGTGTGCTCCAGGGCCGTCCGCCACGCCCAGGCGGTCTCGTTGGCGTCCGCGGGGCGGACGACGTCCAGGCCGGGGATGGCCCGCAGCGCGGTCAGGTGCTCCACCGGCTGGTGGGTCGGGCCGTCCTCGCCCAGGCCGATCGAGTCGTGCGTCCAGACGTAGATCACCGGCAGCTTCATCAGGGCGGCGAGCCGCACCGAGGGCCGCATGTAGTCGCTGAACACCAGGAACGTGCCGCCGTAGGGCCGGGTGCCGCCGTGCAGGGTGATGCCGTTGAGGATGGCGCCCATGGCGTGCTCACGGATGCCGAAGTGCAGCGTGCGACCGTACTCGTTGCCGGGGAACGCCTTGGTGGCGTGCGAGGCCGGGATGAACGACGGCTCGCCCTTCATGGTGGTGTTGTTGCTCTCGGCCAGGTCGGCCGAGCCGCCCCAGAGCTCGGGCAGGACCGGGGCGAGCGCGTCGAGCACCTTGGACGAGGCGGCCCGGGTGGCGATGCCCTTGGCGTCGGCCGGGAACTCCGGCAGCGCGTCCGTCCAGCCCGCCGGCAGGACCCGTCCGGCCATCCGGTCGTAGAGCGCCTTGCGCTCCGGGTTGGCCTTCGCCCAGTTCCCGAACGTGGTGTTCCACTGCTGCTGGGCCTGCTCGCCGCGGTTGAGCACCTGCCGGGCGTGCGCGAGCACCTCCTCGTCGACGGCGAAGCTCTGCGCCGGGTCGAACCCGAGGATCTTCTTGGTGGCGGCCACCTCGTCGGCGCCGAGCGCCGAGCCATGGATCTTGCCGGTGTTCTGCTTGTTCGGCGCGGGCCAGCCGATGATGGTCCGCAGCGCGATGATCGAGGGACGGCCGGTCTCCGCCTTGGCGGCCAGCAGCGCCCGGTGGAGCGCCTCGACGTCCTCGTGGTAGTCGCCCTGGTCGGCGTCACCGCGGCGCCAGTCGACGGTCTGCACGTGCCAGCCGTACGCCTCGTAGCGGGCTGCCACGTCCTCGCTCTTGGCGATCCGGGTGTCGTCCTCGATGGAGATCTCGTTGTCGTCGTAGATGACGACGAGGTTGCCCAGCTGCTGGTGGCCGGCGAGGGCGCTGACCTCGTGGCTGATGCCCTCCTCGATGTCACCGTCGGAGGCGATGCACCAGATGTGGTGGTCGAACGCGGAGGCGCCCGCCTCGGCCTCGGGGTCGAACAGGCCACGCTCGCGGCGGGCGGCCATCGCCATGCCGACCGCGTTGCCCAGGCCCTGGCCGAGCGGACCGGTGGTGGTCTCCACACCGGGGGTGTGCCCGTGCTCCGGGTGACCCGGAGTGAGCGAGCCCCACTGGCGCAGCGACTTCAGGTCCTCGAGGTTCAGCGGGTAGCCCGAGAGGAAGAGCTGGATGTAGAGCGTCAGGCTCGAGTGGCCCGCGGAGAGCACGAACCGGTCCCGGCCGGGCCAGGCGGGGTTGGCGGGGTCGTGCCGCATCACGCGGTTGAAGAGAAGGTACGCCGCGGGCGCGAGGCTCATCGCGGTGCCGGGGTGGCCGTTACCGGATTTCTCCACGGCGTCCATGGCGAGCACGCGTACGGTGTCCACGGCCCGGCGGTCGAGGTCAGACCAGTTGAGTTCGGTCTCGGATTGGTTGGCAGCCACGTTGGTTGTGCTCCTCGGCAGATGGGCGGAACCCTCATTGGTGACCCTATCGAGCCGTCCTAAACGTCCGCCCGGGGATCACTGCATGGTCCTTGGTACTCCTTCCGGAGGATTCGGCGGTAGGTCAGAACGTGTGACGGCCCGCACCGTTGCCGGGTCGGCCGGGCAGCCAAAACGACAGCGCGTAGTGTGTGGGCGGTGTGGGGCCCGATCTGGGCCCGGCCGATCCGAATCTCCCGCGCCGACGCCGGAAGGTGGCAATCCGTGAGCATGATCACCGAGCGCCCCGTCAGCAACTCCGCCGGGCAGCCGCCCGTGCGGACGGCGGAGGGCTCGGTCGCGCCGCGGCGGGACGTCCGGGCGGTCGTTCGGGCGTACGTGACGCTGACCAAGCCGCGGATCGTGGAACTGCTCCTGGTGACCACGGTGCCGGCGATGATGCTCGCCGCCGACGGGCTGCCGTCGCTCTGGCTGGTCGCCGTGGTGCTGGTCGGTGGCTCGCTCGCGGCCGGCGCGGCCAGCGTGATCAACTGCTACATCGACCGGGACATCGACCAGTTGATGCGGCGGACGAAGCGCCGCCCGCTGCCCGCGCACACCGTCTCGCCGCGTAGCGCCCTCATCTTCGGCCTCACGCTCGCAGTGATCTCGGTGGCGCTGATGGCCGTGTTCACCAACCTGCTGGCCGCGGGGCTCACCCTGGCCGCGATCGTCTACTACGACTTGATCTACACGCTCTGGCTGAAGCGCACGACGGCGGCGAACACCTTCTGGGGTGGCGCCTGCGGCGCGGCGCCGGTGCTGATCGGCTGGGCCGCGGTCACCGGCTCGCTCTCGCCGGCCGCCTGGGGTCTGTTCGCGGTGGTCTTCTTCTGGCAGATGCCGCACTTCTACCCGCTGGCGATGAAGTACAAGGACGACTACGCCCGCGCGGGGATCCCGATGCTGCCGGTGGTGGCCTCCACCCGCCGGGTCAACGCCGAGATCCTGATCTTCACCTGGTTGACCGTGCTGACGTCGCTGGCGGTCTGGCCGCTGGGCATGAGCTTCGTCTACGGCGTACCGACGCTGGTGGTCGGCGGCGTGCTCGTGGTCGAGGCGCACAAGCTCGCCCGTCGGGCGGCGAGTGGCCAGGCGGTCAAGCCGATGCGGCTGTTCCACTGGTCGACGACGTACCTGACCATCGTCTTCGCCGCGGTCGCGCTGGACGCGCTGCTCTGACGGCCGGTGCGGCCTGCTGCGCGGCGAACCGTGGGGAAGGCGCCCACAAAAATCATCATCATGGATGAGTTGTCCGGGTTTAGCGTTACATCGTGTCGTCTGTCGGGATGAGTCGGATCGACTCAACTTGCGCCGGACCACGTGCGGTTTGTCGAAGCGCTATGCCGCGAAAAGTGCTGAAAAACCTGGGCAAAACTCCTGTGGTCTTCCTTAAACGTCCAGGTAACAGGCATCACAAAAGCTTCACTGTTCTCGTCCGTATCAGTGGCAACCTGCATAGGCTTCGCGTCATGGCAGATGGTTCCGATACGACGCTGACGGCTGAGCACAGCGATCAGGCCCCGAACGGTCTGGTCGCGGGGATCAAGTCGTTCGCCGCCGGACACGGCGGTGCGAAGGCCGTCATCGAGTACGTCGGCAAGCGCGGTGCACGCATCGTCCTCGTCGGTGAGGACGGCGAGTGGGGCGACCAGATGGCGACCGACACGGTCACCGCGCGTGAGGCGTGCGCCAAGGCGGGAGTCACCGTCGAGAACGCCTGGGAGCGGGAACTGATGGACCAGATGCGGCCGAGCAACGACCTCTGGCGGTCGATGGCCCGGCGCACGATGGCCCGTTGAGGACGAGTTGAACAACCACCACCAGCCGGCCCGGGGGAAACCCCGGGTCGCTCTCATAACCTGTGGCGAACTCGCCGACCTGGACCCGGACGACCGGCTCGTGCTCGCGCCGTTGGCCGCCCGGGGCGTCGGCGCCGAAGCCGTCGTCTGGGACGACCCGGCCGCCGACTGGGCGGCGTACGACCTCGCCGTGCTCCGCTCGCCCTGGGACTACATGCCCCGCCGGGACGAGTTCGTGGCCTGGGCGCAGCGCGTGCCGCGGCTGGCGAACCCCGCCGACGTGGTGCGCTGGAACACCGACAAGCGCTACCTCGACGAACTGTCGGCGGCGGGCGTCCCGACGGTCCCGACGGCGTGGGTCGGCCCGGGCGAGTCCTGGACGCCGCCCGCCGACTCGGGTGAGTACGTGATCAAGCCTGCGGTCAGTGCGGGCAGTCAGGACACCGGCCGGTACGACCTGGCCGACCCGGAGCACCGCGAGCTCGCGGTGGCGCACGTGCGGCGGCTGTCGGCCGCCGGACGGGTGACCATGGTCCAGCCGTACCTCAGCGCGGTCGACACCGCCGGCGAGACCGCACTGCTCTTCCTGGCCGGGCGGCAGGGGCTGGCGTTCAGCCACGCCATCCGCAAGGGCCCGATGCTGACCGGACCCGACTTCGGGGTCGACGGGCTCTACCGGCCGGAGGAGATCACCGCTCGTACGGCGACCGAGGAGCAGTTGGCGGTGGCCGCGAAGACCCTCGCGGCGGTGCCGGGCGGGTCGGACCGGCTGCTCTACGCCCGGGTCGACCTGATCCCCGGTCCGGACGGCCGGCCGATCCTGGTCGAGCTGGAACTCACCGAACCCTCGCTCTTCCTCGGCCACAGCGCCGGCGCCGCCGACCGGCTCGCCGACGCGATCCTCACCCGGCTGGTAAGCGAAACCTGATCCCCTCGTCCACCATTTCGGCGATCATGCAGTGGTGGCATGGCACAAGAGGCGCGTACGCGGGCATACCGCTCGAGGGTGTCTCCACGTCGGCCCCGGCCCCGAGGCCGGACCGGGCCCGGGCCGACGGCTGCGCGGTGGCGGGTCAGACGGCGACGGTGACGGGTTCGGCGGCCGGAGTTGGCGCTGGGGCCGCGGGCACGGCTCGACGTTCCCGGGTCGACCACTGCACGTGCAGCGCGGCCAACAGGACCAGGCACGAGCCGAACATGTGCGCGCCGACGAGGACTCCCGGCAGGTGGGTGAAGTACTGCACGAAGCCGATCAGGCCCTGACCGAGTTCGACCCCGACCAGCAGCAGCGCGGCGCGTTCGGCCCGCGCCGCGCCCACCGCGCGGAACGCGAAGACCAGCGCCACCGAGAGCCCGAGCAGCAGGAACACGCTGTCGGCGTGCACCTGCGAGATCGACTCCGGGTCCAGGCCGTTGCGCACCGCGTCCCGGTCGCCGGCGTGCGGGCCGCTGCCGGTCACCCAGGTGCCGATCAGCAGCACCGCCACGCCGACCACCGTGGTGAGCCGGGCCAGCGTCCGCAGCGGTGCGGGTACCACGGCCACCGCCGGCCCGTCCGGGTCCGCGGTGCGGCGCCAGAGGGCGTACGCGGCCGCGATCACCGCCATCGAGGCGAGGAAGTGCAGGCCGACCACCCACGGGTTCAGGTTGGTCAGCACCGTGATGCCGCCGACCACCGCCTGCGCCGGGATGCCGCAGAAGACCGCGATGGACAGCGCCAGCACTCCGCGTCGGCGAGGCCGGTGCGCCAGCGCCGCCAGCACGGTGGCGAACGCGATGATGCCCACCGCGAACGTGAGCGTCCGGTTGCCGAACTCGATCACCCCGTGCACGCCCATCTCGTTCGTGGGGACGTACGACCCGTCGGTGCATCGTGGCCAGGTCGGGCAGCCGAGCCCGGAGGCGGTCAACCGCACCGCCCCGCCGGTGACCACGATTCCGACGTTCGCGATGATCGAGGCGAGCGCGAGCCGGCGCAGCAGTGCCGCCGGGACCGGGAACCGATCGAGCAGGCGGTGCAGCGCGGCGGGGACCGGGAACCGGACGTATCGCTTCACGGCGCAAATCCTACGCAACGTAGTGATCGATCTTCCTTCGAGTCCGGTAACACGGTGGTTGGAATCACCGGGACATCGGTTTGCGGGCCTCGGACGAAATACGTAACGTGGGCGTTGTGAAAAAGGCGGCGGGAGTCTCCCGGCACCGGTCGGCGACCGATCCGGTCGCCGGTCAGCGCGCGTCCGCCACCGTCGGGGCCGACCTGTCCACCCGTGACCGGGTGACCCAGCTGCTGCTGGAGCAGGGCGCAACCACCGCGGCGCAGCTCGGTTCGGCGCTCGGGCTCAGCCCGGCCGCGATCCGCCGGCACCTCGACGCGATGCTCGCGGACGGCGACGTCATCGCCCGCGACCAGACGATCCAAGGCCACCGGGGCAGGGGGCGCCCGGCGAAGGTCTTCGTGCTGACCGAGGCCGCCCGGCTCCGCTGCGGCACCCACCACTACGACAACATGGCCACCGCCGCGCTGCGCTGGATCGCCCGCAGCGGCGGTTCGGAGGCGGTGGAGACGTTCGCCGCCGAGCAGGTCTCCGCCCTGGAGGCCCGCTGCCGGGCGGCCATGGAGGACGCCGGCGACGATCCGCTCGCCCGGGCGGAGGCACTCGCCGGGGCATTGACCGCCGAGGGTTACGCTGCGAGCGCATCCACGATCGCCTCCGGCGGCCAGCTCTGCCAGCACCACTGCCCGGTGGCACACGTGGCCGCCGAGTTTCCCCAGCTGTGCGAGGCCGAGACCGAGGTGATCTCCCGCCTGGTCGGCACCCACGTGCAGCGCCTGGCCACCATCGCGCACGGCGACGGGGTGTGCACCACGCACATCCCCGCCCAGCCGGGGCGTGTCCAGTCCGGAAAGACCCGTCACCACTGTGAGGACAGATAGATGACCGAGCAGATCGTCCAGCCACTCACCCAGGAGGAGCAGCTCGCCGCCCTGGGCCGCTACGAGTACGGCTGGGCCGACCCGGACGTCGCCGGGGCCGCCGCCCAGCGGGGCCTCAACGAGGCCGTGGTGCGGGACATCTCGGCCAAGAAGAACGAGCCGGCCTGGATGCTCGACCTGCGCCTGAAGGGCCTGCGGCTGTTCGAGCGCAAGCCGATGCCGTCCTGGGGCGCCGATCTCACCGGGATCGACTTCGACAACATCAAGTACTTCGTCCGGTCGACGGAGAAGCAGGCCACCAGCTGGGAGGACCTGCCCGAGGACATCAAGAACACCTACGACCGGCTGGGCATCCCCGAGGCGGAGAAGCAGCGGCTGGTCGCCGGTGTCGCGGCGCAGTACGAGTCCGAGGTCGTCTACCACAAGATCCGTGAGGACCTCGAGGAGCAGGGCGTCATCTTCCTCGACACCGACACGGCGCTGCGGGAGCACGAGGACCTGTTCAAGGAGTACTTCGGCACCGTCATCCCGGTGGGTGACAACAAGTTCGCCGCGTTGAACACCTCCGTCTGGTCCGGTGGCTCGTTCATCTACGTGCCGAAGGGCGTGCACGTGGAGATCCCGCTGCAGGCCTACTTCCGGATCAACACGGAGAACATGGGCCAGTTCGAGCGGACGCTGATCGTCGTCGACGAGGGCGCGTACGTGCACTACGTCGAGGGCTGCACCGCGCCTCTCTACTCCTCGGACTCGCTGCACAGCGCCGTGGTCGAGATCATCGTCAAGAAGAACGCCCGGTGCCGCTACACGACCATCCAGAACTGGTCGAACAACGTCTACAACCTGGTCACCAAGCGCGCCACCTGCCAGGAGGGCGCGACCATGGAGTGGGTCGACGGCAACATCGGTTCCAAGGTCACCATGAAGTACCCGGCGGTCTACATGCTCGGTGAGCACGCCAAGGGCGAGGTGCTCTCGGTGGCCATGGCCGGCGAGGGGCAGCACCAGGACGCCGGCGCCAAGATGGTGCACGCCGCGCCGCACACCAGCAGCACGATCGTCTCCAAGTCGATCGCCCGCGGCGGTGGCCGCACCTCCTACCGTGGCCTGGTTCAGGTGATGGAGGGCTCGCACCACAGCAAGAGCACGGTCAAGTGCGACGCGCTGTTGGTCGACACCATCTCCCGCTCGGACACCTACCCGTACGTCGACATCCGCGAGGACGACGTGGCGATGGGGCACGAGGCGACCGTCTCCAAGGTCAGCGAGGACCAGCTCTTCTACCTGATGAGCCGGGGAATGTCCGAGGACGAGGCGATGGCGATGATCGTGCGCGGCTTCATCGAGCCGATCGCCAAGGAGCTCCCGATGGAGTACGCCCTGGAGCTCAACCGCCTGATCGAGCTCCAGATGGAGGGCGCGGTCGGCTGACCCAGCCGGCTGATCCCGCCTGACCCGTCGGGCGAAACACGGCCGGTCCGAGCCCAGCCCGGCGGGCCGGTCGGGGCCGCGACCAGCCCCGACCGACCCTCCGACTAATCGCAGAACAGACCAAGGAAGAGATGACTACCCAGGCTTCCGCGCCACCGACCACGAAGTCGCAGGCGCTCCGCTCGTACGACGTCGCCGACTTCCCGGCTCTCACCGGCCTGGAGGAGGAGTGGCGCTTCACCCCGCTCAAGCGGCTGCGTGGCCTGGTGGGCCAGCCGCAGGCCGCCACCGGCGCGGTCCGGCACGAGCACGGCGACCTGCCCGCGGGCGTGACGCTCGGCCGCATCGCGAAGGACGACCCGCGGGTGGGCAGCGTGCTCACCCCGTTCGACCGGGTCAGCGCGCTGGCGTACAGCGGTGCCGGTGAGGCGCTGCTGATCCAGGTTGCGCGGGAGGCCGTGGTCGCGGCGCCGGTGACCGTGCGGGTGGTCGGCGACGGTGCGGAAGGGCTGGCCTTCGGGCACACCTTCGTCGAGGTTGGCCGGTTCGCCGAGGTGACCCTGGTGCTGGAGCACGTCGGTTCGGCCACGCTGGCCGACAACGTCGAGGTGGCCGTGGCCGACGGGGCGAAGCTGACCCTCGTCACGGTCGCCGACTGGGCCGATGACGCGGTGCAGGCGCAGCACCTCAAGGTGAAGTTGGGCCGCGACGCGAAGGTGGTGCACGTCCAGGTCTCGCTCGGCGGTGACCTGGTCCGGCAGTACACCTCGGTGGAGTACACCGGCCGGGGCGGCGAGGCCGAGCTGTACGGCGTCTACTTCGCCGACTCGGGCCAGCACCTGGAGCACCGGCAGTTGGTCGACCACAACACCCCGGACTGCCGCAGCTACGTCGGCTACCGCGGCGCCCTGCAGGGCGACAGCGCGCACACCGTCTGGGTCGGTGACGTGCTGATCCGGGCCGAGGCGACCGGCACCGACACGTACGAGATCAACCGGAACCTGCTGCTCAGTGACGGTGCGCGGGCCGACTCCGTACCGAACCTGGAGATCGAGACCGGCGAGATCGCCGGTGCGGGCCACGCGAGCGCGACCGGCCGCTTCGACGACGAGCAGCTGTTCTACCTCATGGCCCGGGGTATCCCGGAGGGAGAGGCCCGCCGGCTGGTGGTGCGCGGCTTCTTCGCCGAGCTGATCAACAAGATCCCGGTAGAGGAGCTGCGCGAGCGGCTCGGTGCGGCGATCGAGGAGCGGCTCGCCAAGGCGGGCGCCTGATGATCCGGATCTGCTCCACCGAGGACGTGCCCAAGGGCGCCGTGATCAGCGCGGACGTCGACGGCACCCAGATCGCGCTGGTGCACGGCGAGGACGACAACTTCTACGCCGTCTACGACGAGTGCTCGCACGCCGCGGTGGCTCTCTCCGAGGGCGAGGTCGAGGGCTGCACGCTGGAGTGCTGGCTGCACGGCTCCCGCTTCGACCTGCGTACCGGCGAGCCCACCGGGCTGCCCGCCACCGAACCCGTCCCCGTCTATCCCGTCGAAGTCCGCGACGGCGACATCTACGTCAGCCTGACGCCGAGCAATGGAGTGACCCGATAATGAGCACCCTGGAGATCCGCGACCTGAAGGTGTCGGTCAAGCTGCCCGAGGGTGAGCTCAAGCCGATCCTGGCCGGTGTCGATCTGACCGTCCGCTCCGGTGAGACCCACGCCATCATGGGCCCCAACGGCTCCGGCAAGTCCACTCTCGCGTACTCGATCGCCGGCCACCCCAAGTACGAGATCACCGGCGGTTCGGTGACCCTCGACGGCGAGGACGTGCTGGCCATGTCCGTCGACGAGCGGGCCCGCGCCGGTCTCTTCCTCGCCATGCAGTACCCGGTCGAGGTGCCCGGCGTGTCGGTGGCCAACTTCCTGCGTACCGCCAAGACCGCCATCGACGGCGAGGCGCCGAAGCTGCGCACCTGGGCCGGCGAGTTGCGTGGGGCGATGGAGCGGCTGCAGATGGACCCGGCGTTCGCCCAGCGCAACGTCAACGAGGGCTTCTCCGGCGGTGAGAAGAAGCGGCATGAGATCGTGCAGCTGGAGCTGCTCAAGCCGAAGATGGCGATCCTCGACGAGACCGACTCCGGCCTCGACGTGGACGCGCTGCGCGTGGTCAGCGAGGGCGTCAACCGGGTCCGCGACACCGGTGACACCGGTTTGCTGCTGATCACCCACTACACCCGCATCCTGCGCTACATCAAGCCGGACTTCGTGCACGTGTTCGTGGCCGGCCGGATCGTCGAGCAGGGTGGCCCGGAGCTGGCCGACAAGCTCGAGGACGAGGGCTACGAGCGGTACGTCGCCGGGGCCGGTTCGGCCCGGGCCTGAGCGTTAGGAACGCGGAGATGACCACGATCGCGATCCCGCCGGGGATGCCGCAGTACGGCGACGTGCCGCGCTACGACGTAGCGAAGGTACGCGCCGACTTCCCGATCCTCGACCGGGAGATCAACGGGCACCGGCTGGTCTATCTCGACAGCGCCAACACCTCGCACAAGCCGCGTCAGGTGCTCGACGTGCTCGCCGAGCACTACGCGCGACACAACGCGAACGTGTCCCGGTCCGTGCACACCCTCGGCACCGAGGCCACCGAGGCGTACGAGGGCGCCCGGGCGAAGCTCGCCGCGTTCATCAACGCGCCGAGCCCGGACGAGGTGGTGTTCACCAAGAACTCCACCGAGGCGATCAACATCGTGGCGTACGCGTTCTCCAACGCTTCGCTGCGTCCGGACGCCGACCCCCGGTTCCGCCTCGGGCCCGGTGACGAGGTGGTCATCTCCGAGATGGAGCACCACTCGAACATCGTCCCGTGGCAGCTGCTCTGTGAGCGCACCGGCGCGACCCTGCGTTGGTTCCCGGTCACCGACCAGGGGCGCCTCGACGAGTCGGGCCTGGACGACCTGATCACCGAGCGGACGAAGATCGTCTCGCTGGTGCACATGTCGAACATCCTCGGCACCGTGAACGCCACCGCGCGGATCACCGAGCGGGTGCGTCAGGTGGGGGCGCTGCTGCTGCTGGACTGCTCGCAGTCCGTGCCGCACCTGCCGATGGACGTGGTCGACTACGACGCCGACTTCATCGTCTTCACCGGTCACAAGATGTGCGGTCCGACCGGCATCGGGGTGCTCTGGGGGCGGGCCGAGCTGCTGGCGGCGATGCCGCCGGTGTTCGGTGGCGGCTCGATGATCGAGACGGTGGCGATGTCCGGCTCCACGTTCGCCGCGCCGCCGGCCCGGTTCGAGGCGGGCACCCCGCCGATCGCGGAGGCCGTGGCGCTCGGCGCCGCGGTGGACTACCTCTCCGACATCGGCATGAAGGCCATCCAGTGGCACGAGAAGGAGCTGACGGCGTACGCGCTCGACGCTCTCGCCACGGTGCCCGGCCTGCGGATCTTCGGGCCGACCGTGCCGGTCGGCCGGGGCGGCACCATCTCGTTCGCGCTCGGCGACGTGCACCCCCACGACGTGGGTCAGGTGCTCGACTCGCTGGGTGTGCAGGTGCGGGTGGGTCACCACTGCGCCCGCCCGGTCTGCACCCGCTTCGGGGTGCCGGCGACGACGCGGGCCTCGTTCTACCTCTACACCACCACCGAGGAGATCGACGCTCTGGTGGCGGGTCTGGAGCAGGTGCGGAAGGTGTTCAACTGATGCAGCTCGACCAGCTCTACCAGGAGATCATCCTGGATCACTACAAGCACCCGCACGGGCGCGGGCTGCGCGACGCCGACGGCGGAGCGCACCTCGCGGAGGCGCACCACGTGAACCCGACCTGCGGGGACGAGGTCACCGTGCGGGTGGCGACGGACGGCAGCGTGCTCACCGACATCTCGTACGAGGGCATGGGCTGCTCGATCAGTCAGGCGTCGGCCAGCGTGCTGCACGAGCTGCTGAGGGGCCGGCGGGCCGGGGAAGCTTTCGAGGTGCACGAGGCGTTCGTCGAGTTGATGTCCGGGCGTGGCCAGGTCACGCCGGACGAGGATGTGCTCGGTGACGGGGTGGCGTTCGCGGGTGTGGCCCGCTACCCCGCTCGGGTGAAGTGCGCGCTGCTGCCGTGGATGGCGTTCAAGGACGCCGCGGCACGCGCCGGGGTGGGCGTGAGCCCGGAGGTGAAGGCATGAGCGACGAAACCACCACCGCCGCGACGCCGGCGACCGGCGGCGGCAAGGCCGCCCTCGCCGACATCGAGGAGGCGATGAAGGACGTCGTCGACCCGGAGCTGGGCATCAACGTGGTCGACCTCGGCCTGGTGTACGGGATGCACGTCGACGACGAGAACGTGGTCACCCTCGACATGACGCTCACGTCGGCGGCCTGCCCGCTGACCGACGTCATCGAGGACCAGGCGCGGCAGGCGCTGACCACCGGCCCGGGCGGCGGACTGGTCAACGACATCCGGATCAACTGGGTGTGGCTGCCGCCGTGGGGCCCCGACAAGATCACCGACGAGGGACGCGACCAGCTCCGCTCCCTCGGCTTCAACGTCTGAGCGAGCCTGCTCGTCGGGCGCGACACCCAGCGGGTGCCGCGCCCGACGTGTCTCCGGCGCCCGTTCGCCAAGTTCACCGTCTCCGCCAGGGCCACCGTCCCCGCCAACGGTGCCGCCCTGGCGATGGCTGTCGCCGGGGTGCCCGCCGGCCAGGACACACATGTTGATGCGAACCGTGATACCGCAGAGGCATTTTTATACCCCTCAGGTATCACGCTCCGGGGGGTTACGGCGGGCGCGGCCGGCATAAGCCCGGCCGGCTCGCGGACTCGGGGTGAAATCAGTCGCGGGCACCGGCAGCGACGGGCCAGGATGACGGCGTGTTCGAGACGTACCGGATGAAGTCCGTTCCTGTCGCCGAGGGCGGCAGCGCCCGTCGACAGCAGCGGCCGTGTGGTCGCGTCTCGACCCACCGCCGACCGTCGTGACCAGGGCATTCCTCGCCGGCTTGGTCGCCGGCTACGGGGTCGCTGTTCCGGTCGGTGCGATCGCGGTGCTGATCCTGGGGCTGAGCGCCCGGACCTCCTTCCGGGTCGGCGCCGCCGCGGCGCTCGGCGTGGCCACCGCCGACGGCCTCTACGCCGCGGTCGCGGCGCTCGGCGGCGCCGCCCTGGCCGCGGTGATCGCGCCGGCGGCCGGTCCGCTGCGAGTTGTGGCGGCGGTCGTCCTGCTCGCGATCGCCGCCCTCACAACCTGGCGGGCGTTCCGTCCCCGGCCAACGGAGGCCCGGCGTGGCGGCGGCGGGCTGGACAATCCGGGGCGGGCGTTCGCCGGCGTGCTCGCGCTGACCCTGTTGAACCCGGCGACCGTCGTCTACTTCACCGCGCTGGTGCTGGGGCGGGGCGATGCGGCCGATTCGGATCCGTGGGCCGCCGTGCTCTTCGTCCTGGGCGCGTTCGTCGCCTCGGCGAGCTGGCAGCTGCTGATCGCCGGAGGCGGCACCCTGGTCGGCCGGACGCTCGCCGGCCCGCGCGGCCGCCTGCTGACCGCGCTAGCGTCCAGCGCCATCATCGCAGCGCTGGCCCTGACCACCCTCCTCCACGCCTGACCCCGGCACGCCTCCATCCCGTTGATCATGGGTGGTGTCGATGGGGTGCGAGCGGCGAGGAGCCGGGGGTGCCGTACGGTCAGTGCCATGTCGAGTCGACCCGCTGCCGGGGGCGGCCGGTGGGTCGAGGTCGACCCGGCCCGGGTGGCCCGCTGGGTGGACGGTTTCGCCGGCCGGCACGGCCCGCCCGCCGTCACCACCGAGCCGTACGGGCTGCTGCTCACGGCCCCGGACGGCGGGACCGCCGAACTCCACGCCCCGCCCGGTGCTCCGGCCGCCACCGACGTGCCGGGCTTCGTCGCCGCCGCGACCGCGCCACGCCGGCTCGGTCTGCTGCTCGCCCGCAAGGGTGGAGTGGCGGTCGGCATCGCCGACGGGGTGGACCTCGTGGTGTCGAAGGTGGACAGCCGCTACGTGCAAGGACGGACGGCGGCGGGAGGCTGGTCCCAGCAGCGCTTCGCCCGCCGGCGCGACAACCAGACCAAGGCGGCGCTGGGCGACGCGATCGAGCTGGCGGTACGACTGCTGCTCCCGCAGGTCTCGTCGCTGGACGCGCTGGTCTGCGGCGGTGATCGACGAGCGATCGACACCGTGCTCGCCGATCGGCGGCTCGCCCCGCTCGCGGCGTTGCGCGCCGACCGGCTGCTGGACGTGCCCGAGCCGCGGCACGCGGTACTGGTCGACGCGATCGCCGGCGCTCGGTCCGTACACATCCTGGTCCGTGACCCGGACGGCGACGCGCCGGCCTGACCACCCGGGACCGCTGGCCCGGAACGATCCCGTGCCGGCCTGACCACGCCGAACCTCCGTCGATCAAGCCCCCCGCACGGGCCCGGCCCCCGGCGGTGGCCGGGGGCCGGGTTGGGGAAGGGACGGCGCTCAGCCGCTGCCGAAGGTGTCGCAGGCCTTCGGGTCGCCGGCGGAGTAGCCCCGGCTGAACCACTGTTTGCGCTGGGCGGACGAGCCGTGGGTGAACTCCTCCGGGTTCACCGGCCGGTTCGCCCGCGCGGAGATGGCGTCGTCGCCGATCTTCTCGGCCGTGTCGATCGCCTGCTGGATGTCCTGCTCGGTGATGCTGGCGAAGATCTTCTGGCCGCTGGCGTCGGCGGTGCCGGTGGCGTTACGCGCCCAGGCGCCCGCGTAGCAGTCGGCCTGGAGTTCCAGCTTCACCGAGAGCGCGTTGGCGTTGCCGGGATCGCGTTGCTGCTGTCGGCGCATCTGCGCCTCGGTGCCGATCAGGTCCTGCACGTGGTGGCCGTACTCGTGGGCCAGCACGTACGGCTGGGCGAACTCGCCCTGGGCGCCCAGTTGCTCGGCGAGCACCCGATAGAAGCCGAGGTCGATGTAGACGAGGTCGTCGGCGGGGCAGTAGAACGGGCCGACGCCGGAGTCGGCCGCGCCGCAGGCGGTGTTGACGGCCCGGCTGAAGAACACGGTCCGCGAGGGCCGGTACTGCTCGCCGAACTCCTGCGGGAGCGCGGTACGCCAGTACGCCTGGATCGAGTTGACGTAGAGGGTGTTGCGGCAGTCGAGCTGCCGCAGCGCGTCGTCCGCCGAGCACTTCTGCTCCAGGGCGGTGTTGTCGCCCGCCGGGTCGCCGCCGTCCATGGCGGCGTTGAGGCCGAAGCCGCCGCCGACCAGGGCGACCAGGACGGCGATGACGACGCCCACGATCCCGCCCCGCCCGCCACCGATCGGGATTGGTATCCCGCCGAGGCCGCCCCCGCCGGACTCCCGTCTATCGTCCACCTGGCTGGTGTCTATCTGCGCGTTCTCGTTCAGCTCCATCTGTCCCCGATCGCCGATTCGTCCGTGTGGGTGGTTGCGGTACCGGACCGGGTCCGGACGTCTGGTTCCGTACCCGATGATCTTGAACGGTAATCCGGCGGGGAGGTCGGGAAGCGGCCGGTACACTTGTCGGGTGCTGCGCTGCGAAGGCTGAACCGCCCCGCGCCGACGGGCCCGTCGCCCGCCGGCGTTTTCGCGTGCCCTGAGTCAGCCTTCCGGACCCCGAGAGCGAGCCTCACGACATGATCACTGCCACCGGCCTGGAGTTGCGCGCCGGCGCCCGGATCCTGCTGTCCGACACCACGCTGCGCGTGCAGCCCGGTGACCGGATCGGCCTGGTCGGGCGCAACGGCGCGGGCAAGACCACCACCCTGAAGGTGCTGGCGGGGGAGGGTCAGCCGTACGCCGGCCAGATCGACCGCCGCAGCGCCATCGGCTACCTGCCTCAGGATCCGCGTACCGGCGACCTGGAGGTGACCGGCCGCGACCGGGTGCTCTCCGCGCGCGGCCTGGACGTGCTGATGGCACAAATGGCCGAGATCGAGGCCAAGCTCGCCGACAACGCCGACGAGAAGCTGGTCCGGCGCTACGGCGCCCTGGAGGACCAGTTCGCGTCGCTGGGCGGGTACGCGGCCGAGGCGGAGGCCGCCCGGATCTGTGCCAACCTGGGCCTACCCGACCGGGCGCTCGCCCAGACCATCGGCACCCTCTCCGGCGGTCAGCGCCGCCGGATCGAGCTCGCCCGGATCCTGTTCCGCGACGCGGGCGAGAACGGGGGCGGCATCCTGCTGCTCGACGAGCCGACCAACCACCTCGACGCGGATTCGATCACCTGGCTGCGCAGCTTCCTCGCCAACCACAAGGGCGGGCTCATCGTGATCAGTCACGACGCCTCGCTGCTGGACGCCGTGGTCAACAAGGTCTGGTTCCTGGACGCCACCCGCTCCGTGGTCGATGTCTACAACCTGGGCTGGAAGGCGTACCTGGAGGCGCGGGAGACCGACGAGCGGCGACGCCGCCGGGAGCGGGCCAACGCCGAGAAGAAGGCCGGCGCCCTGATGGCGCAGGCGGACAAGATGCGCGCCAAGGCCACCAAGACGGTCGCCGCGCAGAACATGGCCCGCCGGGCGGAGAAGCTGATCGCCGGGCTGGAGGAGGTGCGGGTTGCCGACAAGGTGGCCAAGGTGCGCTTCCCCACCCCCGCATCGTGCGGCAAGACGCCGCTGACGGCGAGCGGGCTCTCCAAGTCGTACGGGTCGCTGGAGATCTTCACCGACGTCAACGTCGCGGTGGACCGGGGCTCGCGAGTGGCGATCCTCGGGCTCAACGGTGCCGGTAAGACGACCCTGCTGCGGATGCTCGGCGGCCTGCTTCAGCCGGACACCGGCGAGGTGCACGCCGGGCACGGTCTGCGGCTGGGCTACTACGCGCAGGAGCACGAGACGCTGGACGTGACCCGGACGGTGCTGGAGAACATGCGGGCCGCCGCGATCGAGCAGACCGACACCGACCTGCGCAAGATCCTCGGCGCTTTCCTCTTCTCCGGTGAGGACGTGGACAAGCCGGCCGGGGTGCTCTCCGGTGGCGAGAAGACCCGGCTGGCGCTGGCCACCCTGGTCTGCTCGGGCGCCAACGTGCTGCTGCTCGACGAGCCGACCAACAACCTCGACCCGGTCAGCCGCGAGCAGGTGCTCGACGCGATCGCCCGCTATCCCGGGGCGATCGTGCTGGTCACCCACGACCCGGGCGCAGTGCTGGCGTTGAAGCCGGACCGGGCCATCCTGCTGCCCGACGGCGACGAGGACGCCTGGAGCGACGACCTGCTCGAACTCGTCGAGCTCGCCTGACCTCCGGCGGATCCGCTCGTCGCCCCCCGTGGGACGTCGCCCCTCCGGCAGGGAGGTTCATCCTGCCGCGAGGACGTCCGTCGATCAAGAGATCGCCGGCAGACCTGCACCCACCTCCTGGTCGGTGCAGGTGGGGCCCGTTCTGACGTCACCTATCGGGAAGCTGACATCGCATAGCGTGTCGGTTGGCGAATAGTTGATATCTGGCGCATGATCGTTCGAGGCGGTCTAATAGGTGGGACCGTATCCGAACCGCACAGTCTGGGACGTGAGGACACAGCATGGCAGCCACCGGCACAGCCACCAGCACTGAGAAGGGTCGCCGGATCGTCGGGGCCGAGCGCCAGACGCTCGCCAAGGACCTGGTAAAGCGGTACACCTCAGGGGAGAGCATCCGGGCGCTCGCGGCCTCGACCGGCCGTTCCTACGGGTTCATCCACCGGGTGCTCACCGAGTCCGGGGTGCAGCTGCGCCAGCGCGGCGGTGCCCGGCGCCGCAAGAAGGCGTGATCGGGCCCGTTACGTCGTCCATCAGCGCCGTCCCTCGGCTCGCCCGGTGACCGCCGACGCGATCGGAGTGCGGCTGGAAAGCGACGGGCCGGTAGCGACGGTGACGTTGTGCCGGCCCGACGTGCTCAACGCTCAGACACCGGCGATGTGGCGCGCGATGAGCACCTTCTCCCACGAGCTGCCCGGTGACGTGCGGGTGGTGGTCGTACGGGGAGAAGGGCGTGCGTTCTCCGCCGGCCTCGACCTGTCGGTGGCCGGCGCCTCCGGGCCGGGGTCCTTCGCCGAGCTCGCCACCCTGCCCGAGCAGGAGTGCGCGGATCGCATCGCCGAGTTCCAGGCCGCGTTCACCTGGCTGCACCGCCCCGACATCATCTCCGTCGCGGCCGTGCAAGGGCACGCCATCGGAGCCGGCTTCCAGTTGGCCCTCGCCTGTGACCTGCGGGTGCTCGCCCAGGACGCGAAGTTGTCGATGGCCGAGGTGACGCTCGGCCTCGTGCCGGACCTCGCCGGCACGAAGCGCCTCGTCGAGCTCGTCGGCTATTCCCGTGCGCTGGAGATCTGTGCCACCGGCCGCCGCATGGACGCCGCCGAAGCGGACCGGATCGGCCTGGCCACTCTCGTCGTACCGCCGGACGAGCTGGACGGCGCGGTGCGCGACCTGGCCATCGGGCTGCTGGCCGGCAACCGGGACGCCGTGATCGAGATCAAGGCACTGCTCGCCGGCGCCGCGGGTCGCTCACCCGCCGAACAGCAGCGGGCGGAGCGCGAGGCACAGACCCGCCGGCTACGTGACCTCGCCGGCCGAGGGGAGTAAGCGGCGAGGACCGTTCGGGAAGATCCGGGTTGCGGTCGAGGTTGTCAGTGTCGTCGGGAGAATTGACCTGGCGGTGTGGTCAGCCCGACGACCCTGGAGGTGAGCGTGTCCAACCCGATGGGCGGCGGTGGCATGGGCGGCGGCTGGAGCATGCTCCGGTCGATGCGCAGTCAGGACGAGGTCTCGGCGCACCAGATCAAGCGCGGCACCGCGAAGCGGATCCTCGCCTTCGCCCAGCCGTACCGGCGCGACATCGTGGTCTTCCTGATCACCGTGGTGATCGCCGCGGTGATCGGTGTGGCGACTCCGCTGCTCGCGGGCGACGTCATCGACGCGATCAACCGGGGCGGTAGCGAGGCCGGATCGCTGGTGATCCGCCTCGCCCTGGTCATCGGGGGTCTCGCGATCGCCGACGCGCTGCTCTCCCTGGCCCAACGCTGGTACTCCGCCCGGATCGGCGAGGGCATCATCCTCGACCTGCGCACCAGGGTCTACGACCACGTGCAGCGCATGCCGTTGCAGTTCTTCACCCGGACCCAGACCGGTGCGCTGGTCAGCCGGCTCAACAACGACGTGCTCGGTGCGCAGCGGGCGTTCACCTCGACGCTCTCCGGCGTCGTCAGCAACGTCATCCAGCTGGTGCTCACCGCCGGCGTCATGTTCACGCTCTCCTGGCAGATCACCGCGCTGTCGTTGGTGCTGCTGCCGGTCTTCATCATCCCGGCCCGCCGGGTCGGCCGGCGCCTCGCCGACATCACCCGTGAGGCGTACAACCTCGACGCCAGGATGAACGCCACGATGACCGAGCGGTTCAACGTGGCGGGAGCGCTGTTGGTGAAGCTGTTCGGTCAGCCGGACGGCGAGGCACGCCGATTCGCCGGCCGGGCGGAGCGCGTACGCGACATCGGGATCCAGTCCGCCATGTACTCGCGGACCTTCTTCGTCGCCATGCTGCTGGTCGCCTCGCTGGCCCAGGCGCTCACCTACGGCCTCGGCGGGTGGCTCGCCGTCAGCGGCAACGTCAGCGCCGGCACCGTCGTGACGCTCGCACTGCTGCTCACCCGCCTGTACGGCCCGCTGACCGCGCTCTCCAACGTCCGCGTCGACGTGATGAGCGCCCTCGTCTCCTTCGACCGGGTCTTCGAGGTGCTCGACCTGCGCCCGGCGATCGAGGAGAAGCCCGAAGCGTTGCCGGTGCCCAAGGACAACGGCCGGGTCGAGTTCCGCGACGTGCGGTTCCGCTACCCGAGCGCAGCCGACATCTCGCTCGCCTCGCTGGAGGAGGTCGCGGCTCTCGACCGTACGATCACCGAGCCGGTGCTGCGTGGCGTCTCGTTCACCGCCGAGCCGGGGCAGATGGTCGCCCTGGTCGGCCCCTCCGGCGCCGGCAAGTCGACGTTGTCCATGCTCATCCCGCGGGTCTACGACGTCACCGACGGCCAGGTGCTCGTCGGCGGCGTCGACGTGCGGGACGCCACGCTCGCCTCGCTGCGTGACGAGATCGGCGTGGTCACCCAGGACTCGCACCTGTTCCACGAGTCGATCCGGGAGAACCTGCGCTACGCCAAGCCGGACGCCACCGACGACGAGCTGTGGGCGGCGCTGGCCGGTGCGCAGATCGCCGACCTGGTCCGGTCTCTGCCCGACGGGCTGGAGACCACCGTCGGCGAACGCGGCTACCGGTTCTCCGGGGGTGAGAAGCAGCGGATCGCGATCGCGCGGCTGCTGCTCAAGGCCCCGTCGATCGTCATCCTCGACGAGGCGACGGCGCACCTGGACTCGGAGAGCGAGGCCGCCGTCCAGCGGGCGCTGTCCGTGGCGCTGGCGGGGCGTACGGCGTTGGTGATCGCGCACCGGCTCTCCACGGTCCGTGACGCCGACCAGATCCTGGTCCTCGACGGCGGCCGCATCGTCGAGCGGGGGCGGCACGACGAGCTGGTCGCCGTCGGTGGCCTCTACGCCGAGCTCTACCGGACGCAGTTCGCGGTCGCCGACTCGCCCACCCCGTACGTGGACGCGACCGGCCCGGAGCCGATGGTCGTGCCGATGGGCACGTACGTGGCCGAGGAGACGATGCCACCGGCCGCCGCGAACTGAACGCGGCCCCGGTCGACACACCGGTGCGCCGCCGCGCCCGGCACGCGCGGGGGCCGAGGCGGTCCGGCGACCCCGCACGGCCCGCATCGACGGGCACCGGGGGGTGGGTCAGAGTCTCTTCGACGCCTGGCGTAGCTCGGCGAAGGCGGCACCGAGACTCTCGGGCGTGAAGTGTGCGTTGAGCCCGCTCGGATTGGGCAGCACCCAGAGCCGGGCGGCTGCCAGCAGCTCCGGTTGCACGCCGAACGTCGCCTTGGGCCGGGCGAACCCGATCCGATATGCGGTCACGCCGACCACCGCCACCCAGCGCGGCCGGTACCGCGCCACCTTCTCCCGCAGCGTCTCCGCCCCGGCGACCAGCTCGGCCGCGGTCAGTTCGTCGGCGCGGGCGCTGGCGCGGTCCACCATGTTGGTGATGCCGATGCCGTACCCGGGCAGTTCGTCCTGTTCGCTCGGATGCAGCAGCCGTGGGGTGAAGCCGCCCCGGTAGAGCGCCGGCCAGAACCGGTTGCCCGGCCGGGCGAAGTGCCATCCGGTGGCGGCCGACCACAGGCCCGGATTGATGCCGACGAAGAGCACGTCGAGGCCTGGCGCGATGAGATCGGGGAGGGTACGGTCGGCCGCCGCCGCGAGTTCCTCCCGGGTCGGTCGCGGGTACCGGCCGGCGGGACCGGGACGGCGGTCGCCGAGCGGCGGTCCGGAGCCGGGGCGTCGGTCGCCGGGGGCGGGCACGCCGGGACGCGACCGGCCGGGCCGGCGACCGCCGGGCGGGTCCGGGTTCACAGCCCGCGCAGCGAGCCGCCGTCGACGGGGATGGTGACCCCGGTGACGTAGCTGGCGGCGGGGGAGAGGACGAATGCGGCGACGCGGCCGAACTCGGCGGGATCGCCGAGGCGGCGCAGCGGGATGGCCGCCTCGATCTCGGTGAGCGCCCGCTCCGGGTCACCGGTGGCGGCCAGCAACTCCCGGCTGCGGTCGGTGAGGATGCGGCCGGGGAGCAGGCCGACGACACGGACGCCGCGGGGGCCGCACTCGTCGGCGATGTCCTTGGCCGCACCGACCAGGCCGGGCCGGAGCCCGTTGGAGATGCCGAGCCCGGGTAGTGGACTGCGGGCGGAGCTGGACAGGACCAGCCCGATCGCGCCGCCGTCGGCGAGGTTGGCGGTGATCGTCCGTACGGCGCGGACCGTGCCGAGGAAGATCGTCTCGAACGAGGCGCGCCACTGCTCGTCGGTGACCGACGCGGCGCTGCCGGCCGGCGGGCCGCCGACCGAGATCAGTGCGCCGTCGAGCCGCCCGAAGTGCTCCTCGGCCGCCCCGACCAGGCGCTCCGGCAACGTCGGGTCGCCCAGGTCACCCGGCACCCCGATCGCCCGTTCCGGGCCGCCGAGGCGGTCCGCGGCGGCGGCGACCATGTCGGCGTCCCGGGCGGAGAGCACCACCCGCGCCCCGTCGGCTACGAGGCATTCGGCGGTCGCGTAACCGAGGCCCCGGGAAGCGCCGGTCAGCACGTACACCCGTTCGCTGAGTCCGAGATCCATGCTGCCGATCCTGCCGTACCGGACTCAGCGGTCGCGACCCGCGGGGTCGAAGCTCACGCGGGGTGCGGGACGGAGCAGGCGTACCCGGCCGGCGAGCTGGACCGCCACGGCGCCGCGCACCCGGCGGACGGCCGGCAGGCGGCGTGGGCGGGGCGGACGTTGCCCGTCGTAGCGGGCACCGGCCTCTCGGACGGCCAGTTCCTCCGCGCCGAGCGGGGGCAGTGTGCCTTCGTCGCGAAGGGCGCGGGCCAGGTCCCAACCGTCGCGGAGCGAACCGTGGGCCGGCCGGTCGGCCGCCCAGGTCGCGAACGTCGTCGGCCAGTCCGGGCCGAGGGCGGCGGCGAGCAGCGGCCAGTGCCGGGCCACCCCGCCGGCGCGCTTACGCAGTAACGCGGCCCGGGCCGCGGCCAGCGGCGCGGGCGCGAATCCGGGTGGTACCGGCCCGCCGGCCACCAGGGCGGCGACCAGCTCCGCCTGCCGTGCGGCCAGGGTGTCCGCCCGGTCGGTCCGGGCGTCGCCGGTCACGTCACCACCGGGAAGCCCGACGCGGCCGCGAGGGCGTCGAGCTCGGCGCGGAGCGCCTGCGCGGGTGGGTAGCCGCCGTCCCGCTCCAGCAGCAGAGCCGGCGGCCGCCGCCGGGCACAGAGTTCGCCGACCAGCTCCAGCACCGGCCGGGGCACCGGGTCGGTGTGCGTGTCGTGGTAGAAGCCGCCGTGCTCGGCGCCGCCGGCCACGTGCACGTACGCGACCCGGTCCAGCGGCAGCCGGTCGAGCAGGTCGAGCGGGTCGGTGCCACGGTTGCGTGCGTTCGCGTACACGTTGGCGATGTCGAGCAGCAGCAGCGCGTCGGAGCGTTCGAGGATCTCGGTGAGGAAGGCGGCCTCGTCCAGTTCGTCGTCGGGCCAGTCGAAGAGCGCGGCGATCGGTTCCAGCGCGATCGGCACCGGCAGCCGCTCCCGGGCGCGGGCGACGTTCGCGCAGACCGCGTCGACGGCCGCCCGGCTGCGCGGCAGGGGCAGGAGGTGCCCGGCCTCCAATCCGCCGGCCCGGACGAAGGCGATGTGCTCACTGACCAGCGGCGCGTTCACCAGTTCGGCGACTGCGGCGAGGTGTTCGATCCGGGTGGGGTCGACCGGCTCCGCGCCGCCGAGGGAGAGCCGCACCCCGTGCGGTACGACGGTCACGCCCCGCTCGCGCAGCGCGGTGAGCCCCGAGGGCAGCGGGCCGGAGGGTGCCAGCGCCTCCGCCACCACCTCGACGAAGCGCAGGCCGGGTAGTTCGGCGACGAAACCGGCGATCTCGGGGCGCCAGCCGATGCCGACGCCGGTCGGCCCGCTCACCCGCCACAGCCTCCGCCGCAGCCCCCGCCACAGCCACCGCCCCCGCAGGAGCCGCCGCCGCACGAGCCGCCATCGCCACCGGAGCCGCCGTCACCACCCGACGAGCCGACACCTCCGCTGGAGATGGCCTGTCGCGGGATCTCGGCCTGTTCGGCGAAGCCCGGGTCGAGCGCCCAGAGCGAGGCGGCGCCGAAGAGCGCCACGCCCGTGGACACGCCGACCGCGCCGTACGTCGGGTACGACGGGGCGGCGGACGGCGCGAGGTGGGCGTGCTGGCGGCGCATGTCGTGCAGGGCCTGCCGACCCGCCCGGGTCACCCGTGGGACCCGGCTCAGGAACAGGGAGACCACGACGAGTGCCACCAGGCTGAGCATCAGGTAGCCGACGGGCCGGCTGTTGGTGAGCCCGAGGACCGCCCGCACCCCGCCGATCGCGATCAGGGTGAGCAGGGCCAGCGAGGCGCGCCGGGCCGCGATGCGGTGCGCCGGCGACAGGAGCAGCTCGCGCCGCTCGAGACCCTCGCGCAGGTCGGTGAGCGCCCGGTCCACCCACTGGTCCCGGCGCAGCTCACGGACCCGGGCACGCTGACCGGCCGCGTGGTGGATCGCCTGCTCCAGTGGCGTCGCCCCGGCGGGCAGCGGGCCGGTGGCCTTCAACTGGTGGTTTCGCCCGACGCCGATCGCGCCGTGGGCGCGCAGTCCGCCGAGCGCGGCGTGCACGGCGAGAGTGTCCCCGCCGTTGAGGTACGCGGCCTGTTGGGGGTCCAGCGGATCACGGCCACCCTCCCGCCCGCCGCTGATGAGCCGGATCCGGTGGACCACGGCGACGGCTACCAGCAGGGCCGCCGCGGTCAGGTAGAACCGGAGGAAGGTCGGACCGGAGACGCCCCAGGTGTCGCCCGAAGCGGCGAATTCGAAATCGGCCATCGGTTGCTCCTGTCACCGAAGGGTCGGCGGAACCATTGTGGAGCAACTCGGCCAACGCCACGAGCCCTTACCGGCGACGCGGCCGCCGGGTTCAACGCCGGCGGACCGCCTCCTCGACCAGGTCGAGCACGGGGCCGAGGTCGCCGGCGGGGCGTCCCATCGCCAGGTGCAGCACGAGACCGTCGTAGGCCAGTTCGAGGAACTGGGCCAGCACGTCGATCGGGACGTCCTCGCGCAGCACGCCGGCGTCCCGCTGGCGAGCCAGTCGCTCGCGGGTCGCCTCGGCGATGGCGGCGGACCGTTCGGCCCAGCGGCGGGCGAACGCCGGGTCGGTACGCAGCCGGCGGGACACCTCGAGCTGGGTGCCCAACCAGCCGGTGGTGTCCGGCGACATGGCCCCCGCCAACAGGTCCCGCATCACCTGGACCAGACCGTTGCGGGCCACCGTCTCGACCATGGCCGCCGCGTCGTCCTCGGCGACGGCGAGGAAGAGCGAATCCTTGTCGCGGAAGTGGTGGAAGATGGCTCCCCGGGAGAGACCGGTGGCCTCCTCGAGGCGGCGCACGGTGGCGCCCTCGTAGCCGTGCCGCGCGAAACACGCCCGAGAGGCGGCGAGGATCTCCTGGCGGCGCGCGTCGAGTTGGTCCTGGCTTACTCTGGGCACGCCTCGATGGTCCCAGGTGGCCGGGCATCATGCAAACCGTACGTACGGCTTGGGATCGCGGGATCGTGGCCGTCGGGCCGCGGGTCTAGCATCTCCCCCGTGACGCCGCCCCCCGCCACCCTGCCCTCCGCCCCGCTGACCGTCGCCGCCGTCCAGGCCGAACCGGTCCCCGGAGACGTCGCCGGTAACGCGGCCGCCGCCGCCCGCCTCGTCGCCCGGGCCGCCGCCGCGGGCGCCCGGATCGCCGTCCTGCCGGAACTCTTCCTCACCGCGTACCACCCACCGACCCTCGCCGCCGACCCGGCCGGGACCGACGTGGTGGCCGCCGGCGACCGTGCGGTCGACGACCCGCGACTGGCGCCGCTGAGCGCCGCGGCGGTGGCCGGCGGCGTCAGCGTGGTGATCGGCGCGGCGGTGCGTCACCCCGACGGCAGGCGGACCATCTCCTCGCTGGTCGTCGACCGGCGCGGCAAGGTTCGGGCCGGTTACGACAAGCAGCAGCTCTGGGGTGGCGAACGGGAGTTGTTCGTGCCCGGCACGCGAGGGGCCACCCTGCTCGTCGACGGCTGGCGGCTCGGGCTGGGCATCTGCTACGACGGCTGCTTCCCGGAGCACGGGCGGGCCGCCGCTGTCGACGGCGCGCACGGCTACCTCTGCCCCAGCGGCTACCTGGCCGGCTCCGAGCATCGCCGCGACCTCTACTACGCGGCCCGCGCGTTGGACAACACCATGTACGTGGTGTTCGCCAACTCGGTCGGGGGCACCGACCCGTGGCGGTTCAACGGCGGGGCCGCCGTCCACGACCCCGAGGGGCGCACGTTGGCCCGGGGCGCGGACACCGGCGAGGAGGTGCTGGTCGTGACGCTGGACCCGGCTCAGCTGGCGGCCACTCGGGCCGCGCACTCGATGCTCGTCGACCGGCTGCCCGATCAGGGCCCCACCCGGCTCTCGTTGCTGGGATAGGGAGTTAACGTAACGGATCTGTCGCTGGAAGCGCTCATTCCCGTAGGGTGCCCGAGTGCCATTGCTCCTCCTGGATCTGGACAACACCCTGCTCGACCGAGCCGGGCCGTTCCGCGCCTGGGGGCAACGCTTCCTGGACGGCATCGGCGCGCCTCCGGCCGACATCGAGTGGCTGCTCTCCATCGACGCCGACGGGCTGACCGACCGCTGGGACGTGGCCGACGCGATCCGGGACCGGTACGACCTGCGCGTCCCCTCGATCGACCTCGTGGAGGAGTTGCACGACGGGGTGGTCGCGCACACCCGACTGGATCCGCTGATCGCCTGCGCGCTGCGGATCGCGGACGACGCCGGTTGGGTGCCGGTGGTGGTCACCAACGGTGCCGTCCGGCAGCAGGAGGGCAAGATTCGCAGGACCGGGCTGGACCGGTACGTCGCCGACTGGGTGATCTCCGAGGAGGCGGGCGTCAGCAAGCCCAATCCCCGGATCTTCGCGCTCGCCGCCCAGCGCGTACGGATGCCGCTGCGGGGTGCGTGGATGGTCGGCGACAGCCCGGAGGCGGACATCGGCGGCGCTTCGTCGGTCGGCCTGCCCAGCGTCTGGCTGCACCGGGGACGTACCTGGTCGGACGGCAGGTTCCGGCCGACCCGTACGGCGGACGGGTTGATCGCGGCGGTCGCCGCCGTGCTGGCCGGCTGAACGGTCGCTGCCCAGTCACCTGGCGGGCCCGCCCGGGACGCGGCCGTTCGGGCCCGCGCCGCGATCGACCGGCCGGTTCCGCTCGCTGGGCGGACGGCCGTATTTCGGTTGACTGATGCCGGACCGGGGATGAGCATGGTCCGCGCATCGTGCACCCGGGCATGCGCCCGGTCGAGGAGGGGAGGTCGGTCATGGCCGTCTTCGCAGGTCGTTCCCACCGGCCTTCATCAACCTCGAACAAGGGACGAGCACCGCAGTGCGCGAGTACGACTTCCCGGCGCCGGAGCGCCGGGCCCGCGGCCGACGCCGCTTCGACGATGACGAACCACAGTTCCTGAAGCACGGCCGGCGGACCGAGCCGGTCGACGGTGACCCGGACGACGGGTCCGACCCGGAGACCGGCCAGCGCTGGTCGTCCTGGGACGACGCCGTACACGGCCCGCAGCCGCACCCCGCCTGGCTCGTCACCGAGCTGGCGGCGAAGGACACCGAGCTCGGTGTGCTCAAAACCGGCAAGGAGGCGGACGTCCACCTCGTCCGCCGGGCGGTGCCCGGCACCGACCGGGCCTGCCTGCTGGCCGCCAAGCGCTACCGGGACGCCGAGCACCGGCTGTTCCATCGGGACGCCGGCTACCTGGAGGGGCGGCGGGTCCGCCGCTCCCGGGAGAACCGGGCGATGGCCGGGCGGACCGCCTTCGGGCGGCAGCTGATCGCCGGACAGTGGGCGGCGGCCGAGTTCGCCGCGCTCGCCCGGCTCTGGGAGATCGGTGCCGAGCACGGCACGATCGCGGTGCCCTACCCGGTGCAGTTGCGCGGCACCGAGCTGATGCTCGAGTTTCTCGGTGACCCGGAGGGCGGGCAGGCCGCACCCCGGTTGGCCCAGCTCCGGCCGGACCGGGCTGGTCTGCGCGACCTCTGGACCCAACTGGTCGACGCGCTGGTGGTGCTGGCCCGCGCCGGGTACGCGCACGGCGACCTGTCGCCGTACAACCTCCTGGTGCACCGCGACCGGCTGGTCATGATCGACCTGCCGCAGGTGGTCGACCTGGTGGGCAACCCGCAGGGGCCCGAGTTCCTGGCCCGGGACGTCCGGGTGGTGGGCAACTGGTTCGCGGCGCGCGGACTGCCCGTCGAACTGGCCGACCCGACCGCGCTGACGGGGGAGTTGCTGCGGGAGGCGGGTATCCGCTGAAAGCGGGTGGGCCGGGCGGCTGCGCCACGGGCCTGGCGTGACCGGGCTTCGCCCGGGTCCGGCACCGTGGCGGCGAAGCCGCCCGGCCCACCCGTCAGGTCACTGCATGTAGCGCTCGACCTCGGGCTTGGGGCGGGTGCCCTGGGCGTCCGGGTCGCCGTGGGTGGCCCGGGCGGCGCGGCGCCGGCGCAGCAGGTCCCAGCACTGGTCGAGCGACTCCTCCAGCTCGCGCAGCCGGTTCTGTGCCTCCTCGTCGGTGCCCTTCTCGTGGGCCTGCGCCGCCGCGCGCAGCTGGTGCTCCTCGTCGACCAGCTCGGAGATCCGGTTCAGGATGTTCTTGTCGTCCATGACCATGAGCCTGGCACAGGTGCCCTGGAGCCGCGCAGGTTACCCCGCCGATCCGCTCGTCCGACCTGCCTGTAGGGCCTGATCATGACCCGGCGCGGCTGCCGCTCGCGGGGTGGCCGCCGCTTCGCGACGTCGCTGACCGCCGCCCGTCAGCCCGCCCCAGCCCCGGCCCGTTGACCTACCCGGCCAGCCGGCTGCGCCCGCTGGCAGGGAGGGAATCGTCCGTCGGCTGCGCGCCATCCGCAGGCGCTCCGCCCGGCGCATGCGACTGGCGACGTGCCGCGTCACTGGCTGCTGCCCGTCGCCGCCGGTGCACCTTCGGCGTTCGGCTACCGAGCCGCAGCCTTCTAGCCCACGGCTCCGACAACACCATGCGGCACGCCTCGCCTGGCACCGCGGAACACACGGGCACGTGTTGCCGGCCACCTCTAACGGCGCACGCTGCGGCAACCGCTCGGTCGTCATTGGAGTGCCGCACGCCGCGCATGCCGCCACGGTGCCGTGAGCCACCCGGACAGGACTGCCACTCACGCCACACACCACGTCCCATGGTCCATCGTTTACGTGTCCCTTGCGTGCGCGGAACAGTCGGAGGCGTGTTGATGCGGCGCCGACCCGCAAGGACGCCTCCCCCCGCGAGCGACAGGATGGGTGGAGGCCGCCCACACTGGAAAGCGAAGCCGATCACACATTGCATGACGGTAGGTGCAGAGAGGACACTTAACGCCGCTTAGATCCTGAGCCGCGGATCAATCAGGCTCGGCCGCCGGCGGGGAAGGGGCGTTTGTGGAGAACTCGCATGTCTAGATCACTGTCAGGAGCCCGCGCCAAGGTGATCCCCGCTTGGCGGGCCCTACCATCGGTCGTCCGTGACGCTCACGGCGCTCTCGTCGACGTCGGAGACCAGTACGGCGGGGACGTCGTGCGTGTCTCGCTCGGCGTCTCACGCCCCTACCTGGTCACCAACCCTGCCCACGTGCAGGAGGTTCTGCAAGAGAAGGCGGCTATCTACCCGCGAGGCGACGACACCGCGCTCTGGCGCTCCGTCCGGCAGCTCGTCGGCGATGGCATCCTCGCCGAGGGCGAGACGTGGGCGGCGAGCCGCCGCATCCTCGCGCCGTTGTTCCGGCCCGCCCGCATCAACCGCCTGGTCGAGGTCATGGCCGATGCGATCGCCACGGCGGTCGACGAACTCGACGCCCCCGCGGCCGCCGGGCAGACGGTCGACGTCGGACGTGAGCTGTCGCGAATCGTCTGCAGCGCCATCATGAGAGTCTTCTTCGCCGACCGCATCTCGGTTCAGGACGGGCTACGGATCATGGCCGCCCAGGAGACCATCGTCACCGCGATGGCGCCGCGACTGCTGGCACCGTTCATGCCGTGGTGGGTTCCGATGCCCGGAGACCGCCGCTTCCGCGCCGCAGTGCAGGGCATCGACGACATCTTGTTACCGGTGCTCCGCGAGGCCGTACGCGAACCGAATGACGGCGACGACGTGCTGTCCACGCTCGCACAAGCCCGGACCCCCGACGGCCAGCCACTGAGCGAGAAGCAGATGCGTGACGACCTGGTGTCGATGGTCGCCGTGACCACCGAGACCAGCTACGTGGTGCTGACCTGGCTGTGGCCGGTGCTCGCCAACCACCCCCACATCGCCGACAGGCTGGTCGACGAGATCGAGCGCGTGGTCGGACCCGGACCGGTCAACGCCGACCATCTGCCCGAGCTGACCTACACCAAGATGGTCCTGGAGGAACTCCTCCGGCTGTACCCGGCGGGCTGGATCGTGCCTCGCCGCGCGGCCGCCGACGATGTGCTCGGCGGAGTGCGCATCGACAAGGGCGCGACGATTATTCTTTCGCCGTACGCGACCCAGCGCATGTCCGCCTGGTGGGGGCCGACGGCAACGGAGTTCGACCCCGAACGGTTCGCGCCCGGCCGCGCCGCTGCCGACGGCCAGCACCGCTACGCCCACTACCCATTCGGGGCTGGGATGCACCGTTGCCTCGGCGAGCACCTGTTCAACCTGGAGGCCGTGCTGATCGTCAGCACGCTGCTCAGCCGGTACCGGTTCAGGCTCACCGACTCCACCATGCCCGGGACCCGGGTCGCCGCCTCGCTGCGCCCAGCGCGCAGGGTAGAAATGACCTTGATTCCTCTCAAACGATCCGTCACCCGATAGGGGAACACCATCGTGCCTCCGTACGCCGTCCGCGACGGGCTCACGGTCGCCACCGAGCAGGGACGCATCTGCTCACTCGCCGCCCGCGGTCAACGCGACCTGCAGAAGCGGGTAGCGGCATACCCGAAGTTGTTCCCCAACCCGCCGGTCGACGATGCCATGCTGAGTGCCCTGGCGCTGAGCACGGCGTTCATCGCTCCGTGGTGCACGGCCGAGCAACTCCGGGTCGCCAACCGCGCCTCGCTGTGGATCACCGCCGAGGACTGGCGGATCGACAACGTCGCAACCACTGTCGACGAGGTGGAGGCGACCGTCTCCGCCTGCCTCAGCGTCGCCGACGGTGATGCTCCCACAGAAGAAGACGAGCTTGGCCAGTTCCTCGCCGAGATCCGCGACGAGCTGGCCACCACGGCGTCGTTCGGCGCGGTGCAGCCGCTCTGGCGGGAGGAAGTACGCAGGGTTCTCACCGCCGACGCGCGCGAGTGGCGGTGGCGGGCCGCCCGGGCGACCGACGAGACGCAGTTGCCCACCTTCGCGGAGTACCTCGCCAACGCCGACAACTACGGCGCGACCTTTGTCAATGTGTCCCACTGGATCGCGACGGGTGACGAGGACACGCTGGACCACCTTCCCGAGTTGATAGCGGCGAGCAGGGAAGTGCAGCAGGTGCTTCGGCTGGTCAACGACCTGGCCAGCTACGAGCGTGACCTGAAGTCCGGCGACCTCAACGGGCTCATGCTCGGCGTCGACCGGGACGACATCCAGCGGCGGGTGGCCGACCGCATCAGCCAGTGCCGACATCTCCTGGACAGCAGCGTGGAGGCATGCTGCCCCCAACAGGCCCACTACCTGGCCCGCGAGATTGGCTTCACCACGGGCTTCTACCACGGCACCGACTTCTGGGGCAGCTTTGAGCGCTAGCCAAGCAGCGGCAACGACCACATCAGCCGTTCTGCCGACGCAGCGTGCCGACGCCGTCGAGCGTCTGCTCGCCGCGATGGCAAGCGAGCCCGCCGGTCAGGTGTCCCCGTCTGTGTACGAGACCGCTCGACTTGTCAGCCTGGCGCCCTGGCTGACTGGGCATGTCGATCGGGTGAGCTTCCTGCTGAGCAGTCAGCGTCCAGACGGCGGATGGGGCCCTCGCGGGGAATACGCCCTCGTTCCCTCCTTGAGCGCTACCGAGGCTCTGCTCGCCGTCGCGCGGACGTCACCACAGGAGGATTTGCTCGCCGCAGCGGATCGCGGCTTGCAGGCGCTCGCTAAGTGGCTTCCTGCCGTACGCGCCATCCCCGACACGCCCGCGATTGAGCTCATCGTGCCGGCGTTGGTCGAGTCAATCAACGCGCATCTCTCCCGGCCAGAGGCGATCCCCGAACTGAAACACTGGCACGCCGGCCCACTTCTCAACCTGCCGATCGGAATGGACGGACGGAGACTCGCGGCGGTCCGCAGGCTGATAGCCAGTGGCGGCAGCGTGCCGCAAAAGCTAATGCACGCTCTGGAGGTCGTCGGTGACCTCGCCCGACAGGCCCGCGGCGTCGAACCGCCGTCGGACGGCATCGTTGGCGCATCGGCGGCGGCGACCGCGGCGTGGCTCGGAGGGCCTGGTGGCGCGGCGAACCATCCCGCGTCCCGCGCGTACCTGGAGTCCGTCGTCAAGCGACACGGCAGCCTCGCGCCGTGTGCGACACCGATCACGGCGTTCGAGCGCTCCTGGGTCGTCAGCAGCCTGAAACGGGCCGGACTGAGGGTTCCGGCATCGCCGGATCTCATCCGCAGCCTCACAGCGGATCTCACGGTGGACGGCATTCCGACCGGGCCCGGGCTGCCGGCGGACGCAGACACAACCTCCGTGACCTTGTATGCCCTCACTGCCCTCGGCGCTCCGGGCGACACCGAGTGCCTGTGGCGGTACGAGACACCGCAAGGCTTCTGCACATGGCCGGGGGAGGATGGGTTTTCACTGACCACCAACGCGCACGTCCTGGATGCCCTCACCCAGCACGTGGCTGCCCGTCCCAACACGTCCACGCGCTACCCGGTCGCCGTCCGCCGCCTGGTCGACGCGCTGCAATCCCGTCAGCAGGCGGACGGTAGCTGGCAGGACCGATGGCACGCCTCTCCGTACTACGCGACTATGTGTTGCACCCTCGCGGTAGCTGATGCCGCCGAGCCATCGGCTGCCAGCGCTCTCGTCCGAGCGGCGCGTTGGGTCGCCGCGTCGCAACGGGTAGACGGCTCCTGGGGCCGGTGGGGCGGCACGGTGGAGGAAACCGCGTACGCGATACAGGTGCTTGTGGCCGCCGGCCGGAACCTGCCCGGCGCGGGCGCCGCTCTCCTGCGCGGCCGCGCGTACCTCGAGGAGCACAGCGAGGAAGATGGGCCAGCGCTGTGGCACGACAAGGACCTCTACCGCCCTACCATGATCGTTCGCGCAGCTGTCCTCGCAGCACGGCACGCAGCCGAGCGTGTCACTACGGCCCACGGGCAGGAGTATCTGTCGGGCAGCAGGATGTAACGAGCAATGCCGATGCCCGCACATCGCTCAAGTGCGGATTCTCGATACGTACCGTGGATGTTCAAGGCGACCTTGAGTGACGAGTCAGATTCCTGCTAGCGTGCCCCGGTCTGCACACTCGAAGGCTTGTACGGCAAACATCGCCGACAAGTGAATGATGTCCGGCATGGGACGGTCTAATGCGGTCTCGCGGTACCAATCTGCGCACCAAGGTTGTCGCTCTCCTGGTGTCACTGGTCGCTCTCTGGTCGTTCGCGGCATGGGTGACGCTCCGGGACGGGGTCAACCTGCTGGGAGTCCAAACAGTCGACAGCAAAATCGTCGCGCCAAGCGAACCCCTGCTGCTCGAGTTGCAAGTCGAACGGCGGCTGTCTACGGCGCGGCTGGGTTCGTCCAGCTCAGCCAGCAAGGATGAGTTGGCCGCGAGCCGGCAGAGGGTCGACGCTGCCGCGGCAAAGTTCAGAGAGTCTGCCCAGAGCTGGCTAGCCGACCTGATGGCTGGGGCCGAAGCCGAACGCACCGTCGACGCGGCGATTGCGGCGCTGAACACCCTGCCTGCCACCCGCGAGTCAATTGACAGCCGTGACCTCGATCGTGCGGCAGTCGCGAAGGCTTACACCCAAGTCGTCGACTCCATGTTCCAGCTCTACGACGTCGTGGGCGGCCTCGACGACCCGGACATCGAGGCGGACACCCGCAACCTCATCGAGCTCTACCGGATTCGCGAGCTAATGTCCCAGGAGGACGCACTGCTCACCGGTGCTCTCGCCGCGGGGCGTACCACCCCAGCCGAAAACGTCGAATTCACTCAGCTCGTCGCCGCGCAGCGGTTCCTGGCCGGTCGGGCTTCGGACCAGCTCCGTCCCTCCGAGCGCACCCAGTTCGATCAGGTGATCGCGGGTCCGTCGTTCACCAAACTCCGGCAAATCGAAGACCGCATTCTTCAGAGCGAGCGCACCAGGTCCAAGCCAGCCGTCTCGGCACAGGAGTGGGACGATGCCTCTCAGTCCGCTCTGTCCGAGCTGCAAGAGATGGTGCTGTCCGCCGGCGACGCGGTCGTTGACCGGGCTGCCCCGGTCGCGGTGTGGGTCATCGTTCGGCTGCTGCTCGCAGCCGGTCTTGGTCTGCTTGCTGTCATCGCGTCGATCGTGGTCTCCGTCACCACCGCCCGGGCGCTGGTCGCGCAGCTGCAGCGTCTGAGCGCCGCAGCCCACAAGCTAGCCGACGAGCAACTGCCGGGCGTGGTTGAGCGCCTCGGGCGCGGCGAGAAGGTCGACGTCGCGGCCGAAGCGCCGCCACTCGACTTCGGTGACGATGAAATCGGCAAGGTGGGCGAGGCGTTCAACCGGGTCCAGGAGACGGCGATCGCCACCGCAGTGATGCAGGCGCAGTTGCGCCAAGGGGTCCGCGATGTCTTCCTCAGCCTTGCCCGGCGTACCCAGAGCCTTGTTCACCGGCAGGTTTCGCTCCTCGACGAGATGGAGCGCCGTGAGCAAGACTCCGAAGAGCTCGAGGACCTGTTCCGCGTGGACCACCTCGCCGTTCGTATGCGCCGCAACGCCGAAAACCTGGTAGTGCTGTCGGGCGCGGCTCCCGCCCGTGCCTGGCGTCGCGACGTGCCGATGGTCGACGTCGTCCGTGGCGCCGTGCAGGAGGTCGAGGACTACCAGCGGGTCAGCGTCATGCCGATCGAATCGGTCGGCCTCGCCGGCCGTGCGGTCGGTGACATCATCCACCTGCTCGCTGAGCTGATCGAGAACGCTTTGTCGTTCTCGCCTCCTCACACCGAGGTGCAGGTCCGCGGCCAGCTCGTCGCGCGGGGCTTCGCCGTTGAGATCGAAGACCGCGGGCTGGGCATGGACGCGGCAGAGCTCAAGGCGGCCAACGAGCAGATCGCGCAGCACCAGGAGTTCTCGCTGTCCAACGCCAACAAACTCGGCCTGTTCGTGGTCAGTCGGCTGGCGTTTAGGCACAAGTGCGTTGTGCACCTCAAGACCTCCCCGTATGGCGGCACGACCGCTGTGGTACTCATCCCGATGGAGCTGGTCACCAACGCCACAGCCCCCGGCGTAGGCGCGGGGGGCATCGAGGGCGAGACGGCTAGTGGCAAACCGGCCGAGCGGCAACCTGCGCTCACCGCGCCCAGCCGCCCGGAGGGGCTCGTCGACGCCCCGATCTCTGCGCTGACATCTCCGACACCCAAGCTCGGTTCCCCCGTCGTGCATCAGGTGCCGCGCCAGCGAACGCCGGATGCGGCGACCGGCAGCCCCTCCGTGCTACCCGCACGGTCGGCACCACCGGCGGCGCCTTCAGCGCAGGAATCCCAGACGCCGAGTGGGCTACCGGTCCGCGTGCGACAGAGCAGCCTGGCACCGCAGTTGCGCGACAACAACCGCCCAGCGGCGGAGAGCACGGATGAGGATGAGCCGGCGCGAAACCCCGACCGCGTCCGCATGATGATGAGCTCCTACCAAAAGGGCACCCAGCGCGGTCGCGCGGAGACGGAGCGCCGACTCAGCGACGACAACGACACGGACCCACGGGACACCGATGGCTCGGCAGCGACCGAGACCGAACGGTAGAAAGAGGAACTCGAAGTGGTACAGCAACAGCACAGATCCAGCAGCGATCTTGCCTTCTTGCTGGACGACCTGGTGGGTCGGGTGAAGCAGGCCGAGCACGCCATCGTTCTCTCCGTCGACGGGCTGCTCATCGCCGCGTCCGCTGATTTGAACCGCGACGACGGTGAACACCTGGCTGCCATCGCGTCAGGCATCCACAGCCTCGCCAAGGGCGCCGGAACACGATTCGGCGGTGGCGCTGTCCAACAGACCATCATCGAGCTGGAGAAGTCCTTCCTGCTGGTCACCGCCGCCGGTTACGGAGCCTGCCTCGCGGTTCTGGCGGCGGTGGACGCCGACCTCGGGCTTGTCGCCTACGAGATGACCACGCTTGTCGACCGCGCGGGCAAGTATCTCGCGTCGCCGTCTCGAACTCCTCAGACGTCGGCACGCAGCTAGGAGCCGCGATGACAACGTCGGATGCAGAGCCGCGGTGGGTGGACGACGACGCGGGACCCGTGGTGCGGCCTTACGCGATGACCCGGGGCCGCGCCATCGCGAAGAACCGCTTTAACGTGATCTCGCTGGTGGCCGCCACCCGGGTGGCGCCACCGGCCGAGGTCGGCATCGGACCAGAGCACATCAGGATCGTCGGACTCTGTCAGGAACGCCCTCTGGCGATGGCCGAGGTAGCCGCGCACCTCGGCCTGCCTCTAGGCACGGTTCGTGTCCTGCTTGACGACCTGCTCGCTCGCCAGCTCGTGCGAGTCACCGAGCCCGCGCAACACACCAACCTTCCCGACAACAGCGTATTTGAGGCACTGATCAATGGACTACGAGCGCTCTGACGGGGACGAGGCCCGGGCCGCCGTCCTACCCACCGCCGTCAAAATCCTCGTCGCCGGCGGCTTCGGCGTCGGCAAAACCACCCTCGTCGGTGCCGTTAGCGAGACCAAGCCGCTGCGGACGGAGGAGCTCCTGTCCGAGCAGGGAGTGGGGGTCGACGACATCTCCGGGGTGGAGTCAAAGTCAACGACCACGGTCGCCATGGACTTCGGTCGAATCAGCTTCGGCGACGACCTCGTGTTGTATCTCTTCGGTACACCTGGACAAGACCGGTTCTGGTTTGTCTGGGACGAGCTGGCCCTCGGTGCCCTCGGCGCTGTTGTTCTCGCCGACACGCGCCGCTTGGCCGACTGCTTTCCCTCTGTCGACTACTTTGAGCAGCACGGATTGCCGTTCGTGGTGGCGGTCAACTGCTTCGACGGTGCGCGCAGGTACAGCATCGACGAAGTGAAGCTGGCGCTCAACCTGGACCCAGAGGTGCCCGTGATGCTGTGTGACGCCAGGGAGCGGGACTCGAGCAAGGATGTTCTCATCACCCTGCTTGAGCACGTGATGAAAGGCCGCGGTGCGGGCCGAGAGCCGGCATCGGTCGGGTCATGACGTTCGGGGCGTGCTGAGCAGCACGCGGGCCGACAAGGTCAGGCGTCCGAGATGTGTCCCGCCCCCAGAGCACCAGTCTGGCCGACTTTGGCCACGATTGGTTTCATACTGCCCACTGACCCGTTCGTGATGGCTCGACGGCTGCGTGCGAATTGGGCAGACGCTCCCAGGCGACGTTCTGCTCCGGCAGCCTGACGAGCTGTTCGCGAGCCTCTGTGCGACCGGAACCGCCTTGAAGGCAGGCCTCATCAGCCGCCGCAGCAACGGCACCGCCGTGAGGCAGGTCGCACCCAATTGATGTCCAGACGCCCGCAGACGAGGGCTGGAACTCCCACCGGAAGCCCTGCCAACTCACGACGGCATCAGCCGGACCACGGTTATGCACATTGATCACCAGAACAGCCTCTGGTTATTGGTGTTCTTCCCTAGATGAGAAGATCATCGACCAAGGGCTGTTTCTGTCCGGCCGGGGTCGCGACAGTAACCTCGGAGGGTGAAGATCAAGCTTAGCGAAGTTTGACGGTGCAGTGGCATGCTCGCTGAGTTTTGACCACAGAGTCATTCCACGACGGACAGTTGCGAAGAGGGAGGTCGGGCCAAGGTGCAATCGCCAGATCGCGGGCAGTCCCGCGTCCGACCAGCGCACACCGTCCTGCCGCACCGGATGGTGCCGAGCATGCTCCGAGACCCGGCCCGTGCGCTGATAGCCGTCGGTGACCGGACCGGCGGGGGAACTGGTCCGCATCAACCTGGGCTCTTTCCGGCCGTACCTGGTGACGCATCCGCGGCACGTGCAGCACGTGCCGCGCGAGCGGTCGGAAAACTACGAGCGGGCCGACGACGGCTTGTCCTGGCGGGCCGTGGAGCGGCAATTCGGCGAGGGGATCCTCGGCGAGGGACGACAGATCGGGTCGGCCCGCCGGAAGGTGCTCCAGCCGACGTTCACCGCCAAACGGATCGAGGCGCTGCTGGACGGGATGGCCGAGGCCATCCGGGAGTCGGTCGACGATCTCGACAAGCCGTCACGGGACGGCCGGACCGTCGACATCGAAGTCGAGCAGACCCGCACGATGAGCGCGTACGTCGGGGTGATCGACTCGATCTTCCACGTGTTCGACGCGCTCGGCGGTCTGGACGACCGTCAGATCACGCAGGAGACCGGGGCGCATCGTGCCCGAACTGCGTGACGATCCCGCAGCGACCGGCGCTGACGAGGACGAGGAGATGGTGCGGCAGCCCGAGCAGGTGCGCCGGATGATGAGCTCGTATCAGAAGGGGACCCGCCGGGGGCGGACGGAGGCGGCGCGCCTGCTAGGCGACGATGACGCGCCGGAAGCCGGGCCGGGCCCGGACGCCGACGAGCAGCAAGCGACCTGACCAGTGCCGGCGGCGCGGAAGTCCGCCCGCGACGGAGCGGTCAGCACCAGACGAAGACGGCTACATCAGCCGTGGGAGAAGAGGACGACGAGTGGCCCAGAAGACGGCATCGGGTGCCGACCTGACGTGGTTGCTGGATGACCTGGTCGGCCGGGTGAAGCAGGCCGAGCACGCGGTCGCGCTCTCGACGGACGGCCTGTTGATGGCCTCCTCGCAGGGGCTCAGCCGGGACGACGGCGAGCATCTGGCGGCGATGGCGGCCGGGATCCAGAGCCTCGCCCGGGGTGCGGGGAAGCGGTTCGGTGGTGGCCAGGTACAGCAGACCATCATCGAGATGCAGTCCTCGTTCCTCTTCGTCACAGCCGCCGGGCGAAACGCCTGTCTCGCGGTTCTGGCCAGTGAGGACGCCGACGTCGGGCTGATCGCGTACGAGATGGCGATGCTCGTCACCCGGGTCGGCAAGCACGTGGCCTCGCCGACCCGGCCCGCCGAACAGCCGACCGGCGAGAAGTAACCGCGATGACGGTGCAGGGGGAGTCCGCAGAGCATCAGTGGGTGGACGACCATGCTGGGCCGGTCGTGCGTCCGTACGCGGTCACGCGCGGCCGGGCCCGCCCGGTCACCGGCACGTTCGACCTGATCTCGCTGGTCACGGCGACCCGCGCCGACGTGAACGCGGAAATCGGCCTGGGGCCGGAGCACGTGGCGATCGTGGGGCTCTGCCAACGCATGCAGTCCGTCGCCGAGATCGCCGCCCACCTGGACCTCCCGGTGGGCACCATCCGGGTCCTGCTGGGTGATCTGGTGGCCCGCAACCTGGTCCAGGTTCGCGAGCCGCGCACCTCGGCCGGGCTTCCCGACAACAGTGTTTTCGAGGCGGTTATCAATGGACTACGGGCCCTCTGAGCGGCCGGCGGGAGCTACCCCACTGCCCACCGCGATCAAGATTCTGGTCGCGGGCGGTTTCGGGGTGGGTAAGACCACCATGGTCGGCGCGGTCAGCGAGACACGCCCGTTGCGTACCGAGGAGGTGCTGACCGAGTCCGGGGTCGGCATCGACGATCTGTCCGGTGTGGAGAGCAAGAACACCACCACCGTCGCGATGGACTTCGGCCGGATCACGATCAGCGACGACCTCGTGCTCTACCTCTTCGGTACGCCGGGGCAGGACCGGTTCTGGTTCGTCTGGGACGAACTGGCGCTCGGCGCGATCGGTGCGGTGGTGCTCGCCGACACCCGCCGGCTGGCCGACTGCTTCCCCTCCATCGACTACTTCGAGGGGCGGGGGACGCCGTTCGTGGTGGCGGTCAACTGCTTCGAGGGGGCAAGGCAGTACCGGCTGGACGAGGTGCAGGCGGCGCTGAACCTGGACCCGGGTGTGCCGGTGCTCCTCTGCGACGCGCGCAGGCGGGAATCCAGCAAGGAGGTGCTCATCACCCTGCTGGAGCACGCCATGAAGACCCGCGACGCCCGCCGCGCGTCCGACTGACCGGGCGGCGGCGCCCCTGCCGCCAGTGTCCGCCGGGCACCGGACGCCGACGCGTCCGCCCGGCGCTGCCAACGTCTCGTCCCGTCCGTCCCACGACGACGAGGGCCCCTCCCCGCGAGCTGCGGGAAGGGGCCCTCGTGCGTTGCGTCAGTTGCTGATCATCCGGCGCAGCACGTACTGCAGGATGCCGCCGTGCCGGTAGTAGTCCGCCTCACCGGGAGTGTCGATGCGGACGACCGCGTCGAACTCGATGCCGGTGTCGGTGGTGACCTTGACCGTACGCGGCGTCTCGCCGTCGTTCAGTGCGGTCACCCCGGTGATGGAGAAGGTCTCCGTGCCGGTCAGGCCCAGCGACTCGGCGTTCTCGTCGGTCGGGAACTGCAGCGGCAGCACGCCCATGCCGATCAGGTTCGAGCGGTGGATGCGCTCGTATGACTCGGCGATGACCGCCTTGACGCCGAGCAGCATGGTGCCCTTCGCCGCCCAGTCGCGCGACGAGCCGGAGCCGTACTCCTTGCCGGCCAGGACCACCAGCGGCACGCCCGCGTCCTGGTACGCCTGGGAGGCGTCGTAGATGCTGGTCTGCTCACCGGTGAGGTGGTTGACGGTGAAGCCACCCTCGACGCCCGGGACCAGCTGGTTGCGCAGCCGGATGTTGGCGAAGGTGCCCCGGATCATCACCTCGTGGTTGCCCCGACGTGAGCCGTACGAGTTGAACTCGTGGCGGGCCACGCCGTGCTCCGCCAGGTACTTGCCGGCGGGGGAGTCGGCCTTGATCGATCCGGCCGGCGAGATGTGGTCGGTGGTCACCGAGTCGCCGAGCTTGGCCAGCACCCGAGCGCCGGCGATGTCGACGACGGCCTTCGGCTCCCGCTCCATGCCCTCGAAGTACGGGGGCTTGCGCACGTAGGTGGAGTCGCCGCTCCAGGAGAACGTGTCACCGGTCGGGGTGGGCAGCGACTGCCAGCGCTCGTCCCCGGCGAAGACGTCCGAGTACGCCGAGCTGAACCCGGTGGCGCCGATCGCCGAGGCGATGACGTCCTGGATCTCGGCGCTGTTCGGCCAGATCTCGCGGAGGTAGACCGGCTCCCCGGAGCTGTCCTCGCCGATCGGCTCGTTGGCCAGGTCGATGTCCATCGTGCCGGCCAGCGCGTACGCGACCACCAGTGGCGGGGACGCCAGGTAGTTCATCTTGACGTCCGGGTTGATCCGGCCCTCGAAGTTCCGGTTGCCGGAGAGCACCGAGACGACCGACAGGTCGGCCTCGTTCACCGCGGCGGAGATCGCCTCCGGCAGCGGGCCGGAGTTGCCGATGCAGGTGGTGCACCCGTAGCCGACCAGGTGGAAGCCGAGCTTCTCCAGGTACGGCGTCAGCCCGGCGCGCTCGTAGTAGTCCATGACGACCTTGGACCCGGGGGCCAGGGTGGTCTTGACCCACGGCTTGCGGGTCAGGCCACGCTCCACCGCGTTGCGGGCCAGCAGAGCCGCACCGATCATGACCTGCGGGTTCGAGGTGTTGGTGCAGGAGGTGATCGCGGCGATCACCACCGCGCCGTGGTCGAGCTCGAACTCGGTGCCGTCCTCGCCGGTCACCCGGATCGGGTTGGTGGCCCGCCCACCGGCGCCGACCGCCGCGGTCTCCAGGTCACGCGGGGCGTCGGCCGGGTCGTTGACGTCGTTGGCCGGCGAGTCGCTGGCCGGGAAGGACTCGGCGCTGGCCTCGTCGGCGTGGCCCACCACCCCGTAGGGCGGGTTGGTGCGGACGCCGCCGCGGGCGTCGGTGTCGCCTCCGGTCTGGTCGTCGGCCACGTAGTCCTTGAGCGCCGAGCGGAACAGCGTCTTGGCGCTGCCCAGCGGCACCCGGTCCTGCGGGCGCTTCGGGCCGGCCAGCGACGGCTCGATGGTGCTCAGGTCGAGCTCGAGGTGCTCGGAGTAGTTCGGCTCGGCGGCCGGGTCGTGCCAGAGGCCCTGCTCCTTGGCGTACGCCTCGACGAGCGCGACCTGCTCCTCGCTGCGCCCGGTCAGCTGGAGGTAGCGGATGGTCTCACCGTCGATCGGGAAGATCGCCACGGTGGAGCCGTACTCCGGCGACATGTTGCCGATGGTGGCCCGGTTGGCCAGCGGCACGGCGCTCACGCCGGGGCCGTAGAACTCCACGAACTTGCCCACCACACCGTGCTTGCGCAGCATCTCGGTGATGGTGAGCACCAGGTCGGTGGCGGTGGTGCCGGCCGGCATCTCGCCGGAGAGCTTGAAGCCGACGACCCGCGGGATCAGCATGCTGACCGGCTGGCCGAGCATGGCGGCCTCGGCCTCGATGCCGCCGACGCCCCAGCCGAGCACGCCGAGGCCGTTGACCATCGTGGTGTGGGAGTCCGTGCCGACGACGGTGTCCGGGTACGCCTGGCCGTTGCGCTCCATGATCGTGCGGGCCAGGTACTCGATGTTGACCTGGTGCACGATGCCGGTGCCGGGCGGGACGACCTTGAACTCGTTGAACGCGGTCTGCCCCCAGCGCAGGAACTGGTAGCGCTCCTTGTTGCGCTCGTACTCCAGCTCGACGTTGCGCTGGAACGCGTCCTCACGGCCGAACAGGTCGGCGATCACCGAGTGGTCGATGACCAGCTCGGCCGGGGCGAGCGGGTTCACCTTGGTGGCGTCGCCGCCGAGCTCGCGGACGGCCTCGCGCATGGTGGCCAGGTCGACCACGCAGGGCACGCCGGTGAAGTCCTGCATGAGCACCCGCGCCGGGGTGAACTGGATCTCCACGCTCGGGTCGGCGGTGGGGTCCCACGCGCCGAGCTGCTGGATGTGGTCGGCGGTGATGTTCGCGCCGTCCTCGGTCCGCAGCAGGTTCTCCAGCAGGATCTTCAAGCTGTACGGCAGCCGGGCGTGGCCGTCCACCTTGTCGATCTTGAAAATCTCGTAGCTCGCGTCACCGACGCGTAGCTGGGTCTTCGCACCGAAGGTGTCGAGGCTCGCCACGTCGTACTCCTTCACACCAGCGACCGTGTCCTGAGCAGTCTGTCGCACCGGTAGGGGGGCCGCCGAGGTTAGGCGACACTTACCCGCGCACCGCGTGCAAACAAAACCGTACGTCCGTCTTGCTATTAACGCAACCTCGTGCCATGGTCTGCCACGAGGAGGGTGCCTTCATGATCCACCACGTCCAACTCGCCTGCCCGCGCGGCTCTGAGGAGGCCTCCCGCGCGTACTACGTCGGTCTGCTCGGCATGACGGAGAAGGCCAAGCCGCCGGTGCTCGCGGCACGCGGCGGCTGCTGGTTCACCGGGTACGGGGCCGAACTGCACCTCGGCGTCGAGGATGACTTCCGGCCCGCCCGCAAGGCCCATCCCGCCCTGCTCCGCCCGGACCTGGACGCCCTGGCCGCCCGGCTCGCCGCGGCCGGTGCCCCGGTCATCTGGGGCGACGACGAACTGCCCGGGATGCGCCGGTTCCACACCGAGGACGTGCACGGCAACCGGCTGGAGTTCGTCACGCCGGTGGCCTGACCGGCAGGCCTCGGCGCCCTGGCGAAGCACGGGCGTTAGCGCGGTAGACCTCGGTCGCCTCGCCCTGGTCACGGCGGTCAGGTGTGCCGGCCGGCGCTCCAGGTGAGGCGTCTGCGGGCGAGCGGCCCCCGGCGTGACGGGAAACGCCTCAGTCCGCCTCGCCGGTCGTTACCGGGCGCAGGTAGCGTTCGAGCGCCGAAGCGGGGAGGGTGGCGTGCTGGACGTACAACAGTGGCTCGGGGCGCTGCCGCCGCTGGTGATCTACCTGACCGTCGCCGGAATCATCGGGGTGGAGAGCATGGGCATACCGCTGCCCGGCGAGATCACCCTGCTCAGCGCCGCGCTGCTCGCCGCGACCGGCGTCGTCGAGCCGGAATGGGTGGCGGTGGCCGCCGCGCTCGGCGCGATCGTCGGTGACTCGCTCGGCTACACCGTTGGACGCCGGGGTGGCAGACCACTGCTCGTCCGGCTCGGTCGGCGCTTTCCCCGGCACCTGGGCCCGGACCACCTCGCCCGTGCCGAGCAGACCTTTGCCCGGCACGGCGTGTGGGCGGTGTTCTTCGGCCGGTTCATCGCGCTGCTGCGCATCCTCGCCGGCCCGCTGGCCGGCGCGCTGCACGTGCCGTACCGCCGGTTCCTGCTCGCGAACGCGACCGGCGGCCTGGTCTGGGCCTTCGCCACCACATACCTGCTCTTCCACCTCGGCCGGGTCGCCGAGCACTGGCTGAAGAACTTCTCCTGGGCCGGGCTGGCCGTGGCGCTGCTGGCCGGGGTCGGCAGCACCTGGTGGCTGCGGAGACGGGCGCACCGCACGCCCGAGCAGGACGAGACGGTTTCCAGCGGAACTCCCTGACACGCACGAGGGCCGGTCCCCACAGGGGGCCGGCCCTCGGTCGGTAGTGCTGGTTACTCCGGTCAGCTGGTGGCGTAACCGCGGGTGGCGATCCAGTCGGCGAGGTTGTCGACGCTCATCCGGTAGGAGGCCATGTTCGGGTTGGCCGAGTCGGCGATGGTGACGGTCTTGCCGCCGTCGCGGTAGCCGATGACGCTGATGTAGTGGCCGCCCTCGTAGGAGTGGACGTTGCCGTCGGTGTCGGTGGCCGTGCCGAAGATGTTGGCCACGACGGCGCGGCCGTCGTCGACGGTGCGGACGATGTCAGCCTGGAGCTGGTTGGTCTGCTTGTCGTCGGCGCTCGGGCTGGACATCTCGACGCTGTGGTACGCGTTCTTGCCGGTCTCCTTGTTCAGCACCGGCGTGATGTCGAAGATGGAGTTGGTGCCGTGCACGTTGGTGCCCATCTCGTTGGCCATGGCGTCGATGCTGATGTCCTTGCCCTGGACGGAGAGGGCGTTGCGGGCGGCGGCGGGGCCGCAGTAGAAGAAGTTCGGCTGGGCCTGGTAGTGCATGGTGAGCTCGTGCTCGCTGTGGCCCTTGCGGTCGCTCTGCTGCGAGGCCGTGGTGTTCGGCTTCTCGGCAGGCGCGGCGTTGGCGGCGATGGCGGGGCCGGCGATGCCGCCGCCTGCGGCGGCGATTCCAGCGGCGGTCAGGACGGTCTTGCGGATCAGATCGGTACGCATGATGTGTGCCTTTCTGGTCGGGGATCTGCTCCACGTGCGGCCTTCAGCGGTGTGCACGTGGTGCGTCGGGGCCGGGTGGACGGGGCCGGACGGGCAGCCAGAGGACACCGGAAAACTGGTGTCCGCCCACGGTGAGGACGAGGTGATGCCCGCCGACGTGGCCTGGCGCGGGCGATCCCGGGTGTGAAGGTGCGGCCCACCCGGACGCCGCGCGCGGCTACCCGACGGTCGGGCCGTGGTGCTCAACGGGCGTCGGGCGCTGATCGTTCCCGGTGCCGTCGCCGGTCGCCCATGGCCGCGCTACGTGTCCTACGCGGCTGGGGGATTCAACGAGCCGGGGTGGGTGGTGATTCCCGGTCGGGGTGCTGTCCCCGGTGCCGGCGACCGGGGCCGCGCGGCCTGTTCTTTCAACGACCCGGCCCCCGGCATGATTCCAGCGCCAGGGTGGCCTCGGACACCGGACGTCCACCCCCGATACCGGGCATTGCGGGTGATCCGCCGGCCGTCGAACCGGATGATCGGCCCGGCCGGGTCGGCGGCGCAGGCATGATCGACTCGGCTTCTTTGAAGTCGGCGTAACCGGACGCCGGGGACACCCCGACATCAACGAGCCCGAGTCGATCAACCGCGCCGATCCCGCCGGTCTCGCCACGCCCGGTGGGCCCGCCGTGCCCGTTGGTCCCGCCACGCCCGCTGGTTCCGCTGGTCCCCGGACATGGTCGGATCGGGGGCGCTGGGACGATGGCGGGCGTGGAGATCTGGAACAACCCTGCGTGCTCGAAGTGCGCGACCGCCCGGGCGACCCTCGACGAGGCCCGGGTGCCCTACCGGCTGCGGGCGTACCTGGAACAGCCGCCCAGCGCCGCAGAGCTCACGACGGTGTTGCAGCGGCTCGGGGCGCGGCCGTGGGAGGTGTGCCGGACGCAGGAGCCGGCAGCGCGTGAGCTGGGCATGGCCGACTGGCCCCAGGACGAGGCGTGCGAACCGCGCTGGATCGAGGCGATGGTCGCGCACCCGGAACTGATCCAGCGGCCGATCCTGCTGCTGGACGACGGGGGCGCGCTGGTCGGCCGTACCCCGGAGGCGTTGCGGCTGGCTGTCGATCGGTCGACCGAGGGCTGACCGTACCCCCGACCCGTGCTCCCGAGGCCGGACCTGTCGCCGGGCCGACGGCCGGGTGGCTCTTCGAGGGTGGCGTGCCGGGGCCGGGCGTTTTCGGCCGAGGCGAGCGGGAATGCGTGCGGCGCTTGACGGGACCGACCGCGGAAGGAGCGCCGGGTGTCGCAGCACGGGTTGCCGACGGTCGCGCAGCGGCCCACGCCGGTCGCCGGCGCGCCTCTCTACTGCGACGCGCGCGAGTGCGGTTTGCAGGGCGACGGTGTGACGAACGACCAGCCGGCGCTCTCCGCTCTCGTCGACCGCCTCGGCGCCGGGTACGTCTCCGACGGCCGTCCCCGGGTCATCTACTGTCCGCCGGGCATCTACTCGATTCGTGACGCCGGCACGGTCTGGCGCAGCGGGGTGTCGCTGATCGGGGCGGGCCCGGCGGCCACCCGCTTCGTGCTCAGCAACGAGGGGAACCGGGCCGATCCGACGCCCCTCGCGTACTGGACCACTGTGCAGCACGGCGCCGACCGGGACCGGCACATCGCCGACTGCTCGTTCGCCGACTTCGAGATCGACGGATCCGGGGTGGCGATGGCCGAGTACAGCTACCTCGCCAAGGGGCTCGGGCTCCAATACGTGGTACGGGGCGTGTTCCGCAACCTGTACATCCACCACACCGCGGCGACCGGTCTCGGCTGCGACTTCCTGCAGGACAGCCTCATCGAGGGGTGCGTGGTGGTCGGCTGCGGCCGACTGGACAGCGGCGAGGAGATAGGTGGTGCGGGGATCGGCGTCGGCATCGGCGGCTGGGGCGCGGTGGAGCGTCTCACCATCGCCAACTGCACCACGGTCGGCAACGGCACCAACGGCATCTTCCTCGAGTTGCAGAAGGACTACTGGACGCCACCGCGAGGGTTCCGCATCATCGGCTGCCACAGCCAGGCCAACCGCTTCGGCATCTCCGACTGGGGTGCGGACGGCCTCATCGTGTCGGCCTGCACGCTGACCGGCAACCTCGAGGCCGGCTTCGACGTCTCGGGCAACGGCACCGCCGGCGTCGCCGGTCGCGGCGGCCTGCTGACCGACTGCGTCATCGACCGCAACGTCGGAGACGGCGTGAGCATCGGCAACACGCCGGGTCCGTACACCGTGCGGGGCAACCGGATCAGTGGCAACGGGGCCCACGGCCACCACGAGCACGACCTCGGGCCGGCCTACCCGGGCCCTGCCGAGCACGTCGTGATCGACAGCAACGAGATCTGGGACAACGGCCTCGACGGGATCCGGATCGACCGTCCGATGGCGGATGCCGTCATCGTCAACAACCGGATCCGCAACAACGGCCGCCGACGCGCTCCCGCCGCCACCGGCGGCGGCGAAGCCGTGCGGTACGGCCCACGGTCCGTGACGGACCGGACGGCGCGCTGGCCCACCGACGGCCATCGGGGCAAGGCGGTGCGGGTCGATTCCCGGGTGGCCTTGGTGGCGAGGAACACCGACACGGAGCTCAGCCTCGCCGAGGTGCGCCCGGACGCCACCACCGGTTGGAACGAAGCCGTTCCTGGCCCGGGCACCAGGTACGAGCTGCCGGAACCACCGCCGGTGCGGGCCGGTATCACCGTGAACGCGGCCTTCGACTCGGCCACGGTACGGGGCAACCGGATCTGGGACCGCCGCGACGAGCAGGGCCAGACGTACGGGATCTGGGTCACCTCGGGGGGAAGTTGCGTCAGCTGCCGGGTCCAGGACAACGACTTCGCCGGCAACGCCGAAGGCCCGCTACGGCTGGACACCCCGCCGACCGGTGGGCGTTGGGAGGACAACCACCACGACGAGGACTGACTCGCCGCGTTCAGCGGACGTCGTCGCCCTGCGCCGTGGCCTCCGCGTGCCGGGCGAGCAGTCGTGCCCGGATCTCCTCCGGGGTGTACGCGCGGCGGCGCCGCTCGGCGCGCGCGATCACCACCCCGGTGGCCGCCACACCGGCGAGACCGGCCAATCCGAGCACCTTCCACCACCGCATCCGTCGCCGCATCGGTCCAGCGTAGACGCCCGGCCGTCGCGAGCAGGTGCGTCACTGGCCGGGGCGAGTCCATCGGGGCGTGGCCTCCAGCGCCGGTTGGCACGAGAGCAGGACGTCCCCGCACGTTGCGTCCGCCTCGGTACAGCCGGGCCCGCTGGTGCCACCCGCGTCCGCCTCGGTACAGCCGGGCCCGCTGGTGCCACCCGCGTTGCCGACGAGGACGGCGACCGCGCCCCACCGGCTGGCAGCGCCGATTCATCATGCCGCGTCCCCCGTCCGGCCTCGGCCACCGGAGCATGCGCCTGGCGTCCGTCCGAAACCGAGTCGAACATGTCCATGGCAGCGACATCGGCATAGGCTCAGCGCCTATGAGCGTCAGCCTCGACGAGGCGGTGGAGCTGGCCCGCACCGGGGACCTGTGGGTGTTCCGTGGCCGCAGCGTGCCGGACCGAGCCATCCAGCTCACCACCAACAGCCCCGTGAACCATGTCGGCATGGCCGTGGTGCTGGACGACATGCCTCCCCTGATGTGGCACGCGGAGCTGGGCAAGTCGCTCCCGGATCTGTGGTCCGGCGGCCACCAGCGCGGCGTGCAGCTGCACGACCTGGCGGACGCCGTCCGTGTCTGGGCCAACCGCTACGGGCAGCGTGCCTGGCTGCGCCAGCTCGATCCGCCAGCGGGCGCGGAGATGGAGCAGGCGGTGCTCCGTACGATCGCCCGGCTCGACGGCACTCCGTTCCCGTCGACCGCCCAGCTCGCCTGGCGCTGGCTGCGTGGCCGTCTGCCGCAGCTGCCCCAGCCCGGCCGTGACATGCTGTCGCGCGCTGGTGGGAGCAGCTCGTCCCGGTCGGCGAGGATTCCCGACCGGGCGCTGGAGACGGCGTACTGCGCCGAGGTGGTGGCGGTGACCTACGAGGCGATGGGTCTGCTGCCATCCGGCCGGCGTCCGAACTGGTACGACCCGGGCCGGTTCTGGAGCGGCGACGACCTCGGTCTGGCCGGGAATGCCCGGCTCGGCGCCGAGATCGAGGTACGCGTTCCGCCGCGTTGAGGTTTGGCGACGGCGACGACCGGCAACTGCTTGCGCTGTGAGAGCCTCCACCGATCTCGATACGCTGACCGACTTCTTCGACCGGTACGGTGTGGCGCTGACCGCGGGCGACGTGCCCGCCCTCGCCGGCTGCTACGCCCTGCCCGGGCTGGTGGTCGCCGGCACCTACAGCTTCTCCTTCAGCTCGCTGGCGGCGGTGGCGCTCTCCTTCATCGGTGCGGCACCGGACTACCGGGAACGGGAGCTGATCGCCGCGCACGCGCTCATTGAGGACGTGCAACCGGTCTCCGCGTTGCTCACCATGGTTGCCGTGGAGTGGGAGTTCCTGGACAGCGCCGGCGCGCGGGTGCCGGGCGAGCGCTACCGGTACCTGCTGCGCGGCACCGACACCGGCCCGGTCATCTGTACCGTCGTACGTGCCGGCTGACCGGAGCGTGCCTTCCGTCCGGACGGCCGGTCCCTTCCGTCGAGATGCCGTTTCCCTCGCCGTCGAGCCTTACTACGCTGCGGGTCGGCTTCGAGGAGAGGGGACACATGCCTGTGCGGCCTGCCGGGGCGCCGGAACCGGGGACCGCGTCCAAGGTGGTGGCGTCCGTACCGTGGGTCGTCGTACTGCTCGGCGTGCTCACCCTGGCGATCCTCCTGCTCGTCGCGTCGCTGTCCTTCCGGGTCCGTGAGCCGGAACCGGCTGCCGCCCCGGGGCCCCCGCCGGTGTCACCGGTTCCGCCGGCGGCGACGAGCGGTTCCACCGCCGCGTCGCCCACCCTGAGGACGAGCTCTTCCCGCGCTGCGGTACGTCCGTCCCGAGCCGTACGCCCGTCGCCGTCCGCGACCGCGCCCCGGTCCCCGTCCGCGCCCCGATCCGACCAGCCGGCGTCGGTCGACGGCGGAGCGTTGACGGCCACCTACCGGGTGCGGGACGCCGACCGGAACGAGGTCGCCGCGGAGCTGGTGCTGCGCAACGAAACCGGCCACGCCGAGGAGTGGACGGTCGAGCTCAGCTTCACCGGTCGGGTCCGGGGCCTGCGGGTCTTCGGCGCGCCGGTCCGGGTCGTGCCCCGAGGTGACGGCCGGTACGTGCTGCGCGGTCACGGCTCGCTCGCGCAGGGGCGAAGCGTCGAACTGCGTCTGCGGTTCAGCCGCGGCGACCAGCTCAGCGCGTGCACGGTGAACGGCGACGAGTGCGTCCTCGCCTGACCCGTTACGCTCCCCGGGCGACCAGGAGAGGGAGGGACATGTCCGGCACGGATCGGGGCACCCGACGCAGACATGGCAGGGCCGTGGCGTCCTCGCCTTGGATCGTGGTCTTCGCCGGCGTGGTGGTCATGGTGGTGCTGCTGGTCATCGTGCTCAGCACCTACCGGGGCCGCTCCGATTCGGAGGTGCCGCGCGGGTTCGACATCGGAGCGCCGATGCCGACGCCGCCCTGGCTGTCCGCGTCGCCGACCGGTTCCGCGTCCGCCGACTCGACCGGCGGGACGCGTCCACCGTCGATGTCGTCCACGCCGACACCCTCGTTGACCTCGGCCGCCCCGACGTCGTCGGCGTCGGCGTCGTCGAGTGCGACGGCGGCTCCGCCCGGATCGCCCTCGGCCACCCCGAGCCCGCTGCTCTCCAACGCGCCGCAGGTGTCGGCGGCACCGCCGGCACCGGCCACGGTGACCGGCCGCTACCGGGTCAACAGCACCTTCAGCGGCGGCTTCATCGGGGAGGTGCGGGTCAGCAACGTCTCCGGGAGCGCACAGGGCTGGGAGGTACGGCTGGAGTTCTCCGGTGGTCGCGTGACCAGAGCCTGGGTGATGAACGCCGTGCAGGGGGAGCCGAGCGAAGACGACAACCCCTACACCTACAGAAGCGGCGTTGACCTCGCGCCCGGCGCGTCGGCGCGACTCATGTTCGTCGCGGAGGGGGCAGACACCCACCCGGTTGCGTGCTCGGTCAACGGCGTCACCTGCGCCGGCCTCTGACTCCTCTTTCCCCGAACTTGCGGTACGGGCGGTAGGCCCGCGGCGTCGCGTTCCTCAGCAATTGGTGTTCGGGCAGGGCAGCGGCTGCGTCACCGCCGGCACCGAACGGCCGCGTTCGAAGTCGCTGGACCGGAACTCGTACGACTCGGGGGGACTGGTTCAACCAGATCCGTTGGGACTGCACCCGGGGCAACGGGTTCGGTGCCGGCCTGCCTCCGGCGGCGAACCAGGACAAGTGGTCGTACGCAAGGCCACTGCTGGCCGATCCGGCGCTGTTGCCGGATTGCGCGGCGATCGACACCCCACGGGCGGCGACTGGGCGGTTGCCCGGGCTGCGGAGTGCGGACGCGTGCCGGCCCGCAGCGTGGCGGTCTTCGTGCAGCGTCAGTTCGCACGGGTCGGCCCCCTGCCACCGGGAGTGGCAGGGGGCCGAACTTCTGCGTCGTTGCTTCGCTGTCGCGTTGCTCAGTTGAAGCAGTCCTCGACAGTGTTGGCGCAGTTGGTGGGGTCGTTGTCGCTGATGGTCGAGTCGTCGTCGAGCTTGACCTTCCCATCCTTGTTGAAGATGCCGCCGGCGATCCCCTTGTGGTCCTTGTCGCCGTCCTTGCCCTTGCCGTTGTCGTGGTCGTTGCCGTTGTCGGCCTTGTTCTTGGTGACCTTGGTGTTGGTCAGGGTCACCTTGCCTTCGTTGTTGTAGATGCCGCCGCCGTTCTTGCCGGCGAAATTCTCCTTGATCTTGGTGTCGCGCAGGGCCAGGCTGGCACCGAGGTCCTTGCGGTCCTCGCCGTCCTTGTCCTTCCACCACGAGGTGTCCCAGGCGGTCGGGCCGGCCATGTTGGCGCCGTTGTGCCAGTCCTTGTCCTGGTCCTTGTCCTCGAACGGCTTGCCGTTGAAGATGCCGCCACCGAAGCGGCCCGCGCTGTTCTCGAAGATCTCACTGTCGGTGACGGTGGCGGAGGCGCGGTCCTCCTCGTCCTTGTCCTTGTCCTTGCCGTTCCAGGAGTTGTGCTTCTTGTCGTCGTCGCTGCTGACGTTGTAGATGCCGCCGCCGTCCTTGTGAGCCTTGTTCTTCTCGACGGAGCTGTCCTTGACCGTCAGGACGGTGTCGACGGCGGCGATGCCGCCACCGTTCTCGCCGGCGGTGTTGTTCTTGATGAACGTCCACCTGACCTCGACGAAGCCGTCGCTGCTGGACAGACCGCCGCCGTTCTTCTTGGCGGTGTTGCCCTCGATGAGAGTCTTCTCGATCGTGACGGTGCCGGCCCTGTCGTCCTTGCGGTCCTCGTCGTGCTTGTCCTTGTCCTTGTCCTTGCCGGACTCCTCGCCGTTCCAGCCACCGCTGGTCAGGCTCGTGTTGCCGTGCTCGTCCTTCTTCTTGTCGTGCTCGTCCTTCTTGTCGTGCTCGTCCTTCTTCTTGTCGCTGTGGCCGTTGGCGATGCCGCCGCCGTCCTTGCCCGCAGTGTTGTTGCTGATGCGGGACTCAGGGCCCTTGCCGTCGCTGCCCTTGACGTCGAGGACCCCGGCGTTGAAGATGGCGCCGCCGTCCTCTCCGGCGTGGTTGTTGTCGAAGGTGCTGCCCTCGGCCTTGACCCGGCCGAAGTTGGCGATGGCGCCGCCGTTGTTCTCGGCGCTGTTGAGGACGAACTTGGCGTTCACCAGGTGGGCCTCGCCGCCGCGTTCGACCAGCAGGCCACCGCCGTCGCCCTCGTGCTCCTTGTCGTCCTTGCGGTCCTCGTCGTGCTTGTCCTTGCCGTCCTTGTCGTGCTTGTCCTTGCCGTCCCACTCCTTCTTGTCCTCGGCCGGCTTCGTGGACGTGGCGGCCGGAGCCGCAGCGGCGGCCGGAGCCGCAGCGGCGGCCGGAGCCGCAGCGGCGGCCGGAGCCGCAGCGGGAGCGGCGGGTGCCTTGACGGCCGCAGCCGGTGCCGCAGCCTCGACCGCAGCTGGGGCGGCAGCCTGGGCCGGTGCCGCAGCCTCGGCCGCAGCCGGGGCGGCAGCCTGGGCCGGTGCGGCGGCCTCGACCGCAACGTTGGCCGGAGCGGCAGCGTTGGCCGGGGCGGCAGCGTTGGCCGGGGCGGCAGCGTTGGCCGGGGCGGCAGCGTTGGCCGGGGCGGCGGCCTTGGCCGGGGCGGCGGCCTTGGCCGGAGCGGGGGCCTGGGCCGGTGCCGCAGCCTGGGCGGGTGCCGCAGCCTGGGCCGGAGCCGCAGCGGGAGCGGCGGGCGCGGCCGGAGCCCCGCCCCAGCTCCCGGACTGGTTGCCGGGAACCCACTTCTTCGGCGGCTCCTTGTCCTTGTCGTGCTTGTCCTTGTCCTTGTCGTCCTTGCGGTCTTCGCCGGCGGCGCCGTTGCGGACCGTGACGTCCTTCAGGGTCAGGTTGCCGCCGTCGGCGACCCGGAAGATCCGGAAACCCTCCTCGGCTTCCCGTTTGATCGTCGCGCCGTTGCCCTCGATGGTGACTTCCTGCTTGATCGTCGGCAGGCCCGCTTCGGACTTCTTGTCGTGCTGGTCGAGCTCGTAGGTGCAGTCCTTGGCCAGCTTCAAGGTTCCGCCGTCGTCACGGTTGGCGAGTTCGAGGGCCTCGACGAGGTCATCGTCGTCGCACTTCACCTCCCGTACCTCGTCGCGGTCGTCCTTGTCCCTGCCCTTGTCGTCCTTGTCCTTGTCGTCCTTGGCCTGGTCCTTGCCGTCGTCGCTGACCAACTGGGAGGTCGACCACTTGACGTCAGCCAGTCGGTGCGCGCCGGTCACCCCGGTGGTGGCGTACGCGACGCCTGTGAGGCCGACCGCTCCCGCGAGGCCCGCAACGCCTGTGACGAGCCAGAGCCGGCGCCGGCGGAACGGCGAGGTCTTCTCGCCAGTTGCGTCATCGTTCTTGCGAAGGTGGTTGGACATCGGAGCTCTCTGCCCTCTCCTTGTACCCAGACAAGGTCGCTTCGCCATGCGAGGCGGCCTTCGCTACAAATCGGTTGTAGCTGCTGAACAACACCGTATGGGAGAGTTCTTCACTATGCGGCCATACCTGAGATAACCCCACATTAGGTATGTGCGGCGCGGATGGCCGAAGTTGGGACGCCCAAGTCATGCCTGGCACGACTGGTGCTCGGAGCGCGCCCGGTGACGGAGAGCCCACGGATGCCACCAGGGCATGGCTGGCGGCGAGAAGCGTGCGCGGATACCCCGGAGGGGCGAGGGTGATGATCGGGCACGCTTGGCTCGTGGTGCCCTGCAGATGGCAGATTCGGGTCGAGGGACCGCAGGCCGGGCAACTCCGGCGTGGAGGGGCGAGATCAGGCCACGACGCCGACGGGCCCCGCCGCCGGCGTCCTGACGACGAGATGCGTCGCAGACGTCGGCGGCGGGGCCCGCCGTGGGGTCGTGGGTGCGGGGTCAGCTCGGGAGGCGGGGACCCGCCTCCCGCTGCGCGGCCAGCCAGGTCTCCACCTCGTCGGCCGCCCGCGGCAGGCCGGCCGAGAGGTTCACCGCACCGGACGCGGTGACCAGCACGTCGTCCTCGATGCGGATGCCGATGCCGCGCAGCTCCTCGGGGACCAGTTCGTCATCCGGCTGGAAGTAGAGCCCGGGCTCGACCGTCAACACGTAGCCCTCGCCGAGAGTGCCCTCGCGGTACTTCTCCTTCGAGGCGTTGGCGCAGTCGTGCACGTCGATGCCGAGCATGTGCCCGAAGCCGTGCAGCGTCCAGCGACGGTAGACGGTCGACTTCTCGTCCATCGCCTCGTCCACGCTCACCGGAAGCAGGCCCAGGTCGGCCAGGCCCTCGGCGAGCACCCGCATGCAGGTCCGGTGGACCTCGCGGAACTCGACTCCCGGCTTGATGAAGTCGATGCCGGCCTGCTGCGACGCGTACACGATGTCGTAGACCTGGCGCTGCAGCGGCGTGAAGCGGCCGTTCACCGGCACCACCCGGGTGACGTCGGCGGTGTAGAGGTTGCGGTTCTCCACGCCCATGTCCATCAGCAGCAGCTCACCCGGACGGGTGGCGCCGTGGTTGTGCACCCAGTGCAGGGTGGTGGCGTGCTCCCCGGCTCCGACGATCGAGCCGTAACCGACGTCGTTGCCGTCATGCCGGGCCCGCAGCGCGAAGACACCCTCCAGAAGCCGCTCGGAGACACCCCGGTCGGCGGGGAGGACCCGTGCCACGTCCTCGAAGCCTCGTACGGTGGCGTCGATCGCCTCCTGGAGCTGCGCGATCTCCCACTCGTCCTTGACCAGCTTCAGCTCGGAGATCACGACGGCCAGCTCGTGGTCCCGGGCCGGCTGGCCCTCGGAGCGCGGGCCGTCGTACGGGCGCACGGCCGCATCGACCCGCGAGTCGAAACCGCGCAGCACCCGGGTACGCCGTGGCGCCAGGTCGGCGAGGGCCACGTCCAGCTCGGCCAGGTCGGCGGTGGGCAGACCGAGCTCGGTCGACTTCTCCGTCAGCGTCGGCCGTCGACCCACCCACAGCTCGCCGTGTCGGCTGCGGAAGAACTCGTCGGTCTGCCGGGACGAGCGGGGGCGCATGTACAGCGTCGCGTCGTGTCCGGAGCCGTTCGGCCGCATCACCAGCACGCTGTCCGGCTCGAGATCGCCGGTCAGATAGGCGAAGTCGCTGCCGGCCCGGAACGGGTAGGCGGTGTCGTTCGCGCGTACCTTCTCGTTCCCGGTGGGGATCACCAGCGTCTCGCCTGGGAAGGCGGCCGAGAGGGCGGCCCGGCGCTTGGCGTGGTTGGGTGCCTGGAGGGCGGGGGTGACCGCCAGCTCGCTGTCCCGCCAGCCCTGCCGCATGAAGGACAGAAACGCCTCCGGGAAGGCCGGATCGTGTGATTCCGTACCATCCGTCGGCTTTTCGGCGGCGCGCTCCTCGGTCATGCTGTGTTCCTCTCGCGTGGATCCTGGTGCCGACGGTACCTGCGTACCCGTTCGCTCGTGAACCCGCGGGAGGCGGCGACCGGCCCGCCACCCGCAGCGGCGTGAGTGGCCCTCCGGATCGCCGGACGGCCGCGACGGCTCTTCTCCGCGCGTGAAAAGATGACGACCATGTGCGGACTCCTGGCCTTCTTCAGCGCGCGCGGTGACGCCGGCGCGCACCGCGACCACATCGCCGGCGCGTTGGAGTGCCTGCACCACCGTGGCCCCGACGAGACAGGGGTCGAGCTGGTGGGCGACGCGTCGGGCCGGTACGCGGACGCGGTCTTCGCGCACAAGCGTCTGGCGATCATCGATGTGGCTTCCAGTCACGAGCCGCTGCCGTACGCGAACGGCCGCTACCTGCTGACCTTCAACGGCGAGATCTACAACTACATCGAGCTCCGGGACGAGCTGATCCGCGACTTCGGTGCGCAGTTCGCCACGGCCGGCGACGGTGAGGTGATCGTGGCCGGCTACCACTACTGGGGCGAGCAGGTGCTCACCCGGCTGCGCGGCATGTTCGCGTTCGTCATCTGGGACCGGCAGGAGCGGCGGGCCTTCGGCGGCCGCGACTACTTCGGCATCAAGCCGCTGCACTACCTGGAGACCGCGGACGGGCTCTACCTCGCCTCGGAGAAGAAGGCGCTGCTGCCCTTCGCGCACTCGAACTACGAGGGCGACGCCGGTATCGACGCGGCGAACCTCAGCCACTACCTGACCCTCCAGTACGTCCCCGAGCCGGGCACCCTGCACAAGGGGGTCCACCGGATCGGTTCGGGGGAGTACCTGACCTGGACCCCGGGTGGCCGGATCGAGGTGCGCCGCTGGTACCGGCCGGTGTTCCGGCCCGCCCCGGTGCCCGACGAGCAGAAGCTGTACCACGAGATCCGGGAGACGCTCCGGGAGAGCGTCCGGATGCACATGCGCTCGGACGTGCCGGTCGGCTCGTTCCTGTCCAGCGGCATCGACTCGACCGCCGTGGTGGCGCTGGCCCGCGAGTTCAACCCGAACATCCTCACCTTCACCGTCGGCTACGACGTGCCCGGCTACTCGGAGATCGACGTCGCCCAGGATTCGGCGCGGCACCTCGACGTCACCACCATCCCGACCAAGATCGGGCCGCAGGACATGATGGAGGCGCTGCCGAAGATCGTCTGGCACCTCGACGACCCGGTCGCCGACCCCGCCCTGGTGCCGCTCTACTTCGTGGCGAAGAAGGCCGCCGAGCACGTCACCGTGGTGCTCTCCGGCGAGGGCGCGGACGAGTTCTTCGGCGGCTACACCATCTACCGGGAGCCGCTCTCGCTGAGCTCGGTGAACAACCTGCCGGGTGGTGTGCAGAAGGGGCTGCGGGCGGTCTCCAAGGCCATCCCGCAGGGGGTGAAGGGTAAGAGCTTCCTCGAACGTGGCACCACTCCGCTGGAGGAGCGGTACTACGGCAACGCCCGGATGTTCACCGAGGAGGAGAAGCAGCACCTGCTGCGCCGGTACGACCCCTCGGTGCGTTACACCGACGTCACCGCGCCGATCTACGCCGAGAGCACCGAGCTGGACGACGTCACCCGGATGCAGTACGTCGACCTCTATACCTGGCTGCGCGGCGACATCCTGGTGAAGGCCGACCGGATCTCGATGGCGCACTCACTCGAGGTGCGGGTGCCCTTCCTCGACCGTGAGGTCTTCGACGTGGCGGCGAAGATCCCGGTGGATCTGAAGCTGCCGCCGCGTTCCGACGCCACGAAGTACGCGATGCGCCAGGCATTGCAGGGCGTGGTGCCGCCGGCGATCGTCAACCGGAAGAAGCTGGGCTTCCCGACCCCGACGCGGGTCTGGCTGCGGGGCGAGATGTACGAGTGGGCGCGGCACGTGCTGGCCACCTCGGGCGCCGGTGACCTGCTCGACCTGTCGTACGCGATGCGCCTGCTCGACGAGCACAAGCGGGAGGAGGCGGACCACTCCCGCAAGGTGTGGACCGTGTTGATCTTCTGCATCTGGCACGCCATCTTCGTGGCCAAGACCCTCGACCCGGGCATCCAGCGCAACCAGTCGGCCCTGCTCACGAAGCCTGTGGTCGGCTCGATGGTCCGCTGACGGGTCGCGCGCCCGGCGACCCGCCCCGGCGGGGCGTCCGGACCGCGTCACCCGATGAGCACGGGGTCTGCGTCCGCCGCGACGCAGGCCCCTGCTCATCTCGCGGCTCGAACCCGCGCGGCTTCAGAGCAGCTTCTCCAGGGTGATCGGCAGTTCGTACATGCGGCGACCGGTGGCGTGGTGGACGGCGTTGGCGATGGCGGCGGCCGCGCCCACCACGCCGATCTCACCCACTCCCTTGATCCCGATGGGGTTCACCACGTCGTCCCGCATCTCGATGGTGTCCACCACCACGTCCGGCGCGTCCGCGTTCACCGGCACCAGGTAGTCGGCGAGGCTGGCGTTGGCCCAGCGTCCCAGCCGCGGGTCCATCCGGGTGGCCTCCAGCAGCGCCTGGCCCAGCCCCCAGAGCATTCCGCCCATGAGCTGGCTGTGCGCCAGCTTGCGGTTGAGAACCCGTCCCGGTGCGAACACGCCGACCATCCGGCGTACCCGCACGACACCCAGGTCCGCGTCCACCGCCACCTCGGCCATCTGGGCCCCGAAGGTGTGGATGCCGTACCCGGCGTCCTGCGGCGGCGGGTTCCAGGTGCCGAGCACCTCCACGTCCGGCGTCATCGTGCGGTGCAGCAGGTCGGAGTACGTCTCGCCGACGTCGGGACGGTCCGACAGCACCATCTTGCCGTCGCGGACCTCCACCCTGGCCGGGTCGGCACCGTGCAGCGGTGAATGGTCGTCGCCGACGGCGCGCCGGATCAACTGGTCACGCAGCTCGCACGCCGTCACATGCACGGCGGAGCCCACCGCACTGGTGCCGGCCGACCCCACCGCGGCGGTGATGTTCGGCAGGTCGCTGCTGCCACCCACGAACCGCACCCGCTCGACCGGGAGGCCCAGCGCGTCGGCGGCGACCTGGGTCATCGCGGTGAAGACGCCGGTGCCGAACTCCGAGACCCCGGCCTCGATGACCGCCGTGCCGTCGTTGTAGATCCGAGCCCTCGCGCGCTGCGGGTTGATCGGTTGGGTCACCGGGTAGAGCGCGCTGGCCAAGCCGGTCCCGATCAGCCACTGCCCCTCGCGCCGGGACCCGGGCCGCGGGTCCCGGTCGTGCCAGCCGAACAGCTCGGCCGCCCGCTGGAGGCACTCCCGGAGCCCGCTGCTGGACCAGGGTTTCCCGCTCTCCGGGTCGGTGTCCGAGTAGTTGCGCATCCGCAACTCCAGCGGGTCGACCCCGACCCGCTCGGCCAGTTCGTCCATCGCGCACTCGAGCGCGAACATGCCGCTCGCCTCGCCGGGCGCCCGCATGAAGGTGGGGGTGATGGTGTTGCCCCGGACCAGGTGGTAGATGCCCTCGTAGTTGGGGTTGAGGTACGCCACCGCCGCGCTCTGCAACGACGGCTCGGCCCAGTCGTCGAATGGCGAGGTCAGGGAGATCTTGTGATGGCGTAGCGCGGTGATCCGTCCGTCGGCGCGGGCGCCGATGGTGATCCGCTGCTCCTGCTCCTCACGGTGCCCGCAGGAGGTGAACATCTGCTCCCGGGTGAGCACCAGCCGGACCGGCCGGCCCACGTGCCGGGCGGCCAGCGCGGCCAGCGTCGGGTGGTGCCAGACCATCGCCTTGGAGCCGAAACTGCCGCCCACGGCGTGACTGACGACCCGGATCGAGATCGGCGGCAGGCCGAGCAGTTCGGCGACGGTGAGCTGGACGGCGTTCGGTCCCTGCGTCGAGTCGTAGATGGTCAGCCGGTCGACGTCCTCCCAGATCGCGGTGCTGGCCGACATCTCGATCGGGTTGTGGTGGTTGGGCGCGAACCGGTAGGTGGCGTCGACGTGTACCTCCGCCTCGGCCAGGGCCTTCGCCACGTCACCGCGGGAGCCCTGCCCCGGCAGCAGGCCGCCGAAGATCCGCTCCGGCACGTATGCCCGGTCGCGGGCCTGATCGAGCAGGGTGGTCGCGGGCGTGGTCTCGTACTCGATGCGGATCAGGGTGCCGGCGTGGTCGGCGCGCTCGATGGTGTCGGCGACCACGATGGCGACCGGCTGGCCGCCGTAGTGGATGGTTTCGTCCTGCATCGGGAAGAACGTCTGGCCGGGCGCGGCGAGCCCGGCCAGCGACGGCAGCAGCCGCGGCACGTTGGCGACCCGCCCCAGGTTGCGGTGGGTGAGCACGGCCAGCACCCCGGTGGCGCGTTCCGCCGCGCTGGTGTCGATCGAGGTGATCCGCCCGCTGGCCACCTTCGCGTTCACCACTACCGCGTGGACCAGATTGGTCACCGGCACCTCGGCCGAGTACCGGGACTCGCCGCGTACTTTGTAGCGGCCGTCCACCCGGTTCAGGGTGGCGCCGATCGCCGGGCTCATGCCGATCCCTCCCGCTCCGCCATCTCGGTGAGGGCGCGGACGATCGTCCGCTTGCCCAGCTCGATCTTGAAGGCGTTCATCCCGTGCGGTGTCGCGCCCGCCATCTCCGCCTCGGCGGCCCTGGCGAAGGACTCGGTGGTCGCCGGGGCGCCGTCGAGTTCACGCTCGGCCGCGCGGGCCCGCCACGGCTTGGTCGCCAGCCCGCCGAGGGCCAGGCGGATCTCGGCGATCCGCCCGCCCACCACCGACATGGCCACCGCGACCGCGGCGAGCGCGAACTCGTACGACTCCCGGTCGCGGATCTTGATGTAGCGGGAGCGGGCCGCGACGGGGAGCGGTGGCAGGTCGATGCCGGTCACCAGCTCGCCGTGGGTCAGTGGGTGCTCCCGTTCCGGGGTCCGCCCCGGCAGCAGGTAGAAATCGTCGATCGGGATGCTGCGCTGCCCGGCCGGGCCCTCGGTCTGCACCACCGCGTCCAGCGCCATCAGGGCGACCCCCAGGTCGGACGGATGGGTGGCGATGCAGCACTCGCTCGTGCCGAGCACGGCGTGCCCCCGGTTGACTCCCTCCATGGCACTGCACCCCGTGCCGGGTGCGCGTTTGTTGCAGGACGCCTCGGTGTCGCGGAAGTATGAGCACCGAACCCGCTGCATGAGGTTGCCCGCGACGCTCGCCATGTGCCGCAGCTGCGGCGAGGCGCCCAGCAGCAGTGATTCGGTCACCATCGGATAGCGCCGGCGTACCGTCGGGTGCTCGGCCACGTCACTCATCCGGGCCAGCCCGCCGAGCCGCAGCCCGCCGCCGGGCAGCTCCTCGACCTGCTTCAACGGCAGGTCGTTGATGTCCACCAAGCGGCGGGGCTGTTCGACGTAGATGCGCAGCAGGTCGACCTGGGTGGTGCCGCCGGCCAGGAAGGCGCTGTCGGGGTCGGCGGCGACGGTGCCGATCGCGGTCCCGACGTCCGAGACCCGCGAATAGCTAATGGGACGCACGTTCGCCTCCCTGCTCGTCCCGGACCCGCCGGATCGCTCGGCGGATGTGTGGGTACGCGGCGCAGCGGCAGAGGTTTCCGCTCATCCATTCCTTGATCTCGTCGTCGTCACGGGCGTGTCCCTCGGTGAGCAGCGCGACGGCGGACATGATCTGGCCGGGGGTGCAGTAGCCGCACTGGAACGCGTCCGCGTCCAGGAACGCCTGCTGCATCGGGTGCAGCGTGTCGCCCTCGGCCAGGCCCTCGATCGTGGTGATCTCGCGGTTCTCGCAGCTGATCGCGAGGGTCAGACAGGCGAGCACCCGCCGCCGGTCCACCCAGACCGTGCAGGCGCCGCAGGCGCCCTGGTTGCAGCCCTTCTTGGTGCCGTGCAGGTCGAGCCGGTCGCGAAGCGCATCGAGCAGGCTGACCCGGGGCTCGATGAACATCCTCCGGGTGGTCCCGTTCACCCGCAGGCGGACCTCCACCTCGTCCGGACCTCGGACCACCGCGCTGTCCGGGGCCGGCGCGGTCTGGATCGCCTGGTGAGACTTCGCCAACTCGCACCCCCTAGTCGTCGGGCCGACCATATATTCCGAATCGTTACGTTTTGGCAGGCATGGCCGGACTTAACCCGTCTGGCGGTGAGAGCCCGGCGGCGCGCCGGGAGGTGGGACGGTGCGAATGCAGGACGCATTCGACGAACTGCACCGCCGCTGGCGGGCCGGCGAAGCGGTGGCCCTCGCCACGGTCGTGGCCACCTGGCGGTCGGCGCCCCAGCCACCCGGCGCCACGATGCTCGTCACCGCCGACGGCACGGTCACCGGCAGCGTCTCCGGCGGCTGCGTCGAGGCGGACCTCTACGAACGGGCGCGTGGCGTGCTCGGCAGCGGCCTGCCCGAGCTGGTCCGGTACGGCGTCAGCGACGACGACGCGTTCAACGTCGGCCTGACCTGCGGCGGAGTGCTGGAGGTGTTCGTCGAACGGATCGAGCCGGTCGGCTTTCCGCAGCTCGACGCGGTCGCCGTGGCCCGTCGGGCCGGGACGGCGGCGGCGGTCGTCACCTGCGTCGCGGCCGACTCCGGCGACCAGCCCGGCGGGGTCCCCGCCGACCCGGGCCGCCGGCTGGGCCGCCGGCTGGTGCTCGTGGGCGATCGGGTCCTCGGCTCGCTCGGCAGCGAACGGTTGGACGCCGCTGTCGCCGCCGACGCGCTCGGGCTGCTCGTCGCGGGCCGCAGCGGCATGCTCCGGTACGGCTACGACGGACAGCGCCGCGGCAGCGGCGTCAGCCTCTTCGTCGCGTCGTACACCACACCACCACGCATGATCGTCTTCGGTGCCATCGACTTCGCCGCGGCGGTCGCCCGCATCGGCTCGTTCCTCGGTTACCGGGTGACCGTCTGCGACGCCCGACCGGTGTTCGCCACCGCTCGGCGTCTCCCCGGCGCGGACGAGGTGGTCGTCGACTGGCCGCACCGCTACCTGCAGGCGCAGCTGGACGCGGGACGGGTCGACGGGCGGACGGTCGTCTGCGTGCTGACCCACGACCCGAAGTTCGACGTGCCGGTGCTCGCGTTGGCGCTGCGCCACCCGATGGCGTACGTCGGAGCGATGGGCTCCCGCCGTACACACGACGAGCGGCGCAAGCGCCTGCGCGAGGCGGGCGTGACGCCGAAGCAGCTGACCCGGCTCGCCTCGCCGATCGGGCTCGACCTGGGCGGGCGTACCCCCGAGGAGACCGCGGTGAGCGTGGCCGCGCAGATCGTCGCCGATCGTTGGCGTGGCAGCGGTCGACCGCTGGCCGAACTGGCCGGACCCATCCACCACCCGGGCTAAGGCCTGTTTCACAAGGCGCGGCAGAGCGAGCCGAGGCCCAGGCGGCGGTCCGACAACGCCGCCGGTCGTCGCCTGGGTCCGGCGCAGCCGGGCACGGTCTTATGAAACAGGCCTTAAGCCGGGTTGAACCTCACCGATCGCGTAGCGCTCGACGAGGTGCTCGCGGCCTGCCGGCGGCTCGTAGGGCTCCGGCCAGAACTCGGTGATGACGCTGATCCGGCCCGCCTCGTCCAGGTCGAAGAAGCTGACCGCCGGCTGCTCCTCGCCGTCGACGGTGACGGTGATCCAGCTGGCGGCCTGCCGGCCGGCCCCGGTCACCCGGGTCACCGACAGGTGCCAGCCGCCCGGGTACTCCCGGTTGAACTGGAGGAACGCCGCGCGGCCCCGGATCCGCTCCCGGGTCTGCGGCAGGTGGTAGACCATGTCGTCGGCGAGCAGCATGACCATCCGCGCCCAGTCCCGGCTCTCGCAGGCGTTCCAGTACGCCATTACCGTGTCTTCGACGTTCGCCACGGTGCGCACTGTGCCAGCCTGGTACGACAAGATCTCCCCAGGCGTGACGTCGCGCGCGGGTGACCGTCGCGTCGGACGGCGCGGCAGCGGGCGAGGACGAAAGGGACCGGAATGGGATACGCGATGGTGCTCGGCGAGGCGCTGGTCGACCTGATCGAGACCGAGTACGACGGGGCACCGGTCTTCCGGCAGGCGATCGGCGGCGGACCGCTGAACGTGGCGGTCGGGGTGGCCCGGCTCGGCGGTGCCGCGCAGTTCGTCGGGTCTCTCGGCGACGACGCCCTGGCCGGCCGCATCCGTGACTTCCTCGCCTCCGCCGGCGTCGGCCTCGACGGGGCGGTCACCGTGCCGGCGGCCACCGCGCTCGCGGTGATCACGCACGCCGGTGCGGAACCGGACTTCCGCTTCTACGGCGAGCCGCCGTCGTACGGTCTGCTCGCCGCCGACGACCTCGACGTCGCGGTGGTCGAGGGGGCGGACGTGCTCTACTGCGGCTCGGTCGTGCTGCTCCGTCCGACGGTGCTGGCCGCGGCGCGGCGTGCCTGGTCGCTCGCCACCGGCCTGCGGGTCTTCGACCCGAACGTCCGCCCGCGGCTGCTCGACGGTGAGGCCGCGCTCGCCGGCCTGCGTGAGGTGGTGGCCGAGTTCGCCGCCGGAGCGCACGTGGTCAAGCTGAGCGAGGCCGACGCCGCGCTGCTCTATCCCGGCGAGCCGGTCGAGGGCGTCGCCGCGTACCTGCGGGAACTCGGCGCCGCCACGGTGGTGGTGACCCTCGGGGCCGACGGCGCCGTACTCGCGGCCGCCGACGCGGACCCGGTCCGGGTACCGGCGCCAAAGGTCAATCCGGTGGACACGACAGGCGCGGGCGACTCGGTGATGGCCGCGATCATCGCCGACCTGCTGGTGGCCGGCGAGCCGGGGGAGCCGGCAGGCTGGATCGAGCGGGTTGCGTTCGCGCTGCGCGTCGCCGGCCTGGTCTGCGAGTCGCCCGGCGGCGCCACGTCGATGCCCACCCGCGCCGCCGTCCTGGCCCGCTTCGCGGACTGAGTCGCGCCCTGCTGCGGGCCGGTACGCGACCCGGTCGGGTACCGGCCGGCGGGATGCGAGCGCGACCCGGTGGGCGACGGGTTCAGGCGGTCGGGCTGGGGCGGGTCAGGGCCAGCACCGCGGTGAGGGAGAGCACGACGGCGCCCGCGACGACCGCGGCCATCGGTACCCCGCTGCCCTCGCCGCCGAGGCCGACCAGCGGGGCGGCGAGCGCCCCGGCCACCGACTGGACCGTTCCGAGCAGGGCCGCAGCGGTGCCGGCGTGGCGCGGATGGCGGTCCAGTCCGAGCGCGGTGCTGTTCGGCGTCACCATGCCCAGCGAGCCGACGAACACGAACAGGGAGGCCGCCACCGCCCACGCGCTGCCGACCGCCGCACCCGCGAGCAGTCCACCCGCGGCCGCCGTGCTGACCATCAGGGTGCGGGTGAGCAGTGTCCGCGGGTCCGAACGGTCGAGCAGCCGCGCGTTGGCCTGCCCCACGGCGACCAGGCCCAGCGCGTTGAGGCCGAAGATCAGGCTGAAGGTGGTGTCGGAGACACCGAAGACGTCCTGGAAGACGAAGGACGAACCGGAGATGTAGGCGTACAACCCGGCGAAGGCGAGGGCCTGGGTCAGCGCGTAGCCGAGGTAGACCCGGTCGGTGGTGAGCATCCGCATCGTCCGCACGGTGCTGACCAGCCCGGCGCCGTTGCGACGCTCGACCGGGAGGGTCTCGGGCAGCCGCCAGGCGACCGCCGCGGCGAGCAGCAGGCCGATCGCGGCGAGGGCGACGAAGACCGCACGCCACGAGCCGAACCGCAGCACCAGGCTGCCGATGCCGGGCGCGGCGACCGGAGCGACGCCGAAGATCAGTGTGAGCTGGGAGAAGTACTTCGCCGCGGCCCGACCGGAGTGCAGGTCACGGACCACCGCTCGCGCCACCACGACGCCCATCCCGCCGGCGAAGCCCTGGGCGAAGCGCGCCACCGCCAGCGCGGAGGCGTTCGGTGCGACCGCGCAGACCAGGGAGAGTACGGCGTACGCGAGCACGCCGGCGAGCACCAGCCGGCGCCGCCCCATCCGGTCGCTGAGCGGGCCGGTCACGAACTGCCCGACAGCCATTCCGACCAGGCAGGTGGTGAGCGAGAGTTGGATGTGCGCCTGGTCTGCCCCGAGGTCGCGAGCCATGGCGGGAAACGCCGGCAGGTACATGTCCAGCGACAGTGGCCCGAACGCGGTCAGCAGGCCGAGCAGCGCCACCAGACCGGGGCCGCCGCGCGCCGGTCCGGCGTTCGTGTCGCGGCCGCCTGACGGCGGCCGTACGGGTGTCTGGGCGGCCTGGACCATGGTTCTTCCCCCATCAAGACGATCTCGGCCGGTAACCTTAGCTCTGTAGTCAGAGGTATTTCTGCTGGGTAGGGTCATCTCGTGGGGAAGGTCATGTCGAGCGACAGCATGACGCGGCTGGGCGCGCTCGTGGGCGATCTGCACCGGCTGCTGCGTCGCTCGGCGACCCAGCGGGCGAACCGTCCCGAACTGCCCGACGCGCAGGCGGAACTGATGCTGCTGGTCCGGGCGAACCCGGGCGTGAGCGTCAAGGAGGCGGCCAGCCGGATGCGTACCGCGCCCAACACCGTCAGCACCCTGGTGCGCGATCTGGGCGCGGCCGGACTGGTGCGACGCGAGCGCGACCCGGTGGACGGCCGGGTGGCCCGGCTGCGGGTCACCGAGGCCGCGGAGCAGCGGATCGCCGACCACCACCGGCACCGGGTGGCCCTGCTCACCGACGCGCTGAACCGGCTCGACCCCGAGGCGCGAGAGGCACTGACCGCCGCCGTGCCGCACCTGGAGCGGCTCGCCGAGCTGCTCCGCGAACCCGGCTGAACACCGCGCCCGGGGGCACGGCCTCGTCGCGGGTTGATCGACTCGGGTTGCGTGGATGTCGGGGTGTCCAGCGCCCGTGGACGCCCCGACTTCAAGGAACCCGAGTCGTTCTTGAAGGGGGCGGGGGTGCACGCCGCTCAGGGGGCGGTGGCCTCTGAAGGGGGCGGGGGTGCACGCCGCTCAGGGGGCGGTGGCCTCCAGTTCGGCGTAGCCGCGACGGATCGCCGTCAGCGCGGCGTCGGGGCCGAACGGGGCGTCGGCGGCGAGCCGCTCCGGCGCGACGCCGGCTCGGTGCCCGGCCCGGGTCAGCCCGGCCAGCTCCGTCAGCTGCCGGTGCTGCGCCCGGACGAAGTCCACGTCCACCGGGCGGCCGTGCCCGGGAACCACGACCGTGGTCGCGGTGCAGCGCCGCAACAGGTCGGCCACGGCGTCCGGCCAGCGCAGCGGATACGCGTCCTCGAACGCGGGCGGCCCACTCTCCTCGATGAGGTCCCCGGCGATCAGCACGTCCGCGTCCGGCACGTGCACCACCAGATCGCCGTCGGTGTGCCCGGGTCCGGGATGGCGCAGCAGCACCGGCCGGCCGCCCACGTCCAGCAACGTCTCCGTGCGTACGGAGTGGGTCGGTGCCAGCAGCACGGTGGCGGCCAGCGCGGGGGCCAGTGCCGGCCAGCCGGCGGACACCTCGTCGTACGCCTCCCGGCGCAGCCGGTCCGGGTGCCCCCGCAACGCTGCGGTGACGCGCTCGTGTGCGTAGATCGGGCGGGGCGGCTGCCCGGCGATGACGGCGTTGCCGAAGCAGTGGTCGAAGTGGTGGTGGGTGTTCACCACCGTCCACGGGGCGGTGGTGACCGCTCGGGCGGCGGCGGCCAGCTCGGTGGCCTGTCCGGCGGTGGAGAGCGTGTCGACCAGCAGGGCGGCGCCGTCCCCGACGACCAGCGTGACGTTGACGTCGAGCAACGGCTCGTTGAACACGTGCACGCCGTTGGCGACCTCGACGAAACGGCCGGTCATGCGGTACGGGTGGCCCGCTCCACGAAGCGCCGGCGGTCCACGAGCATCCGCTCCACGCGCCCGTCGGCCACCGTCTCCGCGCCGTCGATCACGCGCACCTCGAACAACAGCCGTCGCCCGTCGACCTCGGCGAGCCGGGCCTGGGCGTGGACCGTTCTCCCGACCGCCGTGGCGGCCCGGTGGTCGAGCTCGATGCGGATCCCCACCGTGGTCATGCCGGGCGGCAGGCTCGCCGCGGTCGCGGCCACCGACGCCGCCTCGGCCAGCGCCACAACCCGGGGCGTGCCCAGGACCGGCACATCTCCCGAGCCGACCGCCTGCGCGGTGTCGGCGTCGGTGACGGTCAACTCCACCCGGGCGGTCAGCCCCGGCGTGAATCCGGGCTCGGGCTGTTCCTGCATGGCCAACAGCCTAGGCCCTGTCCTGCCGATCATCGGCGGCCCGCGACGGGCGGTGGACAGGCGCTCTTCACCGGCCCGCGCTCCGACAGTCCGACCGGCGGCCGGCGACGCGCTGGTGGCTGGCGTCGGTCGATGCCTCGCCCGCCGTTAACCTTGACCGCGATGGCCGTCGTGACTGACCCCCAGCCCCCCGCCCGGACCGACCCGCCCGCGCCGCCGGACGGCGGGCGTCGCCGCCTGGTCGCCATGACGATCTGGGGGGTGGCCTTCGTCGCCGCCTGGCTCCTCATCGGGCTGCCCACCGACCCCGCGTACGCGTTCCTCTGGATCTGGGCGGCCACCATCGCCTGGCACTCGTCCAGGCCCTGGCGCAGCCACCTGCGCTTCGCGCGCGACTGGGTGCCGGTGGTGCTGCTCTTCGCCGTGTACAACCTCTCCCGCGGCTTCGCCGACAACGGCGCGGTGCCGCACGCGTACGAGCTGGTCGCCGCCGACCGCTTCATGTTCGGCTGGGCGACGGGCGGGCAGGTGCCCACCGTCTGGCTCCAGCAGCACCTGTACCGGCCCGAGGTGCAGTGGTGGGACGTGGCGGCCAGCTGGATCTACTTCTCGCACTTCGTGGTCACGCTCACCGCCGCCGCTGTGCTGTGGCTGCGTAACCGGTCGCGCTGGGGGGCGTACATGCGGCGATGGGGCTTCCTCTGCGCCGCCGGTCTGGTCACCTACTTCCTCTACCCGGCCGCCCCGCCCTGGTGGGCCGCCCAGAACGGCCTGATCGAGGAGGTGGCCCGCATCTCCACCCGGGGGTGGAAGGAGTTCGGCATGCACGGCGCCGGCAACCTGCTCAACGCCGGTCAGATCGCCTCGAATCCGGTGGCCGCGATGCCGTCGCTGCACACCGCCTGGGCGCTCTTCGTGGTGCTGTTCTTCCTGACGGCCACCCGTAAGCGCTGGTGGCCGCTGCTGCTGGCCTACCCGCTGGCGATGACCTTCACCCTGGTCTACTCGGGCGAGCACTACGTGATCGACGTGCTGGTCGGCTGGACGTACGTCGGAGTGACCTTCCTCGTCGTCGGCCTGGCCGAGCGGTGGTGGGCCGCCCACCGTGCCCGCCGAGGCCCGGCCGGCACCGCGGCGGCGAGCAGTGACCCGCTGCCGACCGGTGACGGCGCGACGGCCGTGGCGGCGCCGGCCGCGCCCGAGGACGCCGCATCGGCCGCCGATCCGGCGGGGGTACGAGCCACCGGCTGAGCCGGCCGAGGTCAGCCGGACCGGCGCGTGGCGTGCGTCCGTGCGGACAACTCCGCGGCCAGCACCCACGCCTCGTCGACGTCGCGGGACTCGGCCGCCGCGCCCGAGCCACCCGCGGTGTCCGCGTGCACGGTGGCGAGCCGCAGCCAGCGCTGCAACGGCCCCTGTACCACCCGGACGCTCTGGATCCGGGCGTACGGCACGACGGTCAACTGCCGGGTGAGCAGCCCGGAGCGGACCGCCACGACCTGCTCGTGCAGCCCGGCGCCGAGGGCGTTGCGCCCGAGCGGGTGCAGCCAGCGCGCCCGGGGTGGCGGCGGGGTGAGCGGCAGCCCGGTCAGCCGTACCCCCGGCAGTACCTCCGCCACGATCAGCTCGGCGGTCGGTAGGTCCCCGACCGGCAGCAGCCGGTCCGGCCGGTTCCGCTCGTCGCCCTCACCGACCGAGTAGCCGGCCACCTCCAGCCGCAGCCGCAGCCAGCCCTTCATCCGCCACAGCAGCGGCCAGGTGGCCCGTACGGTCTGCACGCGGTGCAGTGGAACGGTCTGCGCCCGGGTCTCCAGCAGACCGTTGCGGACGCGCAGCGTCCCGTCGTCCCGCGCGAGCCGGAAGTTCCAGTCGTCGAGGACCCGCCGGACGGGTTGCAGCACCACCCCGGCCATCGCCGTGAGCGTGCTCGCCACCGCGATGAACGACCACGAGTCCTCGGAGAGGAACTGCGCCACCACGAACGCCAGACCGAGCGGTAGCAGGAACGCCTGCGGCGTGAGCAGCTGGCTGACCAGGAGGTCCTGGTTGCCTACCGTGTGCAGCGCCCGGCCGGGCGGCACCGCCACCGGGGCGGCCGGTTGGCCCGCCGCTGCCGGCACCGTCGCGCCGGCTGCCGGTGCGGCCGCGGGCTGCCCGGCCCGGTCGGCGAGGGCCAGCAGCCGTCCGCGCAGCGCGGCCGCGTCGGCCACCGTGAGGTACGCGAGGGGCGCCTCGGTCTTGCCGCCGCCCACCACCTCGAGGCGCAGCTCGGCCAGGCCGGTGAGTTGGGCGAGCAGTGGCCGGACCACCTCCACGGCCTGCAACCGCTCCAGCGGGATGGCGCGGGTACGTCGCCAGAGCAGCCCCTCGTACACCCGCAGTTCCCGGCCGACCACGTGGTAGCCGGTGTTGTACCAGCTGATGATCGAGATCACGGTCGCCCCGAGGGCCAGCGCCACCACCATTGCGGCGAACCAGCCGAAGCCCACCCGGGACAGGGTCGACCAGGAGAGGCCGGCGATCACCACGACCAGCGACTTGGCGCCGTGCAGGGCCGGGCTCAGCGGATGCAGCCGCTTTCGCGGTTCCACCGGATCCGGCCAGGCCGGCGGGCCGGGCCGGACGTACATGCCGGGCCCGACCGGCTGCGGCGGGCCGCCGTACGGTGCCGCAGGCCAGGGCGTACCGGGGTACGGCCCGGGGTGCGGCGGCCCACCTGGGTGGGGCGCGGTGTACGGCCCGCCGGGGTACGGCGCGGCGTGCGGCGGTCCGCCCGGGTACGCCGGTGGACCCGGGTACGGCATCGGCGCGCCGGGGTACGCCGGATTGACCGGGAACGGCGGGCCGCCGGGGTGCGGCGGTGGAACCGGCGCCGGGGCGGCAGCGGGTGCTCCGGGAGCGGGGGGCGGCTCAGGCGGCGCCGGCGTGCCGGCGGGCGTCGGCTCGGGCGACTGGGCCGGCGGGCGGGCAGCCGGCTCGGCCGGGCCCTCGCTCATCGAGCCGACTCCGTGCGCACCGGCGACGAGCCGCAACGGACGGTCACAGCCCCTCCGCCCGGTCCTCGCCCAGCGCGGTGAGCCGGTCGCGCAACCGGGATGCCTCGGCCGGCCGCAGCCCCGGCACCCGGGCGTCGCTCGCCGCCGCGGCGGTGTGCAACTGGACGGTGGCGAGGTCGAAGGCGCGCTCCAGCGGGCCGGCGCTGACGTCGACGAACTGCATCCGGGCGTACGGCACGATGGACAATCGCCGGACCAGCAGCCCGTGCCGGACCAGCAGATCGTCGGCACGCTCCGCGTAGCCCCAGGCGTGGACCGCGCGGACGATCGAGACGGCACGTCCCGCGCCCAGCAGCAGGACGACGGCGAGGCCCAGCCCGAACAGCCAGTGACCGTTGAGAACCCAGCCGATCACCACTCCCAGCAGGACGACCGCCAGTACGGCGGCGAGCCTGAGCAACTCGACCCAGATCAGGTCCCGGGAGATCGGCCGCCAGCGGACGGTCTCCGGCCAGGGCTCCAGGGGCCCGGCCGGCGGCGGGCCCGGCACGGACGGGGACGGGAAGGGGCCCGGCACGGACGGCGGACCGGCCGCGGCCGGTGGCTGGTGGGACTCCGCGGCGCTCACCGGGGCGTTCCGTTCTGCGCGCTCACGCTTCGAGCGTAGGCGATCCGGCCAGTGGTGCGACCGCACGCAGGAAGCCGCGTGCGTCGAGGAAGTCGCCGAGTGTCTCGCGGTGTGCCGGACAGGCGAGCCAGGTCTTGCGCCGGTCGGGGTCGTGCAGCCGAGGGTTGTTCCACCGCAGCGCCCAGGTCGCGGGCGCCTGGCACCCCTTTGCCGAGCAGATCAGCGGCTCGTCGGCGGGGGAGGGAATGCTCATCCGGGCCAGTCTAGGCCAGCGGGAGGGAGAGGAGATGAGCGCCGGGCGGCCACGGGGGGAGCCGCCCGGCGACGGGTGAATCGTACACGCGCAAGTGCCGTTCCTGTCCACCCCGAACGTGGCGATCCGGCCGGTCGGGACGGCGCGGCGGAAATCGCCTTCTCCCCACCTCGGTACTCAGCCAGGCATGCGAGTCTTGATACGCACCACGCCGCGACAACCGATCATGCTGTGGAGGACCGGTGGCCCAGCCGACCACGCCCGACGCCCCGACGCCGAACGGGACAGCACCCCCGACGCCCCCGACGGTGACCACCCCCGCCGAGGACGCGACCCTGCTGGAACGGGCGCTGTTCGAGATCAAGAGGGTGATCGTCGGGCAGGACCGGATGGTGGAGCGGATGGTCGTCGCGCTCCTCGCCCGCGGTCACTGCCTGCTCGAAGGGGTGCCCGGGGTGGCCAAGACCCTCGCCGTCGAGACTCTCGCCAAGGTCGTCGGCGGCTCGTTCGCGCGGGTGCAGTTCACCCCCGACCTGGTGCCGGCAGACATCATGGGCACCCGCATCTACCGGCAGTCGAGCGAGAAGTTCGACATCGAACTGGGCCCGGTCTTCGTCAACTTCCTGCTCGCCGACGAGATCAACCGAGCGCCGGCCAAGGTGCAGTCGGCGCTGCTCGAGGTGATGAGCGAGCGGCAGGTCTCGATCGGCGGGGAGACCCACCGGGTGCCGGACCCGTTCCTGGTGATGGCCACCCAGAACCCGATCGAGCAGGAGGGTGTCTACCCGCTGCCGGAGGCGCAGCGGGACCGCTTCCTCATGAAGATCGTCGTTGGCTATCCGACCGACGCCGAGGAACGGGAGATCGTCTACCGGATGGGGGTGGCCGCCCCCGAACCGGCACCCGTGTTCAGCGCCACCGACCTCGTGGCGCTGCAACGCAAGGCCGACCAGGTCTTCGTGCACAACGCCCTGGTCGACTACGCGGTCCGGCTGGTGCTCGCCACCCGTGCCCCGGCCGAGCACGGCATGCCGGACGTCGCGCAGCTCATCCAGTACGGGGCCAGCCCCCGTGCCTCGCTCGGGCTGGTCCGGGCCACCCGGGCGTTGGCGCTGCTCCGCGGTCGGGACTACGCGCTTCCCCAGGACGTGCAGGACATCGCACCGGACATCCTGCGCCACCGGCTGGTGCTCAGCTACGACGCGCTCGCCGACGACGTACCGGCCGACCACATCGTCCACCGCGTGATGTCCACGATCCCGCTGCCCTCGGTCGCGCCGAGACAGCAGGCGACACCGGCGCCCATCGTGCCGCCGCCGGGGGCCGGCTGGCCCGGGCAGCGCCCATGACCTCAGCCACCCCTCGCCCGGCCCCCGCAGACCGCTCCGAGGCCGTCCTCGCCCGCCTCCAACTGCTGGTCACCCGCAAGCTGGACGGGCTGCTCCAGGGCGACTACGTCGGACTGCTGCCCGGCCCGGGCAGCGAGGCGGGGGAGTCCCGCGAGTACCGCCCCGGCGACGACGTACGCCGGATGGACTGGCCGGTGACCGCGCGCACCACCACACCGCACGTCCGGCGGACGGTCGCCGACCGGGAGTTGGAGACGTGGCTGGCGGTGGACCTGTCCGCGAGCCTCGACTTCGGCACCGGGCGGTGGCTCAAACGGGAGGTGGTGGTCGCGGCAGTGGCCGCGATCACCCACCTGACCGTGCGCGGGGGCAACCGGGTCGGCGCGGTGATCGGCACCGGCGCCGGCGTACCGCCCGCCGGTCGCCGTCGCACCGTCGCGCCGGCCGCCGCGCCCGGGACGCTGACCCGGTTGCCCGCCCGCTCGGGGCGCCGGGAGGCCCAGGGCCTGCTCCGCGCCGTCGCCGGCACCGAGCTGCGGCCCGGCCGCAGCGATCTGGGTGCCCTGATCGACATGCTGAACCGGCCGCCCCGCCGGCGCGGTCTGGTCGTGGTCGTGTCCGATTTCCTCGCCCCGCCCGCGCAGTGGGCCCGGCCGCTGCGGAAGCTCCGGGTACGCCACGACCTGCTGGCCGTCGAGGTGGTCGACCCGCGGGAGCTGGAACTGCCCGACGTGGGTGTGCTGCCCGTGGTCGACCCGGAGACCGGCGAGCTGCACGAGGTGCAGACCGCCGACCCGCGACTGCGTCACCGCTACGCCGAGGCGGCTGCCGCCCAGCGGGCGGAGATCTCCGCCGCGCTGCGGGCCGCCGGGGCCGGGCACCTGCGCCTGCGTACCGACCGAGACTGGCTGCTGGACATGGTGCGCTTCGTGGCCGCGCAGCGGCACACCCGCACCCGAGGGACGACACGATGATCCGTTTCATGCAACCGTGGTGGCTGCTGGCCGTGCTGCCGGTGCTCGCCCTCGCCGCCCTGTACGTCTGGCGGCAGTTGAACCGCCGGGCGTACGCGATGCGCTTCACCAACGTGGAGCTGCTGCGCACCCTGGCCCCGAAGGGTCTCGGCTGGCGGCGGCACGCGCCGGCCACCGCCTTCCTGCTCTGCCTGCTCGTGCTCGCCACCGCGCTGGCCCGCCCGGCGGTGGACACCAAGGAACCGCTGGAACGGGCCACCGTCATGCTCGCCATCGACGTGTCGCTGTCGATGCAGGCCGACGACGTCGCGCCGAACCGGCTGGAGGCCGCCCAGGAGGCGGCCAAGCAGTTCGTGGACGAGCTGCCGGAGAGCTACAACCTGGGTCTCGTCTCGTTCGCGAAGTCGGCGAACGTGCTGGTGCCGCCGACCAAGGACCGGGGCGCGGTGACCAGCGCGATCGACGGGCTGGTGTTGGCCGAGGCGACGGCGACCGGGGAGGCCGTCTTCACCTGCCTGGAGGCGATCCGGTCGGTGCCCGCCGACGGGGCCGCCGGGATTCCGCCGGCCAGGATCGTGCTGCTCTCCGACGGCTACCGCACCGCGGGCCGCGCCGTGGAGGAGGCGGGCGCGGCCGCCCAGGCGGCCAACGTGCCGGTCTCCACCATCGCGTTCGGCACGGACGGCGGTCAGGTGGACATCGGCGGGCAGCTGCAACGGGTGCCGGTGGACCGGATGGCCCTGGCGGAGCTGGCCGAGACGACCGAGGGCTACTTCTACGAGGCGGCCTCGGTGACCGAGCTCAAGCAGGTCTATCAGGACATGGGCAGCTCGATCGGGTTCCGGACGGAGCCGCGGGAGATCACCCAGTGGTACGCGGGGATCGCGCTGCTGCTCGCGCTCTGCGCCGGGGCGCTGAGCCTGCTCTGGTCGTCCCGGATGCTGTGACGGCCGGCCGCCCTCGCGGTCGGCCGGGACGGGTACGTCTCGGTCGGCCCCGAGGGCGGCGGGTCGGTGATCGGTGCGCGACCGGCCCGGGTACGACGGCGTCAGTGCCCGGCGAGGACGAAGAGGACCGCCACCCAGACGGCGGCGAGGGTGAACCCCAGCGGGGCGACGTAGCGGCTCATGGACGGCTCCGAGTGGCGACTGGACAGCCTCGGGCGCACCGGGGCCGTCGAGTGGATCAGGACGCACACACGAACTCGTGACCGGGATGCTCCCCGTTACGCCCAGCGAGCGGGCGGCGCGCGGCATCGCCCCGACCGGAGTCGGGAGCTTGACGTGCGGGAGCGGAGCTGGGTCAGCTCACCTGCTGCAGCCGTGGCTCAGCGGGGCTGACGATGGGCCCGGCCACGACTAGGAGGATCGCTATCTCGCACAGCGATCACCTCCTGCGTTCGGCGGGGCTCGGAACGATGAACATCGTATACCCGGCGGGAGGGACGTTCGCATTCGGCCGGTCCGTCGGGACGAGGCGCCGCGGCGGGTCGTTCCGGGCGTCGACGCACGAGCGTCGCCAGCACCAGCGCGAGCAGCGGCAGCCAGCACGCGCGGGCCAGCAACCAGCGCGGGCCGTCGGGTGCGGTGTGCAGTCCGGGCAGCGGCCCGCCGGCGAGCGCGGTGAGTGCGGTGAGGCCGACCAGTACGGGCTGGTGGCAGAGGTAGATCCGCAGCGCGTACCGGTTCACGGTGTCCACCGCCCCGGCGGGTACCGGCCGGCGGCCGAGTCGTAGCAGTGCCGGGCGGGCGAGCAACCCCAGGCCGATCTGGGTGACCGCCAGTGCGACCGCGAAAAGCGACGGGGGGTTCAGGTTCGACATCGCCGCCCCGGGCACCCCGACGGCACTGGCCGGGTAGCCGGCCGGGATCAGGGCGGCGAGCGTCGCCGCGCCGCCGACCGCCAGCGCGGCGGCCGGTCTGCGCCCCGTGAGCCGTCCGTCGGCGTACGCCAGGCCGAGCAGGTAGGGCACCGCCCAGGCGGCCAGCAGGCGGATCGGCAGCACCGCGTCGACCGCCGGTAGCAGCCGGTCGGCCAAATCGGCGCCGGCCACCGCTGCGACCGCCGGCGCGGCGCACCACCACGGCCCCCACCGGCGTACGGCCGCCCGGAGCGGGCCGGTCAGCGCCACCAGGGCGCAGAGCGGCAGCAGGAACCACAGCGGACTCACCGCGAGGGTCAGCGCGACGGAGAGCGTGCCGTCCGGGGCGCCGGCCACGGTCGCCGCCAGCAGCACCGCGGCACCGCTGCCGAGCAGCGCGACCGCGGGTAGCACCAGCCGGCGCAGGCGGCGGGCGAGCCAGCGAGCCTGGCCGCCCCGGTACCGCGCGGCCGAGCGGGCCGAGGCGTACCCGGCGGTGAAGTAGAACAACCCCAGGGTCTGCAGCACCCAGGTGACCGGGGCCAGGGCCGGCATCGCGGTGAGCGGGCTGGCCTGTTCGAGCGAGCCGTCCTGGGCGAGCACCAGGCCGGTCACCAGCCAGTGCCCGAGCACCACCGTGGCCACCGCGTACCCGCGCAACGCGTCGACCGGCCAGTCCCGCGTCACCGGGCCGCCCCCGTCGTGGTGGCGGCGACGCGTACCGCGGCCGGCGCCTCGGCGGCGCCGGTGAGCACGACCGACGCCACGGCGGCCAGGGTGCTGGTGCCCGGGACGAGGTAGCCGTCGTGCCCGTGCACGTCGGCGGCCGGCAGGGCGCGGGCGCCGAAGTCCGGGTCGGCCGGCCGGCGGCCGTGTCCGAGGCCGGGCAGCCGCACCGGCGGCACCCGGCGGATCCAGTCGTCCGGCGCCTCCGCCGCCCAGATCCGCCGCGCCGGGCCGAGCGCGGCGGCCCGGTCCGCGCCGGTCCCGATCCCGCCGAGGGTAACCACGTCGGTGAGCTGCGGCGGCGCGTGGTGAGCGGCCAGCCCGGCGACCAGCGCGCCGTAACTGTGCCCGACCACGGTCACCGTGGCCGACGGACGGTGCGCGGCCAGTTCGCGCAGCGTCGTGCGCAGTGCGGCGGCGCCGCGGTGCGCGGGGGCCGGGCCGGCGGCGGCGACAACGCCGTCCGGCGGGTCGTAGCCGAGCCAGGCCAGCACCGCGACCCGAGCGTCCGGCTCCGCCGCCCGCAACGCCGAGTGGAGCGCGGCGGCCTGTACGGCCGGTGCGCGTCGGGCCACCCCGCCCAGCCCCCGGTCGAAGTCGCGCAGCGTCGTGCCCACCCCGGGCACCAGCACCACGATGCGGTCCGCCGTGGCCAGGTCGCCGAGGACCTCCACGGCACGACCGTCGCCGCGCCTGTCGAACAGCAGGAACCGCCGCCCCTGGGCCGCCCAGTCGGCGTACGGCGCCCCTGCGGCGCGCATCGCCGCCGCGGTGACCGGGTACGCCTCGACGAACCCGGCCGCCGTGCCGGGCTCCGGCCGACCGACCACCAGCCCGGTGCTCAACAGGACGGCCAGCGCGGCTCGGGTGGGGACTGTCCAACGCATCTCGTTCTCCCTTCCGGATCTCGGTTGGGAGAGTGCGTGCGGAGCACGGGGGCGAGCGTCACCCCGCGGAGGGATCTCTGTCCCGATACTCCGGGGCTATTCGCCGGCGGCGACCAGTCCCGTCTCGTACGCCAGCACCACCGCCTGCGCCCGGTCCCGCAGGTGCAGCTTGGTCAGGATGCGGCCCACATGGGTCTTCACGGTCTGCTCGGCGACCACCAGGTCGGCGGCGATCTCCTGGTTGGACCGACCCCGGGCGATCAGCCGCAGCACCTCGGTCTCGCGTGGCGTCAGCGCGGCCAGTTCGGTGGGGCGGGGCCGGTGCCGCTCCGGGCGCGCCGCGAACTCGGCGATCAGCCGACGGGTCACCGCCGGGGCGAGCAGGGCGTCTCCGGCGGCCACCACCCGCACCGCGTGCACCAGGTCGGCGGCCGGCGCGTCCTTGAGCAGGAACCCGCTCGCCCCGGCGCGCAGCGCGTCGTAGACGTAGTCGTCCAGATCGAAGGTGGTGAGGATGAGCACCCGGGGTCGCTGCACGGCCCCGTCGGCGAGCAACTTGCGCGTGGCGGCCAGGCCGTCCAGCACCGGCATCCGGACGTCCATCAGCACCACGTCCGGGTCGAACCGGCGGGCGGCGGCGACCGCCTGCGCGCCGTCCGCCGCGTCGCCGACCACCAGCAGGTCCGGCTGCGCGGCGAGCAGCGCGCCGAAGCCCTGCCGCACCATCGCCTGGTCATCGGCGATCAGCACCCGGATCATGACTTCTCCTCGTCGTCGGCGTACGGCAGGGTCGCCTCGACCGCGTAGCCGCCGTCGTCGGTGACACCGGCGGTGAACGTACCGCCGAGCGCGACGGCCCGCTCGCGCATGCCGGTGAGCCCGTGCCCGCCGGCCCGGTCCGGTCCGGCCGCGACGCCGTCGGCGGCGTTCGACACACGCACCGCCAACTGTCCGCCGTGGGCGCGCAGGTTCACGCGCACGGCTGCGCCCGCCGCGTGCCGGGCGGCGTTGGCCAGCCCCTCCTGCACGATGCGGTACGCGGCCAGCCCGACCGGGGCGGGCGGCGCGGTCGGTACGTCCGTGGTCGAGACCACCGCCATGCCCGCGCGGCGGGCGGACGCCACCAGGTCGGGCAGGTCGGCCAGGTCGGGTTGCGGCGTGGTCCGCGGGTCCTCCGAGTCGCTGCGCAGCACGCCGAGCAGCCGGCGCATGTCGGTCAGGGCGGCACGGGCGGAGTCGGCGATGGCGGCGAACTCGTCGCGCGCCGGACCGGGCACCGCGTCGAGCCTGTACGGTGCGGTCTCCGCCTGCACGGCGATCATCGACATGTGGTGGGCGACCACGTCGTGCATCTCCCGGGCGATCCGGGTGCGTTCCTCCAACACCGCCCGCCGGGCCTTCTCCAGCTCGCTCAGCTCGGCCTGCTCGGCCAGCGCCCGCCGGGTGTGCACGTTGCGCCGCACCAGATCGCCGACGATGAGCAGCACGACGAAGAGCAGGCTGATGCCGACCTGGGCGGCCGGTGCGACGTACATCCAGACCGGGACGAGGCTGAACAGGCCGATCCAGGCCAGCACGGCCCGGTCGACCCGGGCGGCCACGACGGTCAGCACGATGACGATGACGATGACCTGGCTGGGGCTCCACGGCCAGACCTCAGTCGACTGCCGGTTGAAGGTGCCGAGCAGCTGCCCGACGAACATGACCCGCCAGGCCCACAGCGGTCGGTTCGGCAGCAGCGGCAGTGGTGCGACGGTGAGCACCGCGATCAGCCACGCGCTGGCGATGGGTAGTCGCCGCGAGTCGAGCAGGAACACCACGGTGACCAGGGTCAGCCCGACCAGTGCCAGCGCCCCGATCGCCGAAACGACGGCGGCGATCCGGGGCGAGCGGCGCAGCGGCCGGATCGCCGGGTAGTCCGGCCCGGCCACGACGCGGCGCAGGGCCGACACGGCGGCGTGGACGGGACTGCGATCCATCCCACGCACAGTAGTTCGACGCGACGTTCCGGTCGTGCCCCCGCAGAGCCATTCCGCGGGTCGTACCCAGGTGTGACACGGCACTCCGGTTAGCGCTTACCTACCGGTAACGCCTAGGCTCCGTCCCGTCCGCGCTCGTGACGTCGCAAGGGGGAATCGTGGCCCGTACCGTGCTGGTGACCGGGGGTAACCGGGGGATCGGCCTGGCGATCGCGCAGGCCTTCGCCAAGCAGGGCGACCGGGTGGCGGTGACCTACCGTAGCGGGGAGGCCCCGGCGGGCTTCTTCGGTGTGCGCTGTGACGTCACCGACGGCGAGTCGGTGGACGCCGCCTTCACCGCGATCGAGGCGGAGCTGGGCCCGGTCGAGGTGCTGGTGTCCAACGCCGGCATGACCGACGACACGCTGCTCATGCGGATGTCCGAGGAGCAGTTCACCCGGGTGCTGGACACGAACCTCACGGGCGCCTACCGCTGCGCCAAGCGCGCCTCGACCAAGATGCTCCACGCCCGGTGGGGCCGCATGATCTTCATCTCCTCGGTGGTCGCCCTCGCCGGGGGCGCCGGCCAGGTCAACTACGCGGCCAGCAAGGCCGGACTGGTCGGTGTGGCCCGCTCGATCACCCGTGAGCTGGGCAGCCGCAACATCACCGCGAACGTGGTGGCGCCGGGCTTCATCGACACGGACATGACCGCGGTGCTGTCCGACGAACGCAAGGCGGAGATCCGCAAGTCGATCCCGGCCGGCCGGATGGCCCACCCGGACGAGGTCGCGACCGTGGTCACCTGGCTGGCCGGGGACGGGGCCGGCTACGTGTCCGGCGCCGTGATCCCCGTGGACGGCGGCCTGGGCATGGGCCACTGACCCAGATCACCACACAGGACGGAGGAACCCGGCATGTCCGGACTGCTGGCCGGTAAGCGGCTGCTGGTCACCGGCGTCATCACCGACGCCTCGATCGCCTTCTCGGTGGCGAAGCTCGCGCAGGAGAACGGGGCGCAGGTCATACTGACCGGCTTCGGACGGCTCTCCCTGGTGGAGCGGATCGCCAAGCGGCTGCCCGAGCCGGCCCCGGTGATCGAGCTCGACGTCACGAACACCGAGCACCTGGCCGGGCTCGCCGACAAGGTGCGCGAGCACGTCGACGGCCTGGACGGCGTGGTCCACTCGATCGGCTTCGCCCCGCAGAGCTGCCTCGGTGGCGGTTTCCTCGACGCGCCGTGGGAGGACGTGGCCACCGCGGTCCATGTCTCGACGTACTCCTACAAGTCGCTGGCGGTGGCTGCGCTGCCGCTGATGTCCCCGGGCAGCGCCGTGGTCGGCCTCACCTTCGACGCGACGAAGGCCTGGCCGGTCTACGACTGGATGGGGGTGGCCAAGGCCGGGCTGGAATCCGCCTCCCGCTACCTGGCGCTGCACCTCGGCAAGCAGGGCATCCGCAGCAACCTGGTGTCGGCCGGTCCGCTGCGCACCATGGCCGCGAAGTCGATCCCCGGCTTCGACCAGTTCGAAGAAGCCTGGACCGAACGCGCCCCGCTGGGCTGGAGCCTCACCGACCAGGAGCCGGCCGCCCGGGCGTGCCTGGCGCTGCTGTCGGACTGGTTCCCGGCCACCACCGGTGAGATCGTGCACGTCGACGGCGGCTACCACGCCCTCGGCGCCTGATTCGCCCCTGGTGCCCCCGCCGCGATCGGGGGCACCAGTCGGCGGGGGCGTCGTCGGAGCGGTCGGGCCGCGGGGAAGAATGGGAGCCATGGCGTACGACGCGGTGGTACTTGTCGGTTTCGGGGGGCCGGAGCGGCCCGAGGACGTGCTGCCGTTCCTGCAGAACGTCACCCGCGGTCGTGGCGTGCCGCCGGAGCGGCTGGCCGAGGTCGCCGAGCACTACCAGCACTTCGGCGGGGTGTCCCCGATCAACCAGCAGAACCGGGACCTGCTCGCGGCGATCCGTGCCGATTTCGCCGCGAACGGTGTTGATCTGCCGGTCTACTGGGGCAACCGCAACTGGCACCCGATGCTCGCCGACACGGTGACGCAGATGCGCGACGACGGGGTGACCAACGCCCTCGCGTTCGTCACCAGCGCGTACGGCGGCTACTCCTCGTGTCGCCAGTATCAGGAGGACATCGCCGCGGCCCGTGCCGCCGTGGGCCCGGACGCGCCCATGATCGAGAAGCTGCGTCAGTTCTGGGACCACCCGGGCTTCGTCGAGCCGCACGTCGACGCGGTACGCGCCGCCCTCGGCGAGCTCGACCCGGCGAAGCGGGACAGCACCCGGCTGGTCTTCACCGCCCACTCGGTGCCCATCTCGATGGCGAACAGCGCCGGCCCGCACGGCGGCCGGTACGAGGCGCAGCTGCGCGAGACCGCCCGGCTGGTGGCCGCGGCCGCCGCGCCCGACCTGCCGTACGACCTGGTGTGGCAGAGCCGGTCCGGCCCGCCGCAGGTGCCGTGGCTGGAGCCGGACGTCAACGACCACCTGGCCGCGCTCGCCGAGGCGGGCACCACGAGCGTGGTGATCAGCCCGATCGGGTTCGTCTCGGACCACCTGGAGGTGGTCTGGGACCTGGACACGGAGGCGCGGCAGACGGCGAAGGAGCTCGGCCTGGACTTCGCCCGCGCCGGCACTCCCGGCGTCGACCCGCGCTTCGTCGCGATGGTCCGGGAGCTGGTCGCCGAGCGAACCGACCCGGACGGGGCGAAGCTGCGTCGACGCCTCGGCGAACTGCCCCTCTGGGACACCTGCCCGGCGGTCTGCTGCGTCCCGCCGCGCCGCTCCTGACACCGACCCGCCCGCCGACAGACCTGGGAGCATCCGATGCTTGACCGTAAGCCCGTGCAGAGCTGGCTCACCGACATGGACGGTGTGCTGGTGCACGAGGGCCAGCCCGTCCCGGGGGCGCCCGAGTTCATCAAGCGGATGCGCGCCTCCGGCAAGCCTTTCCTGGTGCTCACCAACAACTCGATCTACACACCGCGGGACCTGCAGGCTCGACTCAGCCGGATGGGGCTGGACGTGCCGGAGGAGTCGATCTGGTCGTCGGCGCTGGCCACGGCCCAGTTCCTCGGCGAGCAGCGGCCGGGCGGCACGGCGTACGTCATCGGGGAGGCCGGACTCACCACCGCGCTGCACGCGGTCGGCTACGTGCTGACCGATTTCGCACCCGACTACGTGGTGCTGGGCGAGACCCGCACCTACAGCTTCGAGGCGATCACCAAGGCGATCCGCCTGATCAACGACGGGGCGCGGTTCATCTGCACGAACCCGGACGTCACCGGGCCGTCGATGGAGGGCGCGCTGCCCGCCGCCGGCTCGGTAGCGGCGATGATCTCCAAGGCGACCGGCATCGAGCCGTACTTCGTCGGCAAGCCGAACCCGATGATGATGCGCTCGGCGCTGAACACGATCAACGCGCACTCGGAGAGCACCGCGATGATCGGGGACCGGATGGACACCGACATCCTGTGCGGCCTGGAGGCCGGCCTGGAGACGATCCTCGTGCTGAGCGGGATCAGCACCCGGGCCGAGGCGGAACGCTACCCGTACCGCCCGTCGCGCATGGTCGAGTCGGTGGCGGACCTGATCGACGAGATCTGACCTGACGGTTCAGCGTGGCCGCCGGTGCGACCGGCGGCCACCGTTACCGCCCGGACCAGGACTGACAGCTCTCCGGGCCTCGCCCGCGCACCCGCCGACGGGCGGTTTCGCCGGACGGCAGGATCGGGCCCGGGTCCAGGCGGCGAGGTGGTGCCGCGGCCGGCGTCGCTCAGGGGCGCAGCGGGGCGTTGCAGGCGGCCACCAGCGCCTGTCGGCACGCCGTGGTCAGCGGGCGCAGGGCGGCGTCGCGCTGCTGGGCCTCGTAGTTGTTGATCGCGCCGCCCGGCGCCGTGTGGCCGGCCAGGGCGAGCACCCGATCCAGGACCGCGGCCCGGGCGAACAGCCGGCGGGCCCGCGGATCGAAGCCGGGCGGCAGGTCGGTGGTGCCGTCGGGACGGCGTAGCGCCTCCAGCGCCCCGGCCAGCTCGGGCCGCCACTGGGCCACGTCGAGGCGGGTCAGCGCGGCGGTGGTCTCGGCGAGCGCGGCGGCGAGTTCCGCCTCCGCCTCGGCGGCGCCGGGAAGGGTCAGCGAAGCCGCCGGCGCGTTGGCGGGCAGCGGGTAGACCTGCCAGAGCACAGTCTCGAAGGTGTCACCGGAGCCCGAGGTGTGCGTGCGTACCTGCGGGATCAGCCCGAGCCCGCCGGCCACCACCGCCTCGCCCACGTCCAGCGCCGTGCCGGTGAAGTCGCCCGGCCCGGGCAGCCCGCGAGGGTCGCCGGGGGCGGGCAGCACCAGACGGATCTCGTCGGGCGACAGCTTGGCCAGGATGGGCAGCGCCTCGCCCAGCGGTACGTCGGTCCAGGTGCCGGGGGCATCCGCGACCAGGTGCTCCTCGTGACCGGCGATCGCGTTCGCGACCTCGTCGAAGGGCACCAGCCCGGCGCGCCACGCGCGTACCCAGGCAACGAACCGGCTCGACCGGCGGGGCGTCAGCGTCGCCGCGCCCGTTGCGGGGGTGGACATGCCGAAAGGGTACGTGGTCGCGACCGGCTGTGTCTCGGCTGCCGGTGCGGCGGCGTGGCCTGCGCCGAACTGCCCGCTTCGCCGTCTCCGTACCGGCCCGTCAGGTCCCGTCGATCATGCGCTGGTGGCACGCCATCGGGAGCATTTCGTACCGTTCATCCGGTGTCGCGGCCCGGCGTGCCGCCCTGACCCGGCGTGCCGCCCTGACCCGGCGTGCCGCCCTGACCCGGCGTGCCGCCCTGACCCGGCGTGCCGCCCTGACCCGGCGTGCCGCCCCGACCCGGCGTGCCATGCCGGGCCGTGCGCGTCGCGATCGCTGCAAGATCGCGCTGTATCTACGAAGTAGTGGTCTCCTTGGCACAGGGAGGCCACTGCTTCCGTGTCGTTGCGCGATCTTGACGGTTGGACGTGGTCGTGGGCCGGCCGACCGGCGTGCCGGCCGTCGCTCTGGGCGTGCGCGGCGGTACGGGGTGTCGCCGGTGGGGTGCTGGATCGCCCAGGCATTGCCTTCCCCGGGCTCGCCGGCGACGGATGGGGGGCTCGCCGGTCGGCGGAGGGTGAGCGGCGAGACAACCTGGGTCCGGTGTGTCGGCGGGGCGGGTGGGGAGGTGGCAGTTAGCGTGATCCACATGGCGCGGCGGTACGAGAGCGACGTGTTGGCGGGGGACTGGCGGCGGCGCAAGGTCGTACCGGAGGTGGACGCGGAACCCGACCTCGTGGTCGAGGACGCCGACTCCGGGTTCTGCGGCGCGGTGGTGGGCTTCGAGTCGGGTGCGGTGGTGCTGGAGGACCGGCATGGCCGTCGGCGCAACTTCCCGCTGCTGCCGGCCGCGTTCCTGCTGGACGGGAAGCCGGTGACCCTGCGCCGCCCGGTGCGGACCTCGGCCCCCGCACCGCGTCGCCGGACCGCGTCCGGCTCGGTCGCCGTGGACAACGTGAAGGCGCAGGTGGCCAAGGCGAGCCGGATCTGGGTCGAGGGCGTGCACGATGCCGCGCTGGTCGAGCGGATCTGGGGCGACGACCTGCGCATCGAGGGAGTGGTGGTCGAGCCGCTGGACGGCATCGACGCCCTCGGCGCGGAGGTCCGCGCCTTCGGACCCGGGCCGAGCCGGCGGCTCGGCGTACTCGTCGACCACCTGGTGCCAGGCTCCAAGGAGAGCCGGATCGTGGCGAAGGTGACCTCGCCGCACGTGCTCGTGACCGGCCACCCGTACGTCGACGTGTGGCAGGCGGTGAAGCCGAAGGCGCTCGGTATCGCGGCGTGGCCGGTGGTGCCGCCCGGACGTCCCTGGAAGGAGGGGGTCTGCGCCGCGCTGGGCGTCGCCGAACCGGCCGACATGTGGCGGCACATCCTGTCGCGGGTCGACAGCTTCGCCGACGTGGAGACCCCGCTCATCAACGCGATGGAACGCTTGATCGACTTCGTCACGGAGCCGGCGACCGACTGAGCCGTGGGCTTGGGGTTGTGGCGGTCGCCGGAGCGCTGGCTGAGCCGCCGGACCCGGGGTTGCGGCAGTTGCCGGAGCCTCGGCGCCGGCTGCGGTGACTCGGCACCGCACCGGCGCGCCGCCTGGCCGAGCCGCTGTCAGGGTTCCTGGTCCGGGCTGCGGGTGAAGACGAAGGTGGCGATGTCGAGCGCCACGGCGACGCCCGAGTCGTCGCGGAGCACCGAGAGGATCTCCCCGTGCTCCGGGCCCGAACAGCCCCGCCACCGGTCCGGCCCCTCGGCGACGAACCGGTTCATCCGCTCGCCGCGCATGAGCACCTCCAGTTCGCCGGCGGCCTCGTCCCAGCGGACGTCGAGCGGCACACCCATCCACCACCAGCGGCCGGTCACCTCGGTGACCCCGGTCGACGGGGCGGCGCTGGTCGGCTGCCAGGGGCGGGGCAGCGGTGGCTCGGTGTCGAGCACGGTGGCGAGGATCTGCCGCCCCAGGCCGCCGATCCCGAAGCCGTACGCGTTGGCGAAGCCCACCACCGCGGTACGGCTCGGGCGGTGCACCGCCAGTGCGGCCACGTAGCCCGGCATCGAGCCGCCGTGGCCGACGTACACGCGGTCGCCGTCGCGGTAGAGCTCCAGGCCGAGGCCGTGCCCGCCGGTCCACGAGTCGAGGTCACTGATCACCACGGGGGCGCACATCTCGGTCAGCGTGCCCGGTGCGAGCACCTCGGGTGCCGGGTCGGCCAGGAACGCCGCCCAGCCGGCAAGGTCCTCCACCGTGGACCAGAGCTGGCCGGCCGGGGCCATCGCTCCGGTGTCGGTGCGTGGCTCCTCCCGGAGCGTGCCGTGCCACGGATGTACCACGTATCCACGGGCGAACGGCTCGGTCGCCGCGTACGTGGTGCGCCGCAGGCCCAACGGGTCGAGGATCCGCTGGCGGACCAGCTCTGCCCACGGCGTACCGGTGATCCGCTCCAGCACCCCGCCGAGCAGCCCGTACGCCAGGTTCGAGTAGTGGTACGCACGGTGCGCCGGGTAAGCGATCTTGGTCGCGCTCACCCCGGTCAACAGGGTCGTCAGGTCGCTGCCCTCGGCCCGCTCCCACCACTCGCCCTCCGGTTCGCGTTGCAGGCCGCTGGCGTGCCCGAGGAGCTGGCGCAGGGTGAGCCCGCCCACTCCGGTGCCGGGCAGGTGCTTCTCCAGCGGGTCGTCGAGGCTCAGCCGGCCCGCGTCGCGTTCCTGCATCACCACGACGGCGGTCATCGTCTTGCTGATCGAACCGAGCCGGAACTGCAGGTCCGGGTGGGCAGCGGGGTGCTCGCCGGCGGTGGCGACGTGCACCAGCGACCCGTCGCGGACCACGCCCATCACCAGCGACGGCACACGTCCCGCCGACTGCGCCTGCGCGACCAGGAGGTCGACCTGACGGGCGGTTCCGGGCAGCAGGGACACGGGTTCTCCTCGCTCGCTGGGGTGCGTTGGACGCGCGGCCGGGTGGGCCCGCCGCGGACGTCGCCGAGCTTACTGATCATCCCGGGGCAGCCGCGCGTGCATTTGCGTGTCACGATCGAGGGGTGGACGCCGTGCTGTGGGTCGTGTTGGGTGTGTTGCTGGCGGTCGCCGAGGTATTCACGACGACGCTTTTCCTGATCATGTTCGCGGCCGGTGCGTTCGCCGCAGCCGGCGCGGCGGCGCTCGGTGCGCCGACGCTCGTGCAGGCGCTGGTGTTCGCGGTGGTCTCCGCGCTCACCTTGACGGTCGTCCGGCCCGTGATCAAGCGGCACCGACGCTCGGCGCTGGAGAGCGGCGAGCAGCCGTTCGGTGTCGAGGCGATCGAGGGGGCGACGGCGCTGGTGCTGGAGCGGGTGGACGCCGAGCACGGCCTGGTCAAGATCGACGGTGAGCTGTGGACCGCGCGGTCGTACGACGCGACGCAGTCGTTCGACCCCGGTCGGCGGGTGCGGGTGATAAAGGTCCGGGGCGCGACGGCCCTGGTGTGGCAGGACGACGATGTTACGTCCGGCGAATTGCCGGAAGCGGGAGGGTGAGGGAATGCCAGCGATAACCGTGCTGGTGATCGCCGTGGCGTTGATCGCTGTGGTGACACTGGCCAAGGCGGTGCGGATCGTGCCGCAGCAGCGCCAGGACGTGGTCGAGCGGCTGGGCAAGTACAAGAGGACCCTCAATCCGGGCCTCAACCTGCTGGTGCCGTTCATCGACGCGGTGCGCACCAAGGTCGACATGCGTGAGCAGGTGGTCAGCTTCCCGCCGCAGCCGGTAATCACCTCCGACAACCTGGTCGTCTCGATCGACACGGTGCTCTACTACAAGGTCATCGACTCGGTCCGTGCGACCTACGAGATCTCCAACTTCATCCAGGCGATCGAGCAGCTGACGGTCACCACGCTGCGTAACGTCATCGGCTCGCTGGATCTCGAGCGGGCACTGACCAGCCGCGAGGAGATCAACCGGCACCTCTCCGGCGTGCTGGACGAGACCACCGGCCGCTGGGGCATCAAGGTGACCCGGGTCGAGATCAAGGCGATCGAGCCGCCGCCGAGCATCCGCGACTCGATGGAGAAGCAGATGCGCGCCGAGCGGGACCGTCGGGCCGCCATCCTCAACGCCGAGGGTCACAAGCAGGCGCAGATCCTCACCGCCGAGGGTGAGAAGCAGGCCGCGGTGCTGCGTGCCGACGGTGACCGGCAGGCCCGGATCCTCCAGGCCGAGGGTCAGGCCAAGGCGATCCGTACCGTCTTCGACGCCGTCCACCAGGCGAACCCGAGCCAGAAGGTGCTCGCCTACCAATACCTCCAGGCCCTGCCGCAGATCGCCAACGGCACCGCCAACAAGGTCTGGATCGTGCCGGCCGAGCTGACCAAGGCCCTCGAAGGGATGGGTGGCGCGCTCGGCGGATTGAGCCGGATGGTGGGCGACGAGCCCGCGCCGGAGGCGGCCGACCACGCGAGCGCCGTCGAGCGCGAGGCGGCCGAGGCCGCGCAGGCCGCCGCGGCGGCCGCCCAGGAAATCCACGACGAGGTACGCGTCGCCGAGGCGCAGGCCACCGGTGGTACGCCGCAGGGGCTGCCCGCGCCGGAGCCGGTCTCCCCGGCGAGCCTGGTGAACGATCCGGCCGACCAGCGCGAGCGCGGCTGAGCGAACACCTGCGACGCGGGTCGCCAGGCTGATTCCCCTCGGGAAGCACGCCAGGCGACCCGCGTCGTTTCTTCCCCGCGGACCCGCCGACCCGCCCAACGGGGCCACCCGGCCACCCGGCCACCCGGGCACCCGGGCACCCGGGCACCCGGGCCACCCCACCACCCGCGAAACCGGGCCGACCGGGCAACCGGGCAACCGGGCCGACCGGCAACCGGGCCCATTGGCCGACGGGGGCCGACCGGACAAACCGCCGACCGGCGAGCTGGCCCTTGGCCAACCGAGCCAACCGGCCAAACCGCCAACCGCCAACCCACCCGCCCGCAGGGTGGACCGGACCGGCCTGCCACCCCGCCAGCCGGGCGGACCGGCCTGCCACCCCGCCAGCCGGGTGGACCGGCCTGTCACCCCGCCAGCCGGGCGGGCCGGCCTGCCAACCCCGCCAACCGGGCGGACCGACAGGCCAACCTGCCGGCCGGGCCGACCGCCAACCGATATTCGACAGCCACTGATCGCCGGCTGCGCCGCTCGTTATGCAGGGGCAAACAGGGGTGAACCGGATTTCGCGGACTGCCTGACACGGGTCCTCGGCATGATCGACTCGCCTTCCTTGAAGTCGCGGTATCAATGGGCATGGGACACCGCGACATCAATGATCTCGAGTTGATCGTGGGGTTCGATCCGCGGTCCGGGCCCCGCGGTCCGGGCCCCGCGGTCCGGGCTCGCGGTCCGGGCTCCGCGGTCCGGGCTCCACGGTCCGGGCTCCGCGATCCGGGCTCCGGGCTCCGCGGTCCGGGCTCCGGGCTCCGCGGTCCGGGCTCCACGGTCCGGGCTCCGCGATTCCGGGCTCGGCGGCCGCTGCGCGGGCCGCCGCTTCCCGCGTGAGCTCCCGTGTCTGGCGCAGGCCCCGTGTTTGACGCAGGCCTGCTTCTAGCGTGGGCGTTCGCGTTCCGATCGCCGGAGCCGCGCCCGGACCTGGCTGGCGCGTGTGCCGATTGTTGTGGCGTTGGGGCGGTGCGTTGGGAATAACGCGAAAGCCCCTCACTCCTGCTCGGATCGCTGCCACGATCGGTCGGAGGACGGGTGGTGACCAGGCATCGGGGCGCCCCGGCGTTCCGCACCGCTCGTGAGGAGCGAGGTGACGCATGAAGGATCCGGCGAAGCGGATATGGTCCTCGGCCCCGGTGAGCGGAGCACACGACCCGACCGGACCGCTCGGCACTCGGCGTACGGGCGGTGGGTTCGGGGTGCTGCCCTTCGTCGGTGAGCCGACCTCGGCGGGGCCGGCGACCAACGCGAGCTGGGCCTGGTCGGTACGCCGGTTCGCCCGCGCCGCGGTGTGGCTGCTGCCTGCGTACGCCGTCCTGTACGGCGCGGTCGCGATGGCCAGCGACGGCGGGGTGGGCAACGACCCGTACCCGGCCGACGGTCGGCCGCTCTACCTGGTCGGCTGGGTGGCCGCGGTCTGGTTGGGTCTGCTCGCCCTGTTGGCCCTCACCGGGCTCCTCGCCGCGACCCGCAGCCGCAAGGGCGCTGCGGCGGGCCTGCTCGTGAGCATCGCCGGCACGGTGTTGATGCTCCCGTTCGCCGGACTCGAGGAGCAGACGCCCGTGTTCGGTACCACCGCCCGCATGTTGGTGCTGGTCGGAGCGACCTGCTACAGCATCGGCTGGTTCCTCACCGGCTGGGCGGTGGCCCGCTCCGGCGCGTTCAGCATGGGCGACGGAGTGATGCTGATGATCGCAGCGCCGCTGCTCGGCCTCGGCGGCGCGCTGGTCGGCTCACTGCAGACCTTCGGCGCGATCTTCGTGTTGATCGCCGGAATCGGCATCGGCTACCGCTCCGGCCGGCTCGTGCCGCGCGAGATCGTCCGCGACGCGGCCTCGGCGAGCGTCGCCACCGCGACCCCGCCACCGGCCGCCCCCGGCGGCCCCCTCTCACCCGCCTGACCCACCCAACCCAACCCAACCCAACCCAACCCAACCCCGGACCCAACGGCCGGCCCTGAAGTGATGATCATGAAGTTATTGCCGGGACACGCCGCGTGAGCGGGCAATAACTTCATGATCACCCGCGTCACCCCCGTCACCCGTGTCGCGCGTGTCGCGGTGGGGGTGGAGGGTGGGAGGTTGCTGGGGCGAGGCGGTGAAGTTCCTGACAAACCGGCCCGCGGGCTGGTCGGTTGATGGCTTTCGTGGCAATCCTGGGGACCATGGCCCCTCTCCGTTCACCGCTCTCGAGGCTGTTCACCGTGCTCCTCGCCGGGGTGCTGGCCGGCCTCGTCCTCGCGGTGGCCGTACTCCCCGGCAACCTGCTGTTCGGGCTCGTCACCCGGTCGGCGCTCGGGGCGTACGCCGCGCTACCGGATGCCCTGCGTACGCCGGCCACCCCGCAGCGCTCCTACATCTACGCGAACGACGGCAAGACGTTGATCACCACGTTCTACGACGTGAACCGCACCGACGTTTCGCTGTCGGAGATCGCGCCGGTGATGCGGCAGGCGATCGTGGCGGCCGAGGACCGGCGGTTCTACGAGCACGGCGGCGCCGATCTGCGCGGCCTGTTCCGTGCGGTGGTGGCGAACGTGAAGGGCGGCGGCACCGAACAGGGCGGCTCCACGCTCACCATGCAGTACGTCCGCAACGTGCTGAAGACGGACCCGACCCGCACGGCGGAGGAGCGGCAGGCCGCCACCGACCCGACCGTGGGCCGCAAGATCCAGGAGATCCGGTACGCCTCGGCGTTGGAGAAGTCGCTCAGTAAGGACGAGATCCTCAACCGGTACCTGAACATCGCGTACTTCGGCTCCGGGGCGTACGGCGTCGCGGCCGCCAGCCAGCGGTACTTCGGCAAGGAGCCGGGGCAGCTGACCCTCGCCGAGTCGGCTCTGCTCGCCGGCCTCGTGCAGTCGCCGGACGCGTACAGCCCGCTCGACGGTGACCGGGACCAGGCGCTGGCGCGCCGGTCGTACGTGCTCGACTCGATGGTGCAGACCGGGGCGATCACGGCCGCGCAGGCGGCCCAGGCCAAGGCCGAGAAGCTCGTCCTGCACCCGACCGCCCAGGCCAACGGCTGCACGGCGACCGCGCAGGGGCACGACGACTGGGGCTTCTTCTGCGACTACCTGCGCCGCTGGTGGCTGACCCAGCCGGCGTTCGGCGCGACCACGGAGGAGCGGGAGCAGGCGCTGCGTCGGGGCGGCTACACCGTCGTCACCTCGCTCGACCCGAAGATCCAGGACGCCGCCCAGAAGCAGGCCACCGAGGTGTACGGGTACGACAGCAAGAACGCGCTGCCGATCGCCGCGGTCGAGCCGGGCACCGGTCGGGTGCTGGCGATGGCGGTGAACCGGCACTACAGCCTCGCCGCGAACCCGAAGGGGCAGGAGAACCACCCGAACACCGTCAACCCGCTGATCTCGGGCGGGGGCGGGGTCGACGGCTATCAGGCCGGGTCGACGTTCAAGCTCTTCACGATGCTCGCCGCGCTGGAGTCGGGCAAGACGCTCTCCACCGGCTTCGACGCGCCCGCGAAGCTACCCACCCGCTACCCGGACAACGGTGAGGGCAACTGCGGCGGCCACTGGTGTCCGGCCAACGCCAACCCGGACTGGATGGACGGCTACCGGATGATGTGGGACGGCTTCGGCCGCTCGGTCAACACGTACTTCGTCTGGCTGGCCGAGCAGGTCGGGCAGGACAAGGTCGTCGAGATGGCGCAGCGGCTCGGCATCACGTTCCGGGCCGACGCGGACGCCAGTTTCGCCAAGGACAACGCGGCCAACTGGGGGTCCTTCACCCTCGGCGTCGCCGCGACCACGCCGCTCGACGTCGCCAACGCGTACGCCACCGTGGCCTCCGAGGGCATGTACTGCAAGCCGTTGCCGGTGGTCTCGGTGACGGCCGCGAACGGTGAACGGGTTCAGGTCGCCGACCCGTCCTGCAAGCGGGTGCTGGACGCCGACGTGGCCCGGGCCGCCACGGATGCGGCGCGTTGCCCGGTCGGACAGCAGTCCGCGTACGGGCAGTGCAACGGCGGTACGGCCACCTCGGTGAACGACATCCTCGGTGGCCGTCCGGTCGCCGGCAAGACGGGTAGCTCGGAGGAGAACGCCACCGAGACCTTCGTCGGGTTCACGCCGCAGGTAGCGGTCGCCGGCATCGCCGCGAACCCCGACGACCCGACCGACTCGGTGGGCTCCGCCGTGCAGGCTCAGGTGATCGACGCGGTCGCGCACGTGATCTCGACGGCGGTCAAGGGCAAGCCGGAGAAGGACTTCACCGCACCCAGCCAGGAGTTGGCCGGCAACCCGCACCGGCCGGCAGACCGTCCGCCGGTGCGGCCGGACCGCACCGACAACCGTCAGCGTACGGACGACCCCGGGTCGCTGCTGGAGCGCTGGCTCGCCGGGCGCGGCTGACCGCCGGAACACTCAGCCGGCTTCGGGTGCAGTTGTCGTCACGGCGGCGACAACCGCACCCGAAGCCGTTTCCAGCACCGTGCCGGAGCGGTCGCTTCGTCGTGGCGGGCGACAACTTGCGTCCGAGCTCTTGGGGTCGGGCGGGACGTCCAGCGGAGAAGCTGCGTGCCGACCGGCTGATGGACGAGCCCGAGCCCCGGCACGCGGCCGTCTGCGACGAGCGAACGAAAGATCCGGCGAAAGTCGGGCCGGGTTGTCGGATCCGGCCGGGCGGCTCCGACCAACGGGCGAGAGGCCCCGTCTGGGGGCGTACCGCGCCGGAGGAGAAACGGCCATGCGCAAGATCGTCTACTACGTACACCAGTCGGTCGACGGCTACATCCACGGCCCGAACGGTGAGTTCGACTGGGCACACATGGGCCCGGAGCTGTCGGCGTACTCGTTCGAGCTGACCGAGCGGGCCGGCGCCTTCCTCTACGGCCGCAAGGTCTGGGAACTGATGTCCTTCTACTGGCCACGGGCCGAGTCGATGTCCGAGGACCCGCACGACCTCGCGTTCGCGCCGGTCTGGCGGAAGACGCCGAAGGTCGTGGTCTCCCGGACGCTCACCGGGGCCGCCGAGGGGGCCCGGGTGATCGGCGGCGGTGACCTGGCCGCCGAGATCACCGCGCTCAAGGCGGAGCCCGGCAAGGACCTCCTGCTCACCGGGGGCTCGAAGCTCGCCTCGGCGCTGACCGAACTCGGGCTGATCGACGAGTACGTGATCGTTGTGCACCCGGTGGTGCTCGGTGGCGGCCAGCCGGTGTTCCTGGACGCCGAGCGGCTCGGCCTGCGCCTGGCGCAGACCCGTACCTTCGACGGCTGTTCGGTGCTGCTGCACTACCAGCGGGCGGAGTGAGCACGCGTCGCTGGCGGAAGGTCGGGCGCCGTAGCATCGACGTGGGGCGTGGGTGTCGGCCCGCGCCACCACGTGGAACGGGGACGCTCCGGTGGTCGGCGGTGCGGGGTGGCGTGAGGTGCGCCGCGCTGCGCGCACGGCAGGCGGTCGGGTGGACGGACGTCCGGCAGAATCGTCGGGTGCCCGTCCACGAGATCACCGACCCTGACGACGAGCGGATCGCCGACTACCGCGCGCTGACCGACGTCGAGCTGCGTACCCGCTGGGAGCCCCCGCACGGGCTGTTCATCGCCGAGGGCGAGCTGGTGCTGCGCCGGGCACTGCGGGCCGGCTATCCGGCGCGGTCGTACCTGGTTGACGCCAAGCGGGTCGATCAGCTCGCCGACCTGGACACCGGGGAGGCGCCGGTCTACGCGGCGAGCCAGGACGTGCTGGAGAAGGCCACCGGCTTCCACGTACACCGGGGTGTGCTCGCGTCCTTCCGGCGGCGGCCGCTGCCCACGGTGGCCGAGGTGCTCGCGGAGGCCCGCCGGGTGGTGATCCTCGAGGATGTGAACAACCACACCAACCTCGGCGCCATCTTCAGGGGGGCCGCCGCCCTGGGTGTCGACGCGGTGCTGCTCTCGCCGACCTGCGCCGACCCGCTCTACCGGCGCAGCGTCCGGGTCAGCATGGGTGAGGTGTTCGCGGTGCCGTACGCCAAGTTCGATCAGTGGCCTGGTGGCCTGGATCAGATCCGGGAGGCGGGCTTCAGCGTGCTCGCCATGACGCCGGCATCGGACGCCGTACCGATCCAGCGGCTGACGCCGGCGCAGCGTCAGCGGGCGGCCCTTCTCCTGGGGGCCGAAGGTCCTGGCCTGACCGCGGCGGCGCAGAATGCCAGCGACGTACGGGTCGTGCTCCCGATGCGCCGTGGGGTGGACTCGTTGAACGTCGCCGCCGCCGCGGCGGTGGCGTTCTGGGAGCTGGGCCGCGACGACCCGCTGTAGTGGTGGGTGTAGTCGCCGCCGTGGCGAACTCAGGCCGGTCCGAAACGGGCCGAGCGTACCGGTGCGGGCACCCGTAAGCTGCCCGGTCTTCGGCCGGTCGTTCCCGAATCGGGCAGGGGCGGCCGCGCCGGTTTCCGCCACGGGCGTCACGGACGGTAGCGTGACGCCCGTGTTCCCTACCGTCCGTGAGGTTCTTGCCCTCGACCCGGTCCGCCACGGCGCCCCGCGCCTGGTGGCGGGGGAGGCCGGGCTCGACCGGCTGGTCCGCTGGGTGCACGTGGCCGAGGTGCCGGACATCGCCTCACTGCTCGGCGGCGGTGAGCTGGTGCTCACCACCGGGATCGGCCTGCCCGCCGACGACGCGGGGCTGCGCGCGTTCATCGGCGACCTGGCCGACGTGGGCGTGTCCGGCCTGGTCGTCGAGCTGGGTCGCCGGTACGTCAGCGGGGTGCCCCGGGTGATGGCGGCCGCGGCCGAACGCCGCGGGCTGCCCCTGGCGGAGCTGCGACGGGCCACCCCGTTCGTCCGGATCACGGAGGCGGTGCACGGGCTGATCGTGGATGCCCAGCTCACCGAGCTGCGGGCCACCGAGGAGATCCACCAGCGGTTCACCGAGCTGTCGGTCGAGGGCGCCGGGCCGGGCGAGGTGATCCGGCAGGCGGCGGAGCTCTCCGGCTGCCCGGTGGTGCTGGAGAACCTGTCCCGGCAGGTGCTCGCGTACGACCCGGCGGGGGAGAGCGCCGAACTGCTACTCGACGGCTGGGAGCAGCACTCGCGCCGGATCCGGCCGGCCGGGCGGACCGCGTACGACGCGGACAGCGGCTGGCTGGTGACCGAGGTCGGGGCCCGCGGCCAGGACTGGGGTCGTCTGCTGTTGCGCTGGCCGGCCGGGGGTGACCTTCCCACCGTCCGCCCACGTCGGCCCGCCACCACCCCGGACTTCCACCTCGGGCGCCAGTCGCCGCAGGTCGTTCCGCCGACCCGGCTCACGATCCTGGTCGAGCGGGCCGCCTCCACGCTGGCGTTGGGCCGGTTGATCCGCCGGGACGCCGAAGGGCTGGAACGGCAGATGCATCGCACGCTGCTCACGGCGCTCCTCGACCACTCCTGGCCGGTGGACGAGGTGGCGCTGCGGGCCAAGGCGCTCGGTGTGACGCTGGACCGCAGACACCTGGTCGGGATCATGATCCGGTTCCGGGCCGACGGCCCGGCGGGGGACAGTGCCCCGGGTGGTGAACCGGGCCCGGCGACGCCGCCGGCGCGGTTGCGTGACCTGGCCGAGGCGGTGGAGCATGCGCTGCGTGAGGCACGGCTCGCCGCCCTGTCCAGCGCGGTCGACGACCATGCGGTCGGCGCGCTGGTCGCCCTGCCTGACGCCGCCGCCGAGGAGCGGGCGCTGGGCGCGTTCGCCGCCGCGCTGCGCCGGGCCCGGCTCGACGGATCGACCGCGACCCGCCAGGACGGTACGGCCCGTGTCGACGTACCGGGCCGGAGCGATGCCACCCGGTCGGAGACGGCGTCCCGGATCGACGCGCCGTCCCGGGGCGACCTGCCCCGGCAGGGCGCACGCGCGACGGTCCCGGGTCCGCCGTCTCCGGTGATCATCGCGGCAGGCACGGGGGTGGGTGGCCTCCGCGAGGCCCGACGCTCACTCATCGAGGCGCGGCAGATCGCCGACGCGGCCCGCCGGGACCGTCGTGACCTGCCCATCTTCCGGCTGCCGCACGTCGGGCTCGCCGGGCTGCTGCACCTGCTCCGCGACGAGCCGCGGGTGCAGACCTTCGTCGAGCGGGAACTCGGCCCGCTGCTCGGGTACGACGCGCAGCACCCGCGGGAGCAGTTGCTCGACACGCTGCGCGCGTACCTCGAACAGGGCCGGAACAAGTCGGCGGCGGCCGCCGCGGCGCACCTGTCCAGGCCGGCCTTCTACGAGCGGCTGGCCCGCATAGGGCGCATCCTCGACGTCGACCTGGACTCGGTCGAAGCCTGCCTCAGCCTCCACGTCGCACTGCTGGCCCTGGACGCCATCCGCACCCCCTGACCACCCCCAGCCCACCCGGCCCACCCCCGCCCCGGCCCGGTGATCATGAAGTTATTGCCTCCGGCATCGGCGTGTCCCGGCAATAACTTCATGATCGACGCGGCGATCGCGGGGTGGGCGGGACCGGGAGGCGGGACCGGGGGGGTTAGGAGAGGGTGGTTAGGGCCTTTGCGTAGGCGGGGGGGACGTGGTTGGGGCCGCCGCCGGGGGTGAAGACGTCCGAGGTGGCGACCACCGACCAGGCGGTGTCGGGTACGGCGTCCACCAGGGCGCGTACGACCGGGGCGTCGCGCCACTGCTCCTGCTCGGCGAGCAGGCTCAACGCCACCACCGACTCCTCCACCTCGCCGACGCACTCGAACGGCTTGTGCCCGTCCACCCCGAGCAGCTCCCGGTAGCCGGGGATCTGGGTCTCGTCGGCGAGCAGGTCGCCACCGAAGATGTGGGTGATCCGCTCCCGGGGCATGAACGGGGCGAGCGCCAGGAAGACGAACCGGCACTTCGGGCAGTCCCGGCACCAGCGTTCGCTGGGGTCACGCAGCTTGAACGCCGCGTTGCAGCTGGTCACCACGTCGTCGTAGCGGTCGATCCCGGCGAAGAGCCGGGCGATGTGCAGCTCCGACAGTGGCCGCAGCAGCGAGAAGTAGGGCTCGGCGAGCCCGGCGTGCTCGGTGAGCGCCGCACGCAGCAGCCCCTCGGCCTCGACCCCCTTGGACCACTGGTGGTTGATCTCGTGACCGTTCCAGATCAGGTTCGGGTCGGACGCGGAGCGTTCGTTGGACATCACCACCGGCCCCAGCCCGTGCAGCACCGACGTCGCGACCGCGATCAGCGAGTTGATCGCGGTGACCGGGATGTGTCCGTTGCGGGCGCCGCCGGCGTTCAGATCGAACAGCACCGGGTCGATCCGGCGGCGGGCGGCCAGCGGCGCGAGCCCCGACGCCTCGTTCACCGAGACGATCACGTGGTTCGGGTTGACCGAGAACGGCACCGGGTCGAAGCCGGCCCGCCGCAGCGCCTCCAGGCTGACGATCGAGTCCTTGCCGCCGCCGACCGCCGACAGCGGCCGCCGGTCGGAGTTGTCCAGCGGGGCCAGGGGCTTGACGGAGCCGTCCGGGATCTCCGGCGTGAGCTGGAGCACATGCCGCAACTGGTTGCGGTACGCGTACTCCCCGAGGCCCTTGGTGTAGATGGCCGTGACGAGCTCGGCGGCGGCCGGCCCGAGCGGAGCCGGCAGCACCAGCCGGCCGGGCGCGGCGACCTTGTAGTAGCTGACTCCGGCGACGACGTGCAGCAGCTCGAGCACCCGACCGAGGGCGGCGACCGCCTCGTCGGAGGGCGGCGTCTCCGGGAGTGGAAGTGTGATCGCCTCGGTGAACCGCTGCTCACCGCCGGGACCTGTCAGAGCGTAGTCGAACAACGCCTCACCGGTGGAGAGGTCGATCGAGTAGGACGGGAATCCGAAGGCGTCCATCCGCCGCAGTTGCTCGTAGCGCACACGCCATACTAGGCCCTGGTTCGTCCGGCCGTGCCCGGCTGTGCCGGACCCGCACCGCGACACCCGGCCCGTCCGGTACCGCCGAAACCCGGAGGAGATCACCTGTGCGCTTGTCTGACCTGCGCGGACGTTCCGTCGCCGTCTGGGGGACCGGCCGGGAGGGCCGGGCGGCGGTGACCGCGATCGCCGCACACGGCCCGGCCGAGCTGGTCGCCGTCGACGACAGCGCCAACTTCCTCTCGCTGCCGTGGGACGGGCCACTTGCCGAGGCCGCCCCGCTCGTCACCGGCGAGGAGGCTTTCGCCCGGCTCGCCGCCGCCGATGTGGTGGTCCGCTCGCCGGGCGTGCCGCAGACCCACCCGTGGCTGGTCGAGCTGCGCCGCCAGGGTGTCACCATCACCCAGGGCACCGCGCTCTGGATGGCCGACCACGCCGACCGGACCGTCGGGGTCACCGGCAGCAAGGGCAAGAGCACCACGTCGAGCCTGATCAGCCACCTGCTGAACGCGGTGGACCGGCCGAACGTCTTCGGTGGCAACATCGGCGTGCCCACGTTGGACCTGCCCGAGGCCGACCTGTACGTGCTGGAACTCTCCAGCTACCAGTGCAGCGACCTGATGGACTCGCCCCGGGTGGCGGTGGTCACCGCGCTCTTCCCCGAGCACCTCGACGCCCACGGCGGCGAGGCCGAGTACTACCGGGACAAGCTCAACCTGCTCGCGTACGGGCCGCGGACCGTGGTGGTCAACGGCAACGACCCGCGGCTCGCGCTCGAACTGGGCGACCGGGCGGCGGTACGCGCCGGCCTGCCCGACACCGCGTACGTGGCCACCGGCTCGGACGGCGCGCCCTGGTTCCACCTTCGCGATCAGCCGCTCTTCCCGCGCGCCGTGCTGCCACTGGTCGGTCGGCACAACGAGGGCAACCTCTGCGTCGCGCTCGCCGTGCTCGACGCGCTCGGCGTGGACGTCGTCGGCCGTAAGGACACGCTCGCCGTGGCGGTCGCCGGGTTCCAGGGACTGGCCCACCGGCTCACCGAGATCGTCGACCCGTCCGGGCTCACCTTTGTCGACGACACCCTCGCCACCAGCCCGTACGCCGCCATGCACGCCATCGACGCGTACGAGGGACGGCCCCTCACCGTGATCGTCGGCGGCACCGACCGGGGGTTGGACTACGGCCCGCTGCGGGAGCACCTGGCCGAGCGCGAGATAACCGTCATCGGGATTCCGGACAGCGGCCCGCGGATCGTCGAGGCGCTCGCGGGGCTGCCGAAGGTGCGGACCGAGACGGTCGACGAGTTGGTGGACGCGGTGCGGCTGGCCCGGGAACTGACCCCGGTCGGTGGCGTGGTGCTGCTTTCGCCCGCGGCGCCGAGCTACGGCCGGTTCCGCAACTTCGAGCACCGCTCGGAGGTCTTCGCCGAGGCGGTACGCGACACCGCCGGCTGACCTCTGGTCGGAGGTCAGGCATCCAGGACGGTGAGCCACTCGCCCGTCCTGGGGCGGTAGCCGTGCCGGTCCGAAAGTCCACGGAGGATCGCCGGCGCGTGACCGGCACCGTAGACGATGGCCACGCCGATGGGCTCCGCGGCGCGCGTACGGACGAGGGCGGCGAGGCGACCGCCACGAACGGAAGGCCACACCACAGGAGGATCCGATAGCGCAGTGGCATGGTTCGCCAGATTCACAAGGTAGGGCCGGAACACAAGCTCCGCGGGCATCATCGGCCGCCCTGGCGGCGCGGGGCCGAAACGCGGGCGCGGCCGTGTCAGAAGAGGGCATTCAGTAGGAGGCGCCCGCCGTTGACCAGCGCCACCGCCCCCATCGACGTGATCAACACGCCGAACAGCCTGTCGAGCATGACGAACCGATTCCGTCGCCGGACGAGCCGGTCAGCTGTCCAGTTCGTTCGCCGAGCGGGGCTGAGCGGGCGGACAACCCGCTCGGCAAGCCCGATGTGCCTCGTCGCGATCTCGCGGTGATTCGCGGCGAGCGCCGCTCCGATCACGACCAGGAGAGCTCCCGACAGGGCTCCGATCAATGCTCGCCACATCGTGTCGCTCCCCGGTCCAGCCAGTCCCGCCGATGCCGAGACTACGGTCGGTACCCCTCCGCCGGCGTCCACCGGTGGGAACGGGTGCGAAGGGGCGTCACCCCTCGTGCCCGAGGGTGGTGTGCAGGGAACGCATCGAGCGGATGGCCGAGCGGATCTCCTGGAGGTAGCGTCCCGGCGTGAGTGTGGGCTCGGGTAGCCGGACCGGGTCGGGCATCGCGGGGTCGACGCCGACCGTGTCGATCCCAGCGTCGTACGGCACCGCGAGGGTACGCAGCGCGTCGCAGTGTTGGAACGGCACGTAGATCGGGTGGGTCACCAGCAGCACCTGGTCGCCGGGGGAGAGCCGGGCGTGCCCGGCCCAGAAGCGTTGGGTGTCGGCGGTGTGCGCGCGGCGGTGCTGCGGTTCACTGGACGGGGCGGCCAGCACCCGCACCGGTGGGGAGCCGGTCGGGCGGTACGTTCGCGACGACCAGGATCGGTGCGGGTGCCCCGCGTCCACGCCGTCCTCTCGGGCGGGCCGGGTCACGCCGAACGCGAGCCGCACCGCCGCGTCGAGCGCGTCGACCTCGGTGTCGGCGTCGGTCACCCCGGCATCGGCCAGGGTGCGCCGCTCCGTTGCGGACAGTGGCCGGAAGCTGCCCAGCACCGCCACCTCGCCGGCCACCCGGGTACCGTGGCGCAGCAGGTGCGCGGCGTACGCCACCCGCCGCAGGCAGGCGGACGCCAGGCCGCCGAGCACGAGCAGGTGCGCGTACCGGGGTAGCGCCGGCGGGGCGGCCCGGACCATTCCGAGTGCGGTCGCCGCGTCCGGCACGAGCCGTGACGTCGACGGGTCGAGGTCGGGCTCGCGGGCGTCGGGCCGCTCCCGGCCGCCCCGGAAGTCCCAGTGTGTCGCGGAGAAGTCGTCCAGGCCGGCGAGGACGGCGGCGAGGTCGCCGGCCGGCCAGCGGCCCCGGAACCGGTCGACCAGCTCACGCAGCGGCGTGGAGCCGACCCACGCGGCGATACCGTCGACGAGTACGCCGGGGTCGCCCGCCACCGTTCCGCCCGTCAGCGGTAGTGGCACCGTCCCACCGGTGACCGGGCTGGACCCGGCCGGGCCGGCGGGCCCGGGCTGCGGCGGATCGGGCGGCTCGGGCACGGTCGGATCGTACCGGCGGGCCCGCCGCCGCCGGCGTCAGAGGGCGCGGACCGTGGCGGTCGGGTGTTCCGGCCGGAGGCCTGGCTCTGTCGTACGACGCCGCGAGTCAACCCGTGGTCCGATGTGCCGGTCTGCGGCCGGGAGCAGCATGGCCTCGCGGATACATCGACAACGATGGACGGAGCGGCCAGTGCGGAAGGCAGCGTCGGTTCTCGGTCTGGTTCTGGGCCTCTATCTGGTGGTCCGGTCGCTTGCCGAGCCGTTCGTGATCGATATGAATGATCCGGCCACCTACCGGCACGACTGGGGCGGACCGGGCCTGGCCGGGGTGCTGCTGGTCCACTGCGGTCCCGGCGTGGTCGCGGCCGTCGTCATCGCCGTGGTGCTGCTGCGGCGCCGGAGGGCGGGCCGGTCCCGGGAGTGAGCGCGGGTGGGGATCCGGCGGGCATCGTCGCCCCGGGTGCTCTGGTGCCCGGTGGTGACGCCCGTCGACGTGCGCCTGGATAACGGTTCGATGCGCAGGTATTGCGGTCCGCACCCCGGCTGTCGTAGAAATTCTTCAGCAACAATTTGTGAACTGAAGACAATCAACAGTCCCCCCGCGCCTCGTACGGCGGCCGCCCACCCCCACTCATCGACGGCTGCCCGGCCTGAACCGAGGAGAGAGCATGAACAGGCGTGACATCCTGCGGCGGACCGCCGCCGCCGGCCTGCTGGCCACTCCCGCCGCCGGTCTGCTCGCCGGCTGCGCCACCGGTGGCGGCGACAGCGACGCGGAGACGTACAAGGGCACGAAGAGTGCGCAGAACCCGCTCGGCGTCAAGGAAGACGCCCCGCTCGAGGTCGTGATCTTCAACGGTGGGTTCGGCGAGGAGTACGCCAAGGCCCACGAGGCCATGTACAAGGAGAAGTACCCGAAGGCGGAGATCGAGCACTCGTCGACGCAGGAGATCAACAAGACTCTCCAGCCGCGTTTCGTCGACGGCACCCCGCCGGACGTGGTGAACAACTCCGGCGCCGGTCAGATCGACTTCAACGGCTTGGTCTCCCAGAACGCCATCGCCGACCTGGGGGAGCTGCTCAACGCGCCGAGCCTCGACATCCCCGGCAAGACGGTCAAGGAAACCCTGCTGCCCGGCGCGGTCGAGGTCGGGTCGTACGACGGCAGGTTCCTGGTCTTGAACTACACCTACACCGCGTACGGCATCTGGCACTCCACCAAGCTCTTCGGAGACCGGGGCTGGCAGTACGCGAAGACCTGGGACGAGCACATCGCGCTCTGCAGGCAGATCAAGGCCGCGGGCATCGCGCCCTGGACGTACGCCGGCAAGCACCCCCGCTACATGAGCTGGCCGTTGATCGCCACCGCGGTCAAGCTCGGCGGCCCCTCCGTCGCCATGGCGATCGACAACCTGGAGCCGAACGCCTGGAAGTCCGACGCGATGAAGACGGCGGCCGACGCCTGGCACCAGATCGTCAAGGACAAGTTCATCCTGGACGGCTCGCCGGGCCTGGACCACGTGCAGTCGCAGACCGAGTGGTGTCAGGGCAAGGCCGCCTTCATCTCCTGCGGCTCGTGGCTGGAGAGCGAGCAAAAGAAGGTCACTCCCGAGGGCTTCAACATGATCATCCAGCCGACGCCGAGCCTGGGCAGTGGTGACAAGCTCCCGTACGAGGCGATCCGCGGCACCGCCGGCGAGCCGTTCATGGTGCCGGCCAAGGCGAAGAACCTGGCCGGCGGCCTGGAGTACTTCCGGACCATGCTCTCGCTCAAGGGGGCGCAGGACTTCACGCGGAAGGTCGCCAGCCTGACCATCGTGGCCGGCTCCACCGACGGCGTCGAGCTGCCGTTCGGTCTCGGCACGGTGGTCAAGGCACTCGACGCCTCCGGCAGCAACGGCTTCAACTGGGTCTACAACAACTACTACCGGAAGCTGGAGCGGGAGCTCATCGACGCGGCGTGCGGCGAGTTCTTCAGCGGCCGGATCGGTCCGGCGGAGTTCCTCGACCAGTGCCAGCGGGGCGCCGACTCGATCGCCCAGGACAGCTCGATCAAGAAGTACAAGCGGACCGCGTGACGTCCGGCCGGTGGGGACGCGCGATCCCCACCGGTCACCGCTTCCGGGAGTAGGCCCAACTCGTGAGACATGGCAAGTACCCGCTGATCCTGACGTTCCTGGTGCCGCCGCTGCTGCTGTACCTCGTCTTCGTCGTCTCGCCGTACCTGCAGGCCTTCCAGATCTCGACGACCGACTGGCTCGGCTACTCGGCCGAGGCCGACCCGGTCGGGCTGGCCAACTTCGAGACGTTGCTGCACGACGGGCGGGTGTGGAACGCGCTCAAGAACAACGCGCTGCTGCTCGCCGTGGTGCCGGTGCTGACGATCGGGTTGGGCCTCTTCTTCGCCACCATGCTCAACATGGGCGGCCGCAAGGGCCGGGCCGGGGTGACCGGGGTACGGGGCACGGCGGTCTACCGGATGGTCTACTTCTTCCCGCAGGTGCTCTCGGTGGTGATCATCGCCCTGCTCTGGAAAGAGGTCTACCACCCCAACAGCGGCCTGCTCAACGGCACTCTCCGCGCCGTCGGCCTACCCGCACCGACCTGGCTCGGCGATCCCCGGACGGCCTTCTGGTGCGTACTGGCGGTGATGGTCTGGGCCAACGTGGGCTTCTACGTGGTGCTCTTCGGCACGGCCATGTCGGCCATCCCGCGCGACATCTACGAGGCGGTGCTGCTCGACGGCGCGTCCCGGTGGACCACCCTGCGCCGGGTCACCATCCCGCTGCTCTGGGACACCGTGCAGGTCGCCTGGATCTACCTGGCCATCGCGGCGCTGGACGGGTTCATCCTGATCCAGCAGATGACCAACGGCGGCCCGAACTTCTCGTCCGACGTCATCGGCCTGCGGATGTACGAGACGGCGTTCGGCAGCGAGAGCAAGTTCGGGTACGCCTCGGCGATCGGCGTGGTGCTGTTCTTCCTGACCCTGTCGGTGGCGGTACTGGCCCTGCGGACCGCGCGGCGTGATCGGATCGAGTACTCGTGACCATTCTCGACAGGCCCGCGTCCGAGGGCGCCGCCGCCGACGACCGGCGGGTGCCGCGGGACCGTGGGCTGCGCCGCGAAACGGGTGCCGCCAATGTTTTCTCACACGGCTTCCTGCTGCTCTGGGGGCTGTTGACCGTACTGCCGCTGTTGTGGATGTTCGTCAGCTCGTTCAAGAGCGACGGGGAGATCCTGTCCGACCCGTGGGGGCTGCCCGGGTCGTTGCGGTTCGACAACTGGGCCCGGGCGTGGACCGAGGCGCACATCGGCCGCTACTTCCTGAACAGCGCCATCGTGGTGGCCGGCTCGCTCACCCTGACCATGCTGATGGGCGCCGCGGCCGCGTACGTCTTCGCCCGGTACGAGTTCCGCGGCCGGCAGGTCGCCTACTACCTGTTCGTCGGCGGGATGATGTTCCCGGTCTTCCTGGCTCTCGTGCCGCTCTTCTTCGTGGTGCGCAACGCCGGCCTCTTCGGCACCTGGACGGGTCTCGTTCTGGTGTACGCGGCCTACTCGCTGCCGTTCACCGTCTTCTTCCTGACCGCGTTCTTCCGGACCCTGCCGACTGCGGTCGCGGAGGCGGCGCTGATCGACGGATGTGGTCACTTCCGGCTCTTCTTCCGGGTCATGCTGCCGATGGCCAGACCGGGAATGATCAGTATAGCGATCTTCAATTTCCTGAGTCAGTGGAACCAGTTCATCCTGCCCCAGGTGCTCATGCAGGGCGACGACTCGAAGTGGGTGCTGGCGCAGGGGCTCACCGCGTTGGCGGTCAGTCAGGGCTACCAGGGTGACTACAGCGGTCTCTTCGCTGGCCTCACCATCGCCACAGTGCCCGTACTGGTCGTCTACGTGCTGTTCCAGCGTCAGGTGCAGTCCGGCCTCACCGCCGGTCAGCTCAAGTGACGTCGGGCCCGCTCGCCGGGCTCGGCCGGTAACCGCAGTCGCCAGGACCCGTCCGGTGGAGACCGAATCCGATCTGCTCGCTCACCGCCGTACGCCGCCCTTGCGATCAGGGCGTCGGAGCGACCAGGAGGGCGTGCAGCGCGGCCGGGTCGATCACCTCGGGCAGGTCCCGGGCGGCGAGCCAGGCCGCGGCGGCGGCGCCGTCGCCGGCAGTGCGCAGTGGTGCCTGCGGCCAACGCCGGGCGGCCTCGGCCCGGACCGCGGCGGCGAGCGGGGTGTCCCCGGTCAGCAGCCCGCCGCCGAGCACGAGCGGGCTGCCGGCGTCGGCCGCCCGGATGCGGCTCACACTGTCGATCAGGTGGGTCGCGGCGTCGACGATCAGCCCGGTCGCCGCCGGCTCGCCCGCCACCGCGGCGGCGACCACGGCCGGTGCGAGCCGGGCCAGTTCCACCGGCGGGCGGCGGGTCACCACCTGGATGAGCGCGTCGACGGTGTCCCGGGCGCGCGGCGCCACCTCGGCCGAGCCGAGCAGATCGGTGAGCAACTGTCGGCCCAGCTCGGCCGGCGCGCGACCGCTGTCCAGGTCGACCAGCAGCCGGCGGACCGCCTCCCGGCCCAGCCAGAACCCGGAGCCGGCGTCGCCGAGCAGCCAGCCGTGTCCGTCCGCGACACGGTCCAGCCGCAGTTCGCGTACCCCGGCGGCGATGGCGCCGGTGCCGGCGATGAGCACCGTGCCGTCGGGGTCGGCGGTGCCCGAGGCGTACGCGACCAGCGCGTCGCCGTACACCGCGTACGGGCAGCGCAGCCCGGCGTCGCGCCAGGCCCGGTCGAAGGCCGCCCGACCGGCGGGATCGGCGAGCAGGCGGCCGGCCCCGGCCAGGCCGATGGCCCCGGCGCGCACCCGGGTCGGGTCGACGTTCGCGAGCGCCCCGCGCAGCGCGGCCAGCAGTTCGGTCGCGGCCCGCTCGGCGCCATGGCTGGTGGGGTTGCCGCCGCCGGCCCGGCCGGTGCCCAAGCGTTGCCCGTCCAACCCGAGGGCGGTGGCCCGGGTGGAGGTACCTCCGACGTCGAGCCCCACCACGACGGTTCCGGACATCCGCACCCCACCTCTTGATCGACGTCGCGTTCATGCTGGTCGTCCGCGGGATGTGGGGCAAGCGCCGGACATCGTCCGAGATCGCGTAGCAGGTAACAGTTTGAAAACTTCGCCCACGGTCTTGACACAGAGGGGCCCGCAGTAAGAACTTTTACCACTATCAGTTAACAGTCTTTTCGAAAGGCGTCCCATGGTTGATCACGAGGTGGACACCTCCGCGGGGACCGCGGTGGTCGACGCCGACGTGTTCAACCGGCGGGGCGCGCGCGCCGCCGCCAGCGATGGCGTGCTCGCCCGGGTCCGCACCGGCCTCGACAAGTTGACCGGGGCGCTGCGCCGGGTCGCCGAGCACGTGCTGAGCGACCCCGAGAGCGCCGCCCGTTCCACCATCGTGGAACTGGCCGAGCGCAGCGGCACCTCGCCGGCCACCGTCACCCGGTTCTGCCGCGCCATGGGCTTCGAGGGCTACGCCGACCTGCGACTGGGCATCGCGGCGGAGACCGGGCGGGCCCGGTCCGCCGGTTGGACCGTCGACATCGGACGGGAGATCCAGCCCGGTGACCCGCTCACCCGAGTGCTCGACCAGGTCATCGCCGCGGACACCCGCGCCATGCACGACACCGCCGCGCTGCTCGACCTCGCCGAGGTGGAGCGGGCCGCGGTGGCGATCGCCGGCGCGTCCCGGGTGAACATCTTCGGCGCCAGCGGCAGCGCGTTGGTGGGCGAGGAGATGCAGTTCAGCCTGCACCGCATCGGAGTCGCGGCGTGGGCCTGGAACGACGTGCACGAGGGCCTGGCCAGCGCCGCGCTGCTACGCCCCGGCGACGTGGCGCTCGGCATCTCACACACCGGGCAGACCCGGGAGACCATCGAGATGCTCGCCGAGGCGGGCAGCCGGGGCGCCACCACCGTGGCGCTCACCGGCTTTCCCCGCTCGCCGCTGGCCGAGCTGGCCGACATCGTCCTGGTCACCGCCAGCCAGGCGACCACCTTCCGGCCGGACGCGCTCAGCGCGCGGCACCCGCAACTGGTCGTGCTCGACCTGCTCTACATCGCCGTGGCGCAGCGGACGCACGACCGGGCCCACGCGGCCTTCCGGCGTACCGCGCAGGCCGTCGACGGCCACAAGGCCGCGAAGGGAGCCGCGTCATGATCAGCGCCCAGGGGTACGCGAACGCCGTCCGCCCGCTGCTCGACCGGCTCGTCGACACCCAGTCCGACGGGCTCGGCCGGGCCGCCGACCTGATCACCGCCAGCCTGCGCGCCGGGGGAGTGCTCCAGGCCTTCGGCGCCGGCCACTCCGAGGCGTTCGCGGCCGAACTCGTGGCCCGGGCCGGCGGGCTGGTTCCCAGCAACCGGCTCTCGGTGCACGACCTGGTGCTGCACGGCGACGCCCCGCGTGACGTGCTCGCCGACCCGAAGCTGGAGCGCGACCCCTCCATCGCCCACCGGATCTACGCGCTCGCGGCCCCCGAACCGCGGGACGTGTTCGTGGTGGCGTCCCAGTCCGGCATCAACGGCTCGGTCGTCGAGCTCGCGAGGCTGGTCACCGACCGCGGTCATCCGTTGATCGCGGTCACCTCGGTAGAGCACACCGTGCGAGCCGTACCCCGGCACCCGTCCGGCCGGCGGCTCGCCGACCTCGCCGACGTCGTGCTGGACAACGGCGCACCGTACGGCGACGCACTGCTGCCGCTCGATGGCGGTGGCGCGGTCTGTGCGGTCTCCTCGGTCACCACCGCGCTGCTGGCGCAGCTGCTGACCGCGGAGGTCGTACGACGGTTCCACCAGGCCGGAGAGGTACCCCCTATCTACCTCTCCGCCAACGTCCCCGGCGGGGACGAGCACAACCTCGCCCTCGAGTCGCGGTACGCCGGGCGTCTCCGGCGCACCGCCTGACTCGAATCCCACAAGGAGAGACGACGATGTCCGTTACCCCCGAGAACCCGGTGGACCTGAGCCGCCGGACAGTGCTGCGCCGGGCCGCCGCCGTCGGCCTGGCCCTCCCCGCCGCCGGCCTCCTCGGTGCCTGCGCCACCAGTGGCGGCGACGGGGAGACCGAGCAGGTCTCCGGCGGCACCAAGAGCGCCACCAACCCGCTCGGCATCAAGGAGGACGCGCCGATCGAGGTGATCATCTTCAACGGCGGCTACGGCGAGAAGTACGCCACCGACGTGCACGAGCCGCTGTACAAGCAGGCGTTCCCCAAGTCCGAGGTCAAGCACCAGGCGACCCAGGCGGTTTCCACCGTGCTCCAGCCGCGGTTCGCCGGGGGCAACCCGCCCGAGTTCGTCAACAACTCGGGCGAGAAGTTCCTCGACTTCGGCGCGCTCGTCAACGACGGCCAGTTGCAGGACCTCACCGAGCTGTGGGACGCGCCGTCGGTCGACGACCCGAACAAGAAGGTGCGCGACACGGTGATCCCGGGCGTCGTCGAGCAGGGCATGTTCGACACCGCCGACGGGCAGCGCAAGCCGTTCGTGCTGTACTACGTCTCGACGGTCTACGGCATCTGGTACTCCGGGAAGCTGTTCACCGACAACGGCTGGACCGCGCCCACCAACTGGGAGCAGTTCAAGGCGCTCTGCGAGCAGATCAAGGCCAAGGGCATCACGCCGTACGGGTACGCCGGGGCGAACGCGGCCTACTACCAGTGGAACGTGATCCTGACGCACGCCGCGAAGATCGGCGGCCCCGACGTGCTGAAGAACATCGACAACCTGGAGGACGGCGCCTGGAAGCAGGACGCCGTCGTGCAGGCCGCCGAGGCGTGGGCCGAGATCGGCGCCAAGTACTCGGACAAGAGCTTCGAGGGGCTCAAGCACACCGACGTGCAGCTCCGGCAGAACCAGGGCAAGCTCGCCTTCTACCCGTCCGGGGACTGGCTGGAGAACGAGCAGAAGAAGGACACGCCGCCCGGCTTCAACTACCAGCTGATGCCGGTACCCAGCCTCACCGCGTCGGACAAGCTGCCGGCCAACGCTATCCGGGCGGCCGGCGGCGAGGGATACTTCGTCTCGGCCAAGAGCAAGAACCCGCGCGGCGGGATGGAGTACATGCGGCAGATGCTCTCGAAGGCGGGTGCCCGGGGCTTCACCGAGACCGTCGGCGCGGCCACCGTCGTGCCGGCCGGCAGCGAGGGCTACCAGTTCCCGCCCGGCGTGGCCAGCTCGCAGGCCGCGCTCAAGGCGGCCGGCGCGAACGTGTTCAACATGATGTTCGACAACTGGTACAAGGAGCTCGACACGGAGGCGCGGACCGCCACCAACGAGCTGATGTTCGGTCGGATCAAGGCGGACGCGTTCGCGGACCGGGTCCAGAAGCGCGCTGACGCGATCAAGAAGGACACCTCCGTCACCAAGTTCAAGCGCTGATCGGAGCGTAGGGGTCATGCGGCACGGCAAGTATCCGTTCGTGATCGGGTTCCTGTTCGTCCCGGTCACGCTGTACGTGGTTTTCGTCATCGCGCCGTACGCGCAGGCGTTCCAGATCTCGATGACCAACTGGCGGGGCCTGTCGGCTCCACAGTGGGTGGGCTTCGACAACTACCGGAGACTGCTGGACGACGGCAGCTTCTGGAAGGCGGTCCAGCACCACGGCGTACTGCTCCTTGCCCTGCCGCTGATCACCATTGCCATCGCGCTGTTCTTCGCCTTCCTGCTCAACGTGGGCGGAAAGAGCAGCGGCGGCCAACGCCAGGGGGTCTGGGGGTCGAAGTTCTACCGGGTGGTGTTCTTCTTCCCCCAGGTCCTGGCCGTGGCAATCATCGCGGTGCTGTTCCAGATGGTGTACCGGCCCAACGAGTCCGGCCTGATCAACGGCGTGCTGATGAAGCTCGGCTTCGAGCCGGTGCTGTTCCTCATCAAGCCGAACCTGGCTCTCTGGTCGATCCTCGCGGTGCTGGTCTGGCAGGCGGTCGGCTTCTACGTGGTGCTCTTCTCCGCCGGGATGGCGTCCATCCCGACCGAGATCTACGAGGCCGCCGAGATGGACGGCGCGACCCGGGTCACGCTCTTCTTCCGGGTCACCCTGCCGCTGCTCTGGGACACCCTCCAGGTCGCCTGGGTCTACCTCGGTATCGCCGCGTTCGACGCGTTCGCCATCGTGGCGGTGCTCTCGGTGGACAGTGGCGGCCCGGACGGCGCCACCACCGTCCTGGCGATGGAGATCTACCGCAACGCCTTCGTCTACTCGAAGTACGGGTACGCGTCGGCGATGGGCGTGGCGCTGTTCTTCCTGACCATCACGTTCGCGGCCCTGACGCTGCGGCTCAGCAAGCGGGAAAGCGTGGAGTACTGATGAACCCGCAGTCGACGCTGCCGCCGACACCGGCGGCGCTGCCCCACACCGGGACCCGGAACGGCGCCGGGCGGCGCGGGAAGGGCCGACCTTCCGAGGTACGACTGCTCGCCGGTCTCGGTCACGTGGCGCTCGCCGTCTGGGCGGTGATCGTGATCGTGCCGATCCTCTGGACGTTCCTGGCCTCGTTCAAGAACACCACCGAGATCTTCAGCAGCCCGTGGACCCTGCCCGGGGAACTGCGCTGGGAGAACTACGCCCGGGCCTGGACCAAGGCGAACGTCGGGCGGTACTTCCTGAACAGTGTGATCGTTGTCGGCTTCAGCACCTTCGGCACCATGCTGTTCGGCTCGATGGCGGCGTACGTGCTGGCCAGGTACAAGTTCTGGGGCAACCGGGTGATCTACTACCTGTTCGTCTCCGGCCTGGCCTTCCCGGTCTTCCTGGCCCTGGTGCCGCTCTTCTTCGTGGTGAAGAATCTCGGCCTGTTGAACACCCACACCGGGTTGGTGCTGGTCTACATCGCGTACTCGCTGCCGTTCACGATCTTCTTCCTGGCCGCGTTCTTCAAGACGCTGCCGTCCTCGGTGGCCGAGGCGGGGATGATCGACGGTTGTTCGCACACCCGGCTGTTCTTCCAGGTGATGCTGCCGATGGCGAAGCCGGGCCTGATCAGCCTCACGATCTTCAACGTCATCGGCCAGTGGGCGCAGTACCAGTTGCCGCTGGTGCTGCTCTCCAACGCGAAGGACAAGTGGGTGCTCACCCAGGGCATCGCCGACATCTCGGTCAACGCCGGTTACGAGGCCGACTGGTCCGGACTCTTCGCCGCCCTCACCATCGCGATCCTGCCGATGATCATCGTGTACGCGATCTTCCAGCGCCAGATCCAGTCCGGCCTGACCTCCGGCGCCGTCAAGTAACCCCACGGCCCGAGATGGGGCCTCGTGCACGGAAAGAGTGGCTATTACACGGGGGATAGCCACTCTTTCCGTGCACGAGGTGTTCCACGGGTCGGGTGTCAGGGGGGCGAGGCAGAATCGCATCCGTGCTGGTGGCGGTGGTGGGTGACGAGGGCGGCAGTGGTGGCGTGCTGCAGGCGCTCGACGACGGTGGGCGGCCCGCCGGTCCGCCGGAGCGGGTGGCCGACCTGCCCGCCGCGGTGGCTGCCCGAGAGTGCGACGCGCACCCGCGCTGGGTGTGGGCGTCCGGCCCGGCGGTCTACCCGGGCCTGCTGCGGGCCGGGGTCCGGGTCGACCGGTGTCACGACGTCGAGCTGACCGAGGCGCTGCTGCTCGGCCACGCCGGACGCTGGGGCGAGCCCCGTTCGCTCGCCGCCGCCTGGGCCCGGCTGACCGGCGCGCCGGTGCCGCCCGACCCGCCGCCGCGCGCGCCCGCGCCCCCCGGCCTCGGGCAGGACGCGCTCTTCGACACCCCGTCCGGCGCGCCGGGCCCGGGCATCGACGCGCTCGTCCGGGTGTACGCCGACCAGCTCGCCCGCATCGCCGCCACCGCGCACCCCGGGCGGTTCCGGCTGCTCGTCGCCGCCGAGTCGGCCGGTGCGCTGATCGCCGCCGAGATGGGGGCCACCGGGCTGCCCTGGCGCGCCGACGTGCACGACGAGATCCTCACCGAGCTGCTCGGCGAACCGTCCCCGGTCGGCGGCCCGCCCCGCCGGCTGGCCGAGCTGGCCGCCCGGATCGCCGACGCGTTCGGCGTACGCCAGCTGCACGCCGACTCCCCGGCGGAGCTGTTGCGCGCGTTCGCCCGGGCCGGGGTGGAGCTGCCCAACACCCGGGCCTGGGTGCTGCGCGGGGTCGACCACCCGGCGGTGCCGCTCGTCCTGGAATACAAGGAGCTCTACCGGATCTGGACGGCGCACGGCTGGTCGTGGCGCGAGCAGTGGGTGCGCGACGGCCGGTTCCAGCCGGAGTACGTACCCGGCGGGGTGGTCTCCGGCCGGTGGGCCACCCGCGGCGGCGGGGCGTTGCAGATCCCCAAGGTGATCCGGCGGGCGGTGGTGGCCGACCCGGGCTGGCGGCTCGTCGTCGCCGACGCGGGCCAGCTCGAACCCCGGGTGCTCGCCGCGGTCTCCGGCGATGCCCGCCTCGCCGCGGCGGGCGGGGCGGGCGACCTCTACGCCGCCCTGGCCCAGGATTCGTTCGGCGGCGATCGGTCCCGGGCCAAGGTGGCGCTGCTCGGCGCCATGTACGGCCAGACCGGCGGCGCGGCGGTGCCCGCGCTGGCGGTGCTCAAGCGCAGCTACCCGACCGCGTTCGGCTACGTGGAGGCGGCGGCGCGCACCGGCGAGGCCGGTGGCCTGGTGCGCTCCTGGCTGGGGCGGACGTGTCCGCCCGGCTCGGGCGGGTTCGCGGATCCGGGGGACGGCGGGTTCGATCCGGACGTCGCCGACCCGCAGAGCTCACGGGCCCGCGCGGCCCGGTCCCGGGGCCGGTTCACCCGCAACTTCGTCATCCAGGCAACCGCCGCCGAGTGGGCCTCCACGCTGCTGGCGACGCTGCGCGGTGACCTCGCGGGCACCGGGGCCGAGCTGGTGTTCTTCCAGCACGACGAGGTGATCGTGCACGCCCCGGCCGAGCAGGCCGACGCGGTGGCCGAGGCGGTCACCCGGGCCGGCGAACGGGCGTCCCGGTTGTTGTTCGGCGACACTCCGGTGCGGTTCCCGCTGGATCTGTCCGTCGTCGACTGCTACGCGGACGCCGCGTGACGGTCACCGGCCGGCCCCGCGTCGTGCCGGCGGTGGGCACGAGCGTGCCCGGCGCGGCCCCCTGCCCTCGTGGCGTGACCGACGTAACGCTGCGCCATGGCTGCCGGGTCGTCCGCGTGAACTACGGCATCCTGTCGGCGTGAGTACGACGGACCAAGAGTTGACCACCGCGATGGCCGAGGCGGCCGAGGCGGACTTCATGTACGCGTACGAGACGGCGACGCCGCCGGTCGACCGGGAGCGGCTCGGGATCACCACCAGCCGAATCGGTGGCGGCGTGGTCCTGTCGATGCGCAACGACCCGGTCTCCTACTGGAGCAAGGCGCTCGGCTTCGGCTTCGCCGAACCTGTCACTCGTGAGCTGGTGGATCGGATCGTCGCCTTCTACCGGGCCCAGGGCACGCCGGAGGCGGTGATCCAGATCGCCCCGTCGGTCCTGCCGGCCGAGTGGGACGACATCCGCGCCGCGTACGGGATCGAGCCGGCGACGTCGTGGGTGAAGCTGGCGGCCCCGATCGCGGAGGTCACGCCCGTGGCCGGTACCCGGCTGCGGGTCGGCCCGGTCGGCGAGAGCGACGCCGAGGAGTGGGCGGAGGTGCTCCTGCGGGCCTTCGGCATGCCGACCGAGGGGCTCGCCGGGATGGTGGCGGCGAGCGTCGGACATCCCCAGTTCCATCCGTACGGTGTCTGGGACGGTGCCGACCTGGTCGGCGGCGCGAACCTCTTCGTGCGGGGCCCGGTCGGCGCGCTCAACTCCGGGGCGACGCTGCCCAGCCACCGTAACCTCGGGGTGCAGTCGGCCCTGATCGCGGCTCGCGCCGAGGCGGCGCGGGCGGCTGGCTGCCGGTGGCTGATCGCGGAGACGGGGCAGCCGGCGGAGGGTACGAAGAACCAGTCCCTGGCCAACCTGGAGCGTGCCGGCCTGCGGGTCCGGTACGTCCGGCGGAACTGGCGGTGGCGGGCCGACGCCGATCCCATCCGGGTCGGCTGACCGGTCGCCGCTGCCATCGCCTGCGTTGCGTCGCCCCTGATCGTCGGCACAGTCGCCGACGCCCCGCCCGATGCATAACGGTTGTGCTTTTTCTCCTTTTCGCCCCGCCACCCCCGGTCGGCCGTGCTCGTTGCAGTCTCCGTAGGACGGGACCAGCCGGTCCCATGCTCGAGGGGGCGCAGCTGAACCGGATCGCAGGAATGATCATCGCCGCAGGCGGCGGCCGCCGGATCGGTGGCCCGGAGGCCCTGCTGCACCAGGGAGAGAAACCCCTGGTCAACCGGATGATCGACACGATGACCGAGGCGGGCTGCGAGCGGATCGTGGTGGTGCTCGGCGCTGCCGCAGACCAGGTACGCGAGACGGCCGACCTGACCGGGTCCACGGTGGTGGTCAACCGGGCGTGGGGGACCGGGGTCGGCTCGTCCATCCGCGCCGGACTCGCCGCGATAGACGACGAGCTGGTCGAGGCGGTGGTGGTCGTACCCGTCGACATGCCGGGGCTGACCCCGGCCGCGGTGCGGCGGGTGGCCGCGCTGCCGTACCCGGACGTGCTGGTCTGCGCCACCTACGACGGGCTGCGCGGCTACCCGATGCTCTTCGGCCGCCGGCACTGGGCCGGCATCGCGACCCTGGCCAGCGCCGACGTCGGTGCGCGGCCGTACCTGCTGGCGCACAAGGACCAGATCGTCGACATCGCCTGCGACACGGTGGCCGACGGCAGCCGGGTGGACACGCCCGAATTGATGGCTCTCTACGGCCTAACCGTCCCACCCCAGCGGGTCGGCGTCTGATCTCCCAGTACGTGCCCCCACGATCACGGGCCGTTGCGATAGCGTCTGTCCACCGACGAGGCCGGACGCGTCGGTGGCACGGGGGTGCTCTGTGGGAACGATCGCTCGACACGTCGCCGGTGCGGTGGTCGCCTGGCTCGTCGTCACCTTCGAGGGACTGGTGAGCTACCTCGGCCTGCTCGGCTACGCCCTGATCACGGGCACGGATCCGGGCGGGCCGCTCGCGGGACCGGTCTTCGTGCTGGTCGCCGCCCTGGTGGGTTTCGTCGTGGTGCCGCTGCTGGTGGTCCCGGCCGTCCTGGTCGGTCAGGTGACGGCGCGGCGTCGGGGCCGGTTCATGGGCGCCCTGATCGGCGGGGGAGGGGCGATGCTGCTCGCCGCGCTCGGCGCGGCGGCGGTGGCGCTGGCCACCGACGTGTCCGCGGCAGGGTCCGTCCTGGCCGGTCTGGTCGCCGCGCTCGCCGTCGTCGGGCCGGTTGCGGCGCACGCCGCCACGGCCGAGGCGGTACGCCGTACGGCCCGGCGGATCCGTCAGCACAAGCCCGTGGCGGTCGGCGAGGAACACGTCGCCGGCCTGTCGTCCCAGGGTCGGTGACCCGGCCTCCTCGTCAGCTCCTCGTTCGGTGCAGCCAATCCTGGGCCAGCGACCGCAACAGCGCGGGTTGTTCGAACGGCAGGTAGTGCCCGGCCGCGTCAACCACGGTGAAGGTGCCCCGGGGATAGTGACGCATGGAGCGGAACTGGTCGGCATAGCCGACTATCCCGTCCTGTCGGCCGGTGATCACGCTGACCGGACCGCCGAAGACGAAGCCGGCATCCTCGTCGGGAAGGGCGTAGTCGGGGCCCCCGCGTAGCTCTTCCTGGAACTTCTCATCGCCGGGCCCGCCGGACGCCAAGGCCGTGAGCACCGTCGCGACGACAGCCGAGGTGCGATGGCCCAGAGCCACGTCGAGGTGTGGGCGCAGTTCGGCCGGGGCGTCGTCCAGCCAACCCGTGGGCGCTTCGGGCGGCTCGAACTCAGGCAGGTCCCGGTCCTCCCGCAAGATCTTGACGCCCGGGCAGACGAGAAGCAGGCCACTGACGATCTCGGGCCGTTGGCGCGCGATTCCGGCGGCGAGGTAGCCGCCGTAGGACGCACCAGCCAGCAGGACCGGCTTGTCGACGTGGCGGTCGAGCCACGCGCACACGGTGTCCAGCACCGCCTCGGATGTGGCTCGGCAGTTCGCTGGAGAGTCTCCGTGGCCGGGCAGGTCCAGGTAGATCTCTCGCACCCCGGCACCTGCGAATGCCGGAGCGAAGGCTGCGGCCATGGCGGCGCGCGTCATGCCGAACATCGGGAGGCACACGACCACCGGGCCGGTCGGCGCTGAATCATCGAACGCCAGGTCCATGCGAAATCCCCACTGGTGTCTTCAACGGTGCTGTGCTCGGGAACGGGGAGCGCCGTCCTTGTCGGACGGTCGGGGTCAGTCGCCGGCCGCCGCCATGAACTCCCGCACCGAGGTGCGCGGATCGCCCGAGCGCACCAGCGCTTCACCCACCAGCACGACGTCGGCACCCCACTGGCGGTACTCGGCGACGTCCTCAGGCCCGGAGACGCCGGACTCGGCCACCGCGATCGTCCCGGTGGGGATGGCGGGGGCCAGCTGCTTGAAGACCGTGCGGTCCACCTCGAGGGTGGTCAGATCGCGCGCGTTGATGCCGATCAGGTCAGCGCCCGCCTCGACGGCTCGGGCGAGCTCGTCGGCGGTGTGCGCCTCGACCAGCGCGGTCAGCCCGAGTTCGCGGGTCAGGCCCAGCAAGTCGGCGAGCAGCCCGCCGTCGAGCGAGACCACCATCAGCAGGATCAGATCCGCCCCGTGCGCGCGGGTCTCCCACACCTGGTAAGGCGTGAGGATGAAGTCCTTCCGCAGGATCGGGATGTCCACGGCCCGGCGGACGGTGTCCAGGTCGGCGAGCGAGCCGGCGAACCGCCGTTGCTCGGTCAGTACGCTGACCGCCGCCGCGCCACCCGCCGCGTACTCCCTCGCGAGGGCCGCGGGGTCCGGGATGTCGGCGAGCGCACCCTTGCTCGGGCTGCTGCGCTTCACCTCGGCGATGATCGAGACACCGGGCGCGCGGAAACGCGGGAGCACGTCCAGGGCCGGTGGGGTGTCGTGGACGCGTGCCTTCAGCTCCGCCAGCGGGACCGCGCTCTGCCGTGTCGCCAGGTCGGCGCGGACACCGTCAAGAATTCCGTCCAGCACGCTCAACGTTGCTCCCGAATGGCACCGGTTCTTCCCATCGCTACCGAACGTACCGCCGCAAGGTCTTCTTCGGCCAACGGCGATGTCCGCACGACTCCGGCCGCTCGGGTCTCGTCCATCGGCGCCCCACCACCGGTGCGACGGGCTCGGCTCGCCGCACCGCTGTCGCACCTACTGACCCGCGCTGGTGCGGCGGGCGGTGCTGAACCGGCGTTGGTAGGCGGCCGGGCTGATCGACAGCTTCCTGGAGAAGACCCGGCGCATGCTCTCGTAGCTGGGGAACCCGGCGACGGCCGCGGCCTGCGACGCGGTGTGTCCTTGATCAAGGAGCGCACGGGCCATGTCGAACCGGATGTTCTCCACGTACCGGGCCGGTGTCGTGGACAGTTCGTCGTGGAAGAGCCGGGTGAGCTGCCGGGTGCTCACGTTGACATGTCTCGCGAGCTCACCGAGCGAGTGGTCCCCCCGGGGGTTCGCCGTCACCAGGTCGGTGATCTTGCGGAGGGCCGGCGAGCGGGGCGGTGGTCCCTGCAGCGGTGCCGAGAACTGGGACTGGCCGCCCGCGCGCTGCATGTACACCACCAGGGCTCGGGCGACGTCGCGCGCCAGGTCGGGCCCGTGGTCCTCCTCGACGAGGGCGAGCGCCAGGTCGATTCCGGCCGTCACTCCGGCCGAGGTGTACGTGGTGCCATCGCGAACGTAGATCGCATCGGGCTCGACGCGGCACGTCGGGTACCGGGTGGCGAGTTCGTGCGCGACCTTCCAGTGCGTGGTCGCGCGCTTGCCGTCGAGGAGGCCGGCGGCGGCGAGGACGAAAGCCCCGGTGCAGATCGACGCGACCCGGCCGGCCGCGGCTGCCGGTATCCGCACCGCGTCCGCCAGGTGGCCGGGGACATGGGCGCGCGGAAAGAGGTCGGATCCGGACACCAGCAACGTGTCGAGAGCCGGCTCCGCGGAGACGGCGTCGTCGACGGCGAGCCGCACCCCGAGGTTCGACATGACGTCCGCTCCGGTCGGCGACAGCAGCATGATCTGGTAGTCGGCGCCGAACCGGTTCGCCTCCTTGAACACCTCCGCCGGTCCGGCGACGTCGAGCAACGTGACTCCGTCGTACACGAGGATCGCGACGCGGTGGGGGCCGGGGATCACCACTTCGGGCCCCGTGGGGCCGGATCCGCGCGGCGACCAGCCGGAGCTCGGCGGCGCTGACCGCCGTCGGGTCGACGACGTAGGAGGCAGGGGCACCGTCCAGTGGTAGCACACCGCGACACCGAGGATGACGGGGATCCTCGTGAGCGGGGAGCTTGCGAACGAACCCGGCGTTATCTCCCGCCGATAACGGGCACAACCTGGCGTGGCTAGTGAGGATTCACGGGTGCCGTTCGCCGGTGGGTGGGTGCATTGCCGTGAGCTTGATACCTCAGAGGCATATTTATGACTCTGAGGTATCGGCCCGTAGGCGTATCGGCCTCGCGGGGTGCGACGGTGCGACCGGCGGTGGCGGTCATGTTCCCGAATCAGCCAGCGGTGCCGCGAACCGTCGCGCACCCGGATGCGCCTCGCCCCGTCCGGATATGAGTGATTCCTGGCCTGACGAAGGCGGCGCCGCACCCCCGTCGGTGAGCAGCATGGTGAACGGACACACGGTCCGCCGCCGACACATTTCACAGAGAGTCCAGAGGTCATGCCAGAGGTCATCGCGGGGTTGGAGATTCCTGACACAGCGGCCGTCGCCGAAGCGACCAAGCTGGTACAGGAGATGACGAGGCCCCCCATCTACCACCACTCCCGGCGAACCTTCCTCTTCAGCCTGATGCACGCGCAGAAGTTCGGGGTGCAGCCGGATCCGGAGCTGCTCTACCTGTCGGCCGTGTTCCACGACGTCGGCCTTCAGACTCCGTTCTCCGACACCGTGCAGCGCTTCGAAGTCGACGGCGCCGACCACGCGCGCAAGTTCCTCCTGGACCGGGGCTTCTCGACCGCCGGAGCCGAGACCGTCTGGCTGGCGATCGCGCTGCACACGACGCTCGGCATCCCGGAGCGGATGGCCCCGGAGATCGCGTTCACACAGCTCGGCATCGCGACCGACGTGATCGGCGTCGGTCTGGAGGGACTGGATCCCGATCAGGTGAACGAAATCCTCGCCGCCCACCCACGCGGTGACTTCAAGAACGAGTTCCTGCGAGCCCACGTCGACGGGCTCAAGAACCGCCCCCACACCACGGACGGCACCATGAACTCCGACATCCTCGAACATTTCATGCCGGGCTTCCGGCACACGAACGTGGTCGAAGCCATCCTCAACTCGCCCTGGGAAAGCTGACCCGCACAGGGCCATCGCGATGACTGCTGTGAGTTCCTTCGAGAGCGGAGGCCGGCTCGGACGTCGGGCTTCGTTCGTCCTGCTCGTCTGTGCGAACGTGCTGCTGATGGCGACGGCGAGCGCGCCGTCGCCGATCTACCCGCTGTACCGGGAGCGTTGGGGCTTCTCGGTGACGCTGCTGACGGTGGTCTTCGCCGTGTACGTCGCCGGTCTGCTCGGCGCTCTGCTGACGGTCGGGTCGCTCAGCGATCACCTGGGTCGCCGTCCGGTGCTGGTCGCCGCCCTGCTCGTGGCGGCGGCCAGCACGGCGATCTTCTGGGCCGCCGACGGGGTGGGGATGCTGATGATCGCCCGCGTGGTGCAGGGCCTCGCCGCCGGGACGGCGACGGCCGCGCTCGCCGCCGGGCTGGTCGAGTTCGCACCCGAGGGACGGCCGCACCTGGGGGCCACCTCGGCAGCCGTGGGCACCGGCGTCGGCATGGCGGTCGGCGCGGGGGGCGTCGGACTGCTCGTCCAGGTGACCAGGCATCCCGACGCGTACGTGTTCCCCGTCCTGACGCTGGCGTTCGTGAGCCTCGCGGTGCTGGTCCTCGCGATCCCCGAGCCACACACCCGGCGGGCCGGTGGACTGGCGTCGCTGCGACCGCGCGTCCGCGTTCCCCGGGAAGCCCGGCCGGAGTTCCTCGCCTCGGTCCCCGCCCTCGTCGCGGGCTGGTCCATGGCCGGACTGTTCCTGGCGCTCACCCCGTCCCTGGTGAGCACCGTGCTGCACGTGACGTTCGGCGCCGCGGGTGGGCTCAGCATCGCGCTGCTGTTCCTCGCCAACAGCGCGGGCGGGGTGTGGGCCGTCCGGCACTCGCCCCGGGCCGTCGCCTCGCTGGGGGCCGTGTGCCTGGCTCTCGGGTGCGCGGGGCTGGCGGTGGCCCTGGTGCTCACCTCCGTGATCGCCTTCGTCGTCGGCTCGGTCGTCGCCGGGCTGGGCGCCGGGTTGGCGTTCAACGGAACCCTGCGCGCCATCAGCGCGGCGACCAGCGCGGAGGCCCGCGCGGAAGTGTTCTCCGCCGCGTATGTGGTCAGCTACACGGCACTGAGCATTCCGGCTGTGGCGGCTGGCCTGCTGACCCGTTGGTGGGGGCTGGAGGCGACGGCCTACCTCTACATCGCGTTCGTCGCGGCGCTGTCCGTGATCGCCGCGGTGCACGCCGGACGATCGAGGGCTCGCCGGCGCGCTGACGACGGGCGATCCGGGAGCTTGCCGAGCGGGAGCCGGCATCGCGTGCGGACCCCGTGCTGAGCGCCGACAACCATCCCGTACCGACGAACGTTCCTGAAAGGATTCGATGTGCGAGCGATCACCGTACGCGACCGCGACGCGGGTATCGGCGGCCTAACCCTGACCGACATGCCCCACCCCCACGCCGCGGAGAACGACGTCATCGTGCGCGTGCACGCCGCGGGCTTCACCCCGGGTGAGCTCGACTGGCCCGCGACGTGGACCGATCGCGCCGGCCGCGACCGGACACCCAGCATTCCCGGGCACGAGCTGTCCGGAACCGTGGTCGAGCTCGGCTACGGAACCACCGGCCTCACCGTGGGCCAGCGGGTGTTCGGGCTGACCGATTGGGCCCGCAACGGATCCCTGGCCGAGTACACCGCGGTGGAGGCTCGCAACCTCGCCCCCCTCGCGGCCGACATCGACCACGCGGTGGCCGCCGCGTTGCCCATCTCCGGTCTGACCGCATGGCAGGGACTGTTCGACCACGCCCAGCTCAGGACCGGCCAGACCGTCCTCATCCACGGCGCCGCCGGCGGTGTCGGCTCGATCGCCGTCCAGCTCGCGCGGGAGGTGGGCGCCCGGGTGATCGGTACCGGCCGAGCCGACGACCGCGAGGTGGCGCTCGGCCTCGGCGCGCACACCTTCGTCGACCTGGCCGCCGACGATCTGCGGCAGGTCGGCGAGGTGGACGTGGTGTTCGACGTCATCGGCGGCGAGATCCTCGAACGATCGACCGAACTGGTACGCCCGGGCGGCACGGTGGTCACCATCGCCGTGCCACCCACCGTGCAGCCCAAGGACGGGCGCGCCATCTTCTTCGTCGTCGAACCCGATCGCGCCCGGCTGACCGACCTCGCCGAACGCCTCCGGGCCGGCCGGCTCAAGCCCATCGTGGGTGAGGTGCGACCGCTCGCCGAGACGGCCTCCGCGTTCGCCCGCCGCCGTCGTACGCCCGGCAAGACGATCATTCAGGTGGCGCACGAAGAAGGCGCGTGACCAGCGGTCCCGCTTGCCGGCGGGGTAGGTCCACCCGCGGGATGCCGTGCGACTCGCACGGCATCCCGCGTCCGAACCCTCGTGGTCGTCAGCCGGCCACGCCCACGGTCAGGACGTGGCCGGCTCCAGGCGGCCGGTGGCCGCGAGCTGCTTGTACCAGTGCGCGCTCTGCTTCCAGGTCCGGACCTGCGTGTCGTAGTCGACCCGGATGATCCCGAACCGGCGGTCGTACCCGTAGCCCCACTCGAAGTTGTCGAGCAGCGACCAGACGAAGTAGCCACGCACGTCCGCGCCCTGCGCCCGGGCGTCGGCCACCGCGGCGATGTGCCGGCGCAGGTAGTCGATACGCCGGTCGTCCTGGATCGTGCCGTCGGCCGACACCACGTCGTCGAAGGCCGCGCCGTTCTCGGTGATCATCAGCGGCTGGCTCGGGTACTCACGGTGCAGGCGAAGCAGCAGTTCGGTGAACGCCTCCGGGTCGATGTTCCAGCCCATCGCCGTGTGCGGGCCGGGCTGCGGCAGGAAGTCCACGTCGTCGGCGGCCACCCATGGCGTCGCCGCCGACTTGCCGTGCCCGTCCGCGTCGGAACGGGGCGACACCCCGTCCCAGGCACGGACCAGCGTGCTGGAGTAGTAGTTGACCCCGAGCACGTCCAGCGGCACCGCGATGACCTTCTCGTCGCCGTCGCGCACGAACGACCAGTCGGTGACGGACGCCGTGTCGCTCAGCAGGTCGGCCGGGTAGGCGCCGTCCAGCATCGGGCCGAGGAAGGCGCGGTTCGCGAGAGCGTCGATCCGTCGTACCGCGTCGCGGTCGGCCGCAGAGTCGGACGCCGCGCGGACGACGTGCAGGTTCAGCGTCACGGACAGGTCCGCCGCCGGGGCGGTCTCCCGCACCACGCGCCCGGCCAGGCCGTGCGCGAGGTTCAGGTGGTGCACCGCGGCCAGCGCCGCCGCCGGCTCGGTACGCCCCGGCGCGTGCACGCCGGAGGCGTAGCCCAGGTACGCGGAGCACCACGGCTCGTTCAACGTGGTCCAGGTGTGCACCCGGTCGCCCAGTGCCCCGACGATGCCGGCCGCGTACTCCTCGAAGCGCAGCGCCGTCTCCCGCGACGCCCAGCCCCCGGCGTCCTCCAGCTCCTGCGGCAGGTCCCAGTGGTACATGGTCGCCACCGGGCGGACCCCGCGTTCGAGCAGCCCGTCGACGAGCCGGGAGTAGAAGTCGATGCCGGCCTGGTTGAACCTGCCGGAGCCGCCCGGCTGCACCCGGGGCCACGAGATGGAGAACCGGTAGGCGCTCAGGCCCAGGTCGGCGATGTGCCCCAGGTCCTCCCGCCAGCGGTGGTAATGGTCGGCGGCCACATCACCGGTGTCGCCGTTCAACGTCCGGCCGGGGGTGTGGCTGTAGGTGTCCCAGATGGACCGGCCCCGGCCGTCCTCGGTGGCCGCCCCCTCGATCTGGTACGAGGCGGTGGCCGACCCCCAGACGAAGCTCTCGGGAAAGACGTACCCCTTCATCGCTGCACTCCCTGGATCTCGCAGTGGTGTCCCGTCGACTCTCCCGCCACCAGTTCGGCGGCGGCTGCGCCGTCCGCGTAGCGCACCTCGAACTCGGCGACCGGCCCGTTCCCGGGCGACGGCACCCGTACCCGGGTCCGCTGGCCCTCCACCGGCGCGAAGAGCCGCAGGCGTACGCCGTCGGCCCACTCGTAGTCCGGCCGGTCGGTGCGGTTCCCGAACGGGATCACCGCGCCGGGCCGGGCCAGCACGGGCAGGCTGTCGAACTCGTGCTTCTCGGTGAACCACGCCGGGCCGGTGAGCTGCTCGCCGGTCACGAGGTGGGTCCAGGTGCCGGCCGGCACATAGAACGTCACCTCCCCGTCGGCGCTCATCACCGGCGCCACGAGGACGTCGGGACCGAGCATGTACTGCCGGTCGAGGTAAGCCGCGGTCGGGTCGTCCGGGAACTCCAGCACCATCGGCCGCATCATGGGCACGCCGTCGCGGTGTGCCTCCTCGGCGACCGCCGCGAGGTACGGCATCAGGCTCATCTTGAGCCGGGTGAAGTGCCGCAGCACGTCGACGGCCTCGTCGTCGAACGCCCACGGCACCCGGTACGAGCCGGAGCCGTGCAGCCGGGAGTGCGAGGAGAGCAGTCCGAACGCGATCCACCGTTTGAACACCGCCGGGTCCGGGGTGCCCTCGAAGCCGCCGATGTCGTGGCTCCAGTAGCCGAACCCGGACGCGGCCAGCGACAGCCCGCCGCGCAGGGACTCGGCCATCGACACGAACGTCGACTCGCAGTCGCCGCCCCAGTGCACCGGGAACTGCTGCCCACCAGCGGTCGCGGACCGGGCGAAGAGCACCGCCTCGCCCTCCCCGCGCTCGGCCTCCAGCAGCTCGAAGACCGCCTTGTTGTAGAGGTGGGTGTAGTAGTTGTGCATGCGCTGCGGGTCGGAGCCGTCGTGCCAGACCACGTCGGTCGGGATGCGCTCACCGAAGTCGGTCTTGAAGCAGTCGACGCCCATGTCGAGCAGCGCCTTGAGCTTGCCGGTGAACCAGGCGACCGCGTCCGGGTTGGTGAAGTCCACCAGCGCCATGCCGGCCTGCCACTTGTCCCACTGCCAGACCGACCCGTCCGCCCGGCGGACCAGGTAGCCGTGGCGGCGACCCTCCTCGAACAGGTACGAGCGCTGCGCGATGTACGGGTTGATCCAGACGCACACCTTCAGGCCACGCTCGTGCAGCCGGCGCAGCATGCCCTCCGGGTCGGGGAAGGTCGCCGGGTCCCAGACGAAGTCGACCCAGTGGAACTGCCGCATCCAGAAGCAGTCGAAGTGGAACACCGACAGCGGCAGGTCCCGTTCGGCCATCCCGTCGATGAACTCGGTGACGGTCTTCTCGTCGTACGAGGTGGTGAACGACGTCGACAGCCACAACCCGTACGACCAGGCCGGCACCCGGGCCGGTCGGCCGGTCAACGCCGTGTAGCGCCGCAGCACGTCCTTCGGCGTCGGACCGTCGATCAGGTAGTAGGTGAGCGTCTGACCCTCGACGCTGAACTGCGTCTGCGACACCACCTCCGAACCGATCTCGAACGCCACGTGCTCCGGGTGGTCGACGAAGACTCCGTAGCCGCGGTTGCTGAGGTAGAACGGCACGTTCTTGTACGCCTGCTCGCTGGCGGTGCCGCCGTCGGCGTTCCAGATGTCGACGACCTGGCCGTTCTTGACGAACGCGCCGAACCGTTCGCCCAGCCCGTACACGGTCTCGCCCACGTCGAGCCCGAGCCGCTCGTGCACGTACTCGCGGCCGTCGGCGTCGGTGACGACGCCGATGCTGCGCGCCGTGGACGAGGTCAGCAGCCGATCGCCGTGCAGGAAGTCGACCTGCCAGCCGTCGGCCAGCGCGATCCGGGCGCTCAGGTCGCCGCTCGTCACCGTCGCGACGTGCCCGGCGACGTCGACCTCGACCGGGTGGTCGTCGCCGGCGGCCACCTCGAACCGGGGCAGCTTCGGTGCCTCGCCGAGGTGGTGGGCGATGGTGACGCCGATGACCCCGTCGGCGGGCGAGAAGAACCGTACGGTGACGACCGGACGGTTGAGGGTGTCGCCGCGACTGGTGATCCGGCCGGTGGGGGCGAAGACGGTGAGAGCGCGCTCGTCCGGCTCGACCGACTCCACCGCGCCGGGGCGCAGCACGGTGACACCGGGTCGCAGTTGCCAGTAACCGTCGGTGAACTTCACTTCTCGGCTCCTGCCGTGATGCCGCGCGAGAGGGTGCGCTGGAAGATGAGGAAGAAGAGGATGGCCGGCACCAGGCTGATCAGCGCGCCCGCGTTGGTGGTCGGGGCGTCCATCAGCCGGTCGCCCTGCAACGACGCCAGCGCGACCGGGATGGTCTGCGTGGAGTTGTCGATGAGCATGACCAGCGGGATCAGGAACTCGTTCCAGGTCCAGATGAAGAAGAAGATGAGCAGCACCGCGAGGGTCGGCCGGAGGTTGGGGAAGACCACCCGCCAGAGGATCTTCCACTTGCCCGCACCGTCCAGGGCCGCCGCCTCGAGCAGCGAGCGGGGGAAGGTGCCGAGCACGGAGGCGAGCAGGTAGGTACCGAACGCGCTCTGGATGACGGTGAAGATGATGATCACCGAGAGCTGGGTGTTGTAGAGGCCGATCTGCTTCGCCACGTAGTAGAGCGGGTAGATCAGCGCCTCCTGCGGCAGCATGTTGGCCAGCAGGAAGAGCCCCACGATCCAGAGCCGGCCGCGGACCCGGCCGATGCCCAGGGCGTACGCGTTGAGCAGCGACACGACGACGCCGAGCACCGCGACGGAACCGGCGATGAGCGCCGAGTTCCACAGCTTGAGCGGGAAGTTGACCTGGGTCCAGTAGTTCCGCAGGCCCTTGGTGTAGAACTCCGAGGGCCAGCTCAGTGGTCCGCCCGACGAGTAGTCGCCGGGCGACTTGAACGCGTTGAGCAGCATGAACACGAACGGCACCAGCATGGCGAGCGCGCCGAGGGTGACCAGGACCAGGACGATCCAGCGGCTCGCGCCGCGGTGGTGCCGGTCGCGGGCCGGCTGCGGCCGTCGCGGGGTCACCGCGTTCTCGGCCGGTGTGAGCGTGACGGTCATGTCAGACCCCCCGGTCCTGGCGCTCGGCGCGGTACTGCAACCAGATGAACACCACGGCCACCAGGATGATGATCAGGGTGAGCACAGTGGAGATCGCGGAGCCGTAGCCGACCTGAAGCTTCTTGAAGAACGTGTAGTAGGCGAAGTACGACGGCACGTTGGTCGTGTTCTCCGGCCCGCCCCGGGTCAGCGCGAACACCGGGCCGAACACCTTCAGCGCCGCGATGGTGCAGGTCAGCGCCACCACGAAGGTCTCGGGCCGGATCTGCGCCAGCGTGATGGCCCGGAACCGGCGGAACCAGTTGGCGCCGTCGACCTCGGCGGCCTCGTACAGCTCGGGGTCGACCCGTTGCAGCGCGGCCATGAAGACGACCACCGGGTAGCCGATCTGCACCCAGATCATCACCGCCATCACGCTGGGCATGGCGGTGTTCGGGTCGCCCAGCCAGTCGTGCCGCAGCGCGCCGAGGCCGATCGCGTCGAGCAGGCTGTTGAACGCGCCGTCCGGGCGCAGGATCCAGCCCCAGACGATGCCGGCCACCACGACCGGCAGCACCTGCGGCAGGTAGAAGGCGGCACGCAGCGCTGCGGCGGTCCGTGGCTTGAACTTCCGCCCGATGACGTCGAAGAGCGCGGCGGCGAGCACCAGCCCGAGCAGGGTCGGCACCACCACCATCGCGATGATCATCGCAAGGGTGTTCTTGAAGGACGTCCAGAACACCTGGTCATGCAGCAGGTGGCGGTAGTTCTCCAGGCCGATGAAGGTGGGATCGCCGACGCCGGACCACTTGGTCAGCGAGAGGTAGAGGGTGCCCACCAGCGGCGCGCCGATCACCAGGATGAAGAGCACCGCGCCGGGCAGCAGGTAGAGCCAGTATCCGGCGCGGCCGCTGCCGCGCCTGCGGCGGGCCGCCGCGGGTTCGGTGGAGGTGGCGGGCCGTTCCGGGCCGGCCACGGTCTCGGAGAGTGCCATGGGAGATCCTTCCCGGCGGGGTGGGCGTGCCGGTCTCGCCGGACGCGCCCACCCCTCGCCGTGTCACTTGCCGGTGATCTCCTTGACGCCGTCGTCGTACGGCTTGGCGATCGCGTCGAGTACCTGGTCGGGCTTCTTGGAGCCGTTGATCAGACCCTGGAATCCGGAGACCAGCACGTCGTAGTAGCCGGGCACCGGCCAGTCCGGGTAGAAGGCCAGACCGTCCTGCTGGCTGATCACGTTGAAGTTCTCGATCAGCTTCTTGTTCTTCGGGTCGGTGATCTTCGACGGGTCCGCGGCGACCGGCACGCCACCGTTGTTGCCGATCAGCGCCTGGATCTCCGGGCGCAGGGTGATGTCGATGAAGTCGTACGCGAGGCCCTTGGCCTTGCTGTTGGTCGGGACCACCCAGAGGTTGCCCGACGAGCCCGCGTGGAACTTGTTGCCGGGGAACAGGAAGGAGTCCCAGTTGAACTTGATCTCGTCCTTGAAGCGGCCGTACCACCAGCTGCCGGAGACGATCATCGGCGCCTTGCCGGAGATGAAGGTGGTGCCCATGTCCTCGGCCTTCAGGCTCGCCGAGTCCTTGGCGACGTAGCCCTTGTTCACCCAGTCGGCGAAGGCCTCCGCGCCGTACTTCAGCGGGTCCGCCTTGAAGTCCACCGGGTTCTTGTAGAGCTGGTAGTCGTCGACGAACTTCCGGTCGGCCTTGGAGAGCGCCAGCTGGTAGAAGAGCTGACCGGCCGGGTACTCGGCGCCGGCCTCGGCCAGCGGAGTGACACCCTTGCTGACGAAGGTGTCCATCACCTTGGTCATCTCGTCGAGCGTGGTCGGCACCTTGACGCCGTACTTGTCGAAGAGGTCCTTGTTGTAATAGACCATGACGTACTCGCCGTAGTTCGGCACGCCGTACCAGTTGCCCGAGCCCATCACGCCCTTGTCGCTGTAGCGGGCGGTGGTCTGCAGGCTGGGGCTGAGCTCCTTGTCCCAGCCGCGCTTGGTCGCCTCACCGCTCAGGTCGGTGAGCAGTCCCTGGGAGGAGAGCAGGCCCGCGGTCGCGTTGCCCTTGTTGTACTCCATCAGGTCCGGGCCCTCGGACGAGTTGATGATCATGCCGGCGTTCTGCTGGATCTGCTCGAACGCCTTGCGTTCGAACTGGACCTCGACGCCCGGGTGCTCGTCCTTGAAGATCTGGATCGCGCGGTCCCAGGCGATCCCCATCGCGCTGTTCTCGCTCTCGTAGTGCCAGAGCTTGAGGGTCTTGGCATCGCTGCCGTCGCCGCCCTCGTCGCTGCCGCACGCGGCCACCGTGGTCGCCGCCGTGGCGGCCAGTGCGACCGCAGCGATCACCCTACGGAATCGCCTCATTGCTATCCTCCTGGTGAGTATCGTGCCGGTACTTACCTGGCCCGTCGTCGCGTGGCAGCGCGACGGCGGGCCGACGTGTGTCACGTCCCCGGCGGGCCGGAGCCGGTCGGGTCGCTGTGGTCGCCGCCGATGACGGCGACCTCCCGTGCGGCCGGGGAGGTCGATCCCCGCACCTCCAACGTGCACGGCAGCAGCTGCTGGTGCTGGGCGTCCCCCGCGTTCTCGACATGGCGCAGCAGCGCCTCGACCGCGATCCGTCCGAGCGCCGAGCCCGGGGAGGTCATCGCGGTCAGCGCGGGGGTGGCCAGCTCGGCGACCTGAGGTGAGGTCACCATCGAGACCACGGAGACGTCGTGCGGGACCGCGAGGCCCCGGTTGGTCAGTTCGCCGAGGATCCCGAAGATCGCGTTCTCGTTCATGACCAGCACGGCGCTCAGGTCGGGCGCCTCCGCGAGCGCCGCGGCCAGGGCCGCCCGCCCGCCGGCCGCGCTGTCCTGTGCCGGGATCATCAGGGGCTCCAGGCCGTGGCCGGTCATCGCCGTCACGAAGGCGTCCCGGGTACGTACGGCCGGCCCGTAGCCGGTAGCGATGGCGGCCGCCGAGTGGTTCACGTAGACGATGCGCCGGTGCCCGAGGCCGACCAGGTGGTCGACGGCCTCCCGGACGGTCTGGTCGAAGTCGATGTCCACGTACGACAGGCCGGTGGTGTCGCCGGTGCGGCCGATCAGCACCAGCGGCACTGCGGCCTCCTGGAGCGTGGTGACGCGTTCGTCCTCGACCTGTACCTCCATCAGCACGGCGCCGTCGAGCATTCGCTGGCTCGCCAGCCGGCGGAGGTCGTCGAGGTCGCCGACGGGGGAGAGGACCAGGTGGTAGCCGGCGGCGCTCGCTGCGGCCGCCGCGCCGGTCACGAAGGCCGTCTCGGTGGCGCCCAGCCCGCGCTCGTCCATCGGCATCAGCAGGCTGACGATCCGGCTGCGCCGGCTGGCCAGCCCGCGCGCCATGGCGTTGGGCTGGTAGCCGAGTTCGGCCATGGCCGCGAGCACCTTGGCGCGGGTGGCCTGGGAGATGGGGCGCGTGCCGGTCAACACGTACGACACGGTGCTGACCGAGACCCGGGCGAGGCGCGCGACGTCATGCATCGTTGCCATCGCGCACCTCCTTTGGTCACGCTCCCACCCGGCTGTCGAAGCGTTTCGACTAACCGTTTCGACGGAACCGTAGGACACGTTCACGGCGCCGTCAATAGTTGTTTTCCAGCTGTGGCCTGCCCGGATGCGCGAACGCCGGTCGCGGAGAGCGGAAGGGGCCCCGCCGCCCTGCCGGGTGCGCCGGCGGCGACGGGGCCCCTGTCCTGATCGACTCGTCTTCCTTCCTGCCGGGCCGTCCCGGGCATCTGGATTGCCCGACTTCAGGGGTGTCGCGGCGACCTTGGGCTATGCCGGAAGGTCGGCGAAGAAGTCGCGCAGGGCGGCCGCGACCAGGTCGGGCGCCGTCATGGTCACGAAGTGTGACTGCCCCGGCCAGATGACTCGGCGGGCCCGCGGCATCGCCTCCGCGAGGGCGTTCATCGTGGTGGGCATCGGCTCCCAGGTGTCGGCGCCCTGCATGAGAAGGGTGGGTACGGCTATCGCGGACCAGCGCCCGACCTCCGTGCCGTCCTCGGCCAGCGCTTCGAGATCGTGCAGCCAGCCGACCGCCGACCGCCGTGCCTCGACCGGGTCGGGGGTCCGGTCACCGGCTACGGCGGCGAGCGCCGCGACAACCTCGGCCGGGACCCGGGTCACCTCGTTCAGCGTCGCGGCCATCGCGCGATGGTCGTCGCGTTCGAAGGCAGCGCGGTACCGGTCGCGCAGGGGCGCGGTCTCCGGGCCGGCGGCGAAGAGCGGCGGCTCGAAGAGAGCGAGGGAGCGCAGCTCGCGCGGAATCGACAACGCGGTGTGCAGCGACAGGGTCGCCCCGTAGGAGGCTCCGACGAGGTGCACCCGCTTACCCGAGGGTGCGCCCGCCGCCTGGATCACGGCCGCCAGGTCGGCAACCTCGTCCGCGAAGGACTTGCTCCCGGCTGGAACCGCACTCGGTCCGTAGCCGCGTCTGGCCGGCATCCACACCTCGTGGTCCTCGGCGAGTCGGTCGGCGACGGTGGCCCAGGAGTGCAGCCCGCCGCCCGACCCGTGCACCAGGACGACGGGGTCGCCGGTGCCGGTGACCCGGACCACCAGGGGTGTGCCGTCCGCTGACCGGACGTGCTGATCATGACTTTCGAAGGTCGTCACTGCCGCTCCTCGGTTCTGGTCGGCCAATTGCTCAGGGTGGTGTGCATCGCGTCGAGGATGCTGCTCCACGACACGTCGATATCGCGGGGATGGCCGAACCCCTCGACGGTTTCCAGGCACGCGAAACCGTGAAAGGTGCTGCGGACGAAACGGATCGCGTCGGTCAGCTCCGGCTCGTCGAGCCCGTACCCGCGCAGCATCGCGTAGCTCAGTTCGATGAGGCGGAGATGGCCTGGCGAATTCGTACCGACCTCGGGCGGCAACTGCAGTTGAGTGGCGGCGTACTGCCCGGGGTGGGATGTCGCGAAGGTGCGCCAGGCCTCGCCGAAGCCGACCAGGGCCTGCCGACCCGAGCGACCCGCCACGGCCAGCGCGAGCCGGTCGGCGAACGTGGCGGCTGCCCGCACGGCGACCTGCTCGATCAGCGCGTCACGATTGCGCACGTGCACGTACAGCGCGGCATCCGAAACCCCGAACTGCCGCGCGACCGCCGCGACGGTCAACCGCGACAACCCGACCGTGTCCGCCAGCTCCGCTGCCGCGGCAGTGACCCGCGCACTCGTCAAACCCTGCCGTGGCATGCGGTCCTTTCCCTCACTAAGAAATAACTTAGGAGCCCTAAGGTAGCAGGCGGCCTGCCGCCTGCGGCGGTGTGGGGCGGATGAGATCACGCCCTGAAGCCGGGGCGCATCGCAGCAGGTCGCCGATCACGATGCCGAGCCCGACCCTCCGGGGCGGCCTCACTTCAAGGATGTCGAGCCGGTCGCCACGCCCGCCTCGAAAATGGCGGTGGCGGGTCCTCCCGAGGCGTCGTACGCGTCGGGTCGCTGATTGTGCGAGGAGGTCTCGCCCCGGGAGGTGACGAAGAAAAAGGGGGAGCTCTGCTCCCCGCCACTTTCAACATATAGCGCACCGGGGGGCTTGCGGCAAGACCCGGGTGGTGCCGCAGAATCGCTGACCGATGCCGGGACCTGCGGAAATAAAACCGGTGACGCGCTGCGGCGCGTGGTGGCGGCCAGCGACTCAGATCGGAACTGATGAATTGAATTCACGGAATGGCAGCGTGTTCGACCTTCCCGAGCGCCTCTCGGCCAAGGCAGACCCGATGCTGATCGCGAGCGACGAGCGGTATTTCGCGGCCCTGGAGGAAACCCTCGAGCAACTGTTCACCGATCTGTCCGAGCGCCTCGATGCCGCGCGCAAGGCGCCCGGCGGCAAGGGGCGGCAGGCGTTGGACCGGGACCAGGAGGTCCGCCGACTCGCCGCTCGCCTGCGCGCGCTACGCCGTTTCGGGTTGGACCTGTGCCTCGGACACATGGTCAGCGCAGACGACCCGGAGCCCGTGTACATCGGACGACGTGGCCTCACGGACAGCTCGGGTCGGCGGCTGCTGCTCGACTGGCGCTCTCCGGCAGCCGAGCCGTTCTTCGGAGCGACCCACGCCAACCCGATGGGACTGGCGAGCCGCCGCAGGTATCGCTGGACCCACGGCCGGATCACCGACTACTGGGACGAGGTGTTCACCCCGGACGGCTTCGAGGGGCACGCCGCCGCGCTCGACGACCAGTCCGCCTTCATCGCCAGCCTGGGCAGCAGCCGGTCGGACCGGATGCGGGACGTGCTCGGCACGATCCAGGCCGACCAGGACGCCATCATCCGCGCGGGGTCGAGCGGCGCGCTCGTCGTCGACGGCGGTCCGGGTACCGGGAAGACAGTCGTCGCCCTGCACCGCACCGCGTACCTCCGCTACGCCGATCCTCGCCTCGGTCGCCGGCGGGGCGGTGTGCTGTTCGTCGGACCGCACCAGCCCTACCTGGCCTACGTCGCCGACGTGCTGCCCAGCCTCGGTGAGGAGGACGTGCAGATCTGCACCCTGCGGGATCTCGTCCCCGAGGGCACCACGGCCGCTGTGGAGACCGACCCGGAGGTGGCGCTCCTGAAGTCGTCCGCGGAACTGGTCAACGCGATCGAGGCGGCCGTCCGGTTCTACGAGGAACCGCCGGCCGAGGGGATGACGGTCACGACGGACGAGGCCGACATCTGGTTGAGCGCCGACGACTGGGCGGAGGCGTTCGAGGCGCCGGGGCCCGGCGCCCCGCACAACGAGGCACGCGACGAGATCTGGTCGGAGCTGCTCACCATCCTGATGGACAGGTACGACGGCGACGAGCCGGAGGACCTGGTCCGCGGCTCGCTGTCGAGAAACAGGGAGCTGCGGACGACCTTCAACCGGGCCTGGCCGTTGCTCGACCCGGCCGACCTCGTCGGGGACCTGTGGTCGGTCCCCGCATACCTGCGCAGGTGCGCGCCCTGGCTCACCCCGGAGCAGATCCGGAGGCTACAGCGCGACGACCCCCGGGCCTGGACCACCTCCGACCTGCCGTTCCTCGACGCGGCCCGGCAACGCCTCGGCGATCCTCAGGCGTCGGAGCGCAAGCGCCGGAACGACGCCTCCGTCGCCGTCGAACGCGAGCGCATGGCCACGGTCGTCGACGAGCTGATCGAGGCCCATGCCTATGACGACGGTGAAGGTGTGCTGGCGAGCCTGCGCCAACTGGACCTCCAGGATGCCCTGGTCGACGAGGCTGTGCTGCCCAGCGTCGAGCCGGACCGGCTCGCCGGCCCGTTCGCGCACATCGTCGTGGACGAGGCGCAGGAGCTGACCGACGCCGAGTGGCAGATGCTGCTGCTGCGCTGTCCGTCCCGGAGCTTCACCATCGTGGGGGACCGTGCCCAGGCCCGGCACGGGTTCACCGAAACGTGGCAGGAACGGCTCGAGCGGATCGGGCTCGACCGGATCAACGTGGCTTCCCTGAGCGTCAACTACCGGACGCCGAGCGAGGTCATGGCCGAAGCCGAGCCGGTCATCCGGGCCGTGCTCCCGGACGCCAACGTGCCGACCTCGATCCGTGGCAGCGGCCTCCCCGTCGTACACGGGTGCGCCGCCGATCTGAACCCGGTCCTGGACACCTGGCTCGCCGCGAACGCCGACGGGATCGCCTGCGTCATCGGGGACGCCACGTTCCAGGGCACGCCCCGCATCCGGTCGCTGGCCCCGGAGCTGTCGAAGGGGCTCGAGTTCGACCTGGTCGTACTCGTCGACCCGGAGCGGTTCGGGGCGGGCATCGAGGGCGCCGTCGACCGCTACGTCGCGATGACCCGGGCGACCCGACAACTCGTCATCCTCACCAGCCGCTGAGGTGCGCACCGGGGTGGGCCGGCGGCTCAGTCCAGGCCGAAGAGGGTTGCGGCGTTGCTCCAGCAGACGGCGCGCAGCCAGTCGTCGCCGAGGTCGAGCCGGGCCAGCCCGGCCAGCTGCTCGGCGTACGGGTACGGGATGTTCGGGAAGTCGCTGCCGAGCAGCACCTTTCCGCCGAGCCCCAGCTCACGCAGCCGGGGCAGCTCCTCGGCCGGGAACGGCACGAACCGGTCGAAGAACGAGGTGAACACCATCGTGGTGTCCAGCCGGACCCGTTCGTACCTGGTGGCGAGGTCGAGGAAGGCGCGATAGTCGGGTGCGCCCAGATGCGCCACCACGGCGGTCAGCATCGGGTGCCGCGCGAGCAGGGCGGCGAACGACTCCGGCCCGGTGTGCGCGGTGCCCACCGGGGCGTGCCCGACGTGCACCACCACCGGCACGCCGGCCTCGGCGAGCAGCCCCCAGACGCCGTCGAGCTCCGGATCGGCCGGCGCGAACCCCCCGACCTGGACGTGCACCTTGAACACCCGCGCGCCGGCCGCCAACGCCTCGTCGACGTAGCGGAGGGCGTCCGGCTCCGGGAAGAAGGTGGCCGAGGGCAGGCAGCCGGGGGTGGTCCGGGCGAAGTCGAGGGTCCACCGGTTCAGGTCGGCAGCCATCCCGGGCCGGTGCGCATACGCCAGCGCGCTGAACGCCCGCACCCCGAGCCGGCGCAGGTGCGCGACCCGCTCGGTGTCGCTCCACCTGTAGCGGATCGGCCACTCGGTGCCGACCAGCGGTCCGGCCGCGTCGAAGTACGCCCAGACTCGGCGCAGCAGCCGCGGCGGCAGGAAGTGCACGTGTACGTCGGCGAGGCCGGGCAGGCCCAACGTACGCCAGAACGTGGGAACGGCCTCGTCGGCGGCGACGAGGTCCGGCGCGTCCGGCGTCACGTGGCCGCCGGGCCGCGCTCCGCCGAGCGGAGCCGGCTCGGCGGCCGGGCGCGAATCTGACGTCACGGGATCGGCTGGTGCGAAGCCGGGGCCGGTCAGATCTCGATGTCGAACCGCTGCAACACCGGGCGGGCCACCAGCCCGGTCGCGGCGAGCAGCGCGACGACGGTCATCACCACCCTCAGCACCACCGTCTCGCCCTTGCTGCCGGTACGCAACGCGATCTTGTTGGGCAACCCGATCATCGTCCACATCCGACGCTTGATCGGGATCGGCCAGAGGATGGGTACGCCGGCGCGGGTGATCATGTCGCCGAGGATGTGCACGAAGCAGCCCACGCCCAGGGCCGTGCCGATCAACGGGTAGCCCCGGCCACCGGGCAGGTTGGCGTAGGTGAACCAGGCCGCGGCCAACGACACGAGCGTGACGATCACCCAGCCGGCCCGTTCCGCCCACTTGTCGAAGAGGCCGCGCAGGGCCAGACCGATGGTGAAGAACAGCACCCCGATGACGGCCCACTTGCCGTACGCCGCGCAGAGCGCCGTGGTGCCCCAGCCGATCAGCACCGTGAACGGCACGGTGTGGGTCAGGGTCCGGTGGCCGTTCTTTCGCTTCGGATCCTTGCTGAGTTTCGTCGCGTAGTAGACGCCGAGCGAGATCTTCTCCATCACCTCGGCGAAGAAGAGACTGACCACGCCGAAGGTGCGGGCCACCGTGGCGCCACCCTGGTTGGTGGTCACCTTGCCGGAGAGGTCGAGGTCCGGGAAGAGCGCGCCGCCGGCGCAGACGGCGGTGCCGACGGCGAGCGCGAGCGGCGACTGGTGGTAGTCGGCGAACTGGTCCAGCGCCCAGGAGCCGGCCAGCCACACCGTCGCGCCCGACAGCGCGTGCGAGGGACCCATCATGTCGGCTCACCCTCCCCAGGGTTCTTGAGCGCCAGAGCGAGATCACTTTAGTCAACGGCTCGCGCGGCGCGGCAGCCCCCTGGCCGTCCACAAGGGAGAGCTATGTGCTCGGGGTGAAGCTCTGCCGGATCATCGCGAAGTATGTCGCGTTGACCTGCCAGTCGAACTCTTTTGTCAACCATGAGACGGTGTACGCGCGGTCGGCCGAGGTGTTCGCCAGCAGCCGCGCGGTGTGCATCCGCTCGCCGGCCGCGTTGAGCCAGGCGCACTCCCATACCGCCCCGCCATCGAAGATGTCCATGGGGGAGATGTCGACCCGGTGGTAGCCCGGGAGGGATCCGCCGCTGGTGAGCCGCCGCTCCTCCGCCTGCCACCAGAGGGTCGGGTCGGCCCGGGCCGCGCTCGCCTCGACGCTGAGCACCCGCGCGCCGCCGGGCTCGCGGAAGCAGGTGACCGCGTCCTCGGTCCAGAGGAGCCAGTCGACGGGTGCGGCGATCCGGAACCCGGCCGGGTCGGTGTGCCAGGTCCAGCCGGGCACGAGGCGGAAGCGGGCGCCGGACGGCGGCGGCACCGACGGTACGGGGCGGGCCCCCGGCGGTGGGGCGGCGGCGCAGGCGAACGCCGCTGGCGGGGCGGTGGGGCTGGCAGCGGCTCCGCCGCCCGACGGCTCCGCCTGCCGATCCGTCCGGTCTGTCAGGGCCAGGCCCACACCGACCGTCGAGAGCAGCACCAGCAGCGCCGCCGCCGAGCCGAGTGCGACGCGTCGTCCACGTCCGGCCCGGACCAGCGGTTCGAGCCGGGCCGGTGGAGGCGAGGGCGGCTCGTGCACGTCCGCCGAGGCCGGTGCCTCCGGGTCCGGCTCCGCCGACGTCGCGCCGGGTTCCGGCGGTTGCGGCGTATCGGCGGCCGGCGCCGGGGCGGTCGCGGCGGCGCGCAGCAGCGGCTCAGCCTCGGCAGCGGTCAGCCGTCGCCACGGGTCACGCTGGAGCAGGCCGGTGAGGACCGGGCGCAGCGGACCGGCCCGGCGCATCGGGTCCGGCGGCTCGGTGGCCAGCGCGGTCAGTGTCGCCATCGCGCTGTCCCGCGCGTACGGAGGCTGGCCCTCCACGGCCGCGTAGAGCGTGGCACCGAGCGACCAGAGGTCGGTGCGCGGGTCCGACACCCCGTCGCGAGCGCGTTCGGGCGCCACGAAGTGCGGCGAGCCGAGAATCATGCCGGGGCCGGTCATGGCCGCGTCTCCGCCGGTGAACGTGGCCAGGCCGAAGTCGGTCAGCACCACGCGACCGTCCGCGGCGACCAGCACGTTCTGCGGCTTGACATCGCGGTGCAGCACTCCCGCGGAGTGCGCGGCGCGCAGCGCGGCCAGCACGGCGAGCCCGATCCGGGCCGTTCTCGCCGGACTGAGTGGACCGTCGCCGGCGATGATCTGCTCCACCGAACGCGAGCTGACGTACTCCATCACGATCCAGGGGCTCTCCCGGTCATGTACGACGTCGTAGATCCGGACCACGTTGGGGTGATTGAGCCGGGCGGCGGTCCGCGCCTCGCGCAGCGTACGTCGGCGCAGGTCCTCACGCTCGGCCTCGGCCAGCCAGGCCGGCGGCACGATCTCCTTGACCGCCACGTCGCGGTGCAGCATCTCGTCGCGGGCCCGCCAGACCCGGCCCATCCCGCCGGTGCCGACCAGGTCGACCAGCCGGTACCGGCCCGCGATCAGCAGCTGGCGCACGCTCGCGTCCCCCTTGGTCACCCCCGGTTACACCATAGCCACCGACGCCGGTTTTCCTGGGGCCACCAGAACGGTCAGCGTGGCGGACGCTGCCGTCAGCAGGCCGTGCCGCCTGCGGTGAGCAGGTTTCCCTCGGGGATGGTGATGCGCGGCCGTGGACCGCCGACCCGGGTGGCGGAGCGAGGGGCCTGGGCCGGCTCGTGCTCGCGGCGGGCGACGGTGTAGCTGCTCGCGGTGCGTGCGGCGATGGCGGCCCAGCTGTAGCGACGGCCGACCATGCTCCGGGCCTGCCGTGCGACCCGCCGGGCGAAGACCTCGTCGCCAAGGAGCCGGTCGACCGCGCCGGCGAGGGCGTCCGGGTCGCTGTGCGGGAAGATCACCCCGGTGACGTCCGGTTCGACGATCTCGGCGAGCCCGCCGGTGGCCGCGACCGCGAGCGGCGCCCCGGCGGCCGCCGCCTCCAGCGCGACCATGCCGAACGGCTCGTAGAGGCTGGGCACGACCGTCGCGTCGGTCGCGCCCAGCATCGCGGGTAGCTGGGTGGTGTCCAGGAAACCGGTGAACCGGACGGTCGACCCGAGCGCGAGCTGCCGGGCCTCCTCCTCCAGTTCGTTCCGGTACGGCCCGTCGCCGGCGATCACCACCCGCAGCCCGGGATACCGTGCCCGCAGGTACGGCACGGCGTGCACCAGGTGCTGCACCCCCTTCTCGTAGACCAGCCGGCCCGCGTAGCCGACCAGTGGGCCGTCCGCGGCGAACCGGGCCCGGGCCGAGGCGACCGCGCGCGGCCGGGCCCGCCAGGCGCGGTCGTCGACCCCGTTGGGCACCACGTCGATCTGGCCGGTCGACACCTCGAAGAGGGTGGTGACCTGGTCCCGCATGTAGCCCGAGCAGGCGATCACCCGCGTGGAGGAGTTGCTGAGCCAGTGTTCGACGCCGTGGATGGTGCGGTTCATCTCCTCGGGCAGCCAGCCCTGGTGCCGGCCGGCCTCGGTGGCGTGGATCGTCGTGACCAGGGGCAGGTCCAGGTGCTCGGCGAGGGTGACCGCGGTGTGGGCGACGAGCCAGTCGTGGGCGTGGATGACGTCGTAGTCGCCGGCTTCGGTGGCGCGTAGGGCGGCGCGGGTGAGGGTGTGGTTGA